>CAZGTY010000128.1:0-1633 GCA_964528895.1 uncultured Blautia sp. | reverse complement strand
TCGGGAAATACAGGATCCCTTTCATATTAAAAGGATAATCCATATTCAGGTGGATCCAGAACAAAGGCTCTTTATAATCCTGAAAGACTTTGCGGTAAAATTCCTTATATTCTTCCTCAGTGCAGTCATTTGGATGCTTCATCCACAGCGGCGAGGTATCACTGATGGAAACCGGACGTTTGTGAATCTTCGCTTTCTCTTTGCGCGGAGAGACCTCCACGATCTCTTTCTCACCGTCCTCATTCTCCCGTTCTTCCGTCTTCGCTTCCTCAACAATATTCTCTACGACTACATCATCTTCCCTGACATCTGCCGCATCAATCGTCTCATACTCCTGTTCGGCCCCTTCCCTGGAGAGGAAAATCTCTACCGGCATAAAAGAACAATACTTATTCAGGACCTCACGGACACGGTATTCATTGGCAAACTCCAGGCTGTCCTCCGAGAGATACAAAGTAATCGTCGTACCTACGCTGTCTTTCGTTCCATCCGACATCTCGAAATTAATGCCGCCCTCGGACTCCCACCGGACAGCACCCGCCCCCTCCTGATAGGAAAGGGTATCGATCGTAACACGGTCCGCCACCATAAATGCAGAATAAAAGCCCAGGCCGAAATGCCCGATAATCTGCTCCTCATTCGTCTTATCTTTATATTTCTCCAAAAAGTCCGTCGCCCCGGAAAAGGCTACCGGGTTAATATACTCATCTAACTCATCTGCCGTCATTCCCAAGCCGGTATCGGTAAAGGAAATACTCTTCCCCTCTGTATCCACTACCACCTGAATCTCTGCCTTGAAATCATCCGGCATCGCATACTCGCCCATGATCTCCAGTTTCTTTAGTTTCGTAATGGCATCACAACCATTGGATATCAATTCACGGATAAAAATGTCATGGTCGGAATACAGCCATTTCTTAATAATAGGGAACATATTTTCTGATTCAATTGATAAACTGCCTGTTCTGCTCTGCATAATAAAAACCTCTTTTCTTTTTTGACTTTTGAACTGTCTGTAAATAACAGGAACGATTCCCTGACAGCTCCTTAGGGATAAGATTTCTATTGTTGTTAGCACTCACTTCAGTAGACTGCCAACAACCATCTATCAGATACTATACCCTCATGATTTCAAAATGTCAAGCCCTATCATTTATACAGAAATTTTTGTTTGTGGGGATGTCGAGGGGGTGTCGATGCGTGTGCATGGGAAGTTAAGAAGGATATGGGAGTTTGCGCGTATGTTTTCTTGACACGCTGTCTACGCTCCGCTTCGGTCCGCGCTAAACAGCGTGTCAAGAAAACATAGTAACAGACCCCCATATCCTAAGTCACCTTTCCCTGCACACGCTTCGACACTTCCCACCCCCGCAATCCAAAATATGTCTCGAACCCTTCCCTGCACGCGCATCGACACCCCCACAAACAAAAATTTAAGCGATTGCCCTAACTACACTCAAAAAACAAAAAAATTGAATTTCTACTAACTTTTTATGCCCGTCAGTTGTTATAATTAATTAGAAGGGAAAATAAGGCAGAACAAAAGTTAGGGACAGTCTGATAATAACTTGCGCAGATTATTTTCAGACCGTTCCTTAAGCAGGAGGAAAGAAATGGACTTTGATTTCCTGTT
>CAZGTY010000127.1:1428-1689 GCA_964528895.1 uncultured Blautia sp. | reverse complement strand
GGGTCCACTCTTCCAGAATCTCACCGATGCCCAGCAGGAACATAACGGAACCGGCCGTATCAAAATCCCGCCGCAGCAGGGATACCCCTATGGCAGTAGCATCCAGCACCGGAACCTCCAGCTTTCCATTGGCCAGTGTCTTTATTCCCTGTCTCAGGTATTTTATGGCTTTTACCGCCGTAATCCCGGCCCTCACCGGAGATGGCAGAAACAGTTTACTCCCTGCCCTCAGCACAACGCTGTTAATCAGTTTTTCTTTGT
>CAZGTY010000127.1:0-1418 GCA_964528895.1 uncultured Blautia sp. | reverse complement strand
CTCATTTAACTCTCTGCCTGCATTTTGCAGAAAAGCCTCCGGCGCCTGTACCGTATCGTACCGGAACGCGCGAAGCAGACCAATAAGTGTGCCCCGGTCCCCTTCGTAACAGACAGAAACATCCTGTGTTTTCTCCCGTACTTTAACCGACGTGATCCAGGACTGCATATTTAAGTAATATTGGAGCTGATCGGCCTCCTGAAAGGACATCCTCTTCTGAAGGACATGAATACGCATGCGCCCCTTCATCTCATGTTTTATAACAAATTTCATTCTTCAGCCGCTTCCTCATTATCCGCAGTCTCGTCATCCTCGCAGATATCTTCATAGGCTTCTTCTTCCGCCGCTCTTTCCTCGTTTATCTGCTTTGCTTCCTCATAAATGTCCTCTGCATTTTCCTGCAGTGTCGTAGCTGTTTTCATCACACAATCTTTTGCCCGGAGAACCGCAGCGGTACAATTCGTGTACAGCTTCTTTGCATCCTTACTTGTCAAAATCTTAATTCCGGCTGTGCCAAACAATACACCTGCCGCAAAAAGTCCTGTTTTCTTATATTTGAAATCTAACATTTTTCTTCCTCCTCTCATCACTTATGCTCATACCCAGTGTAAATCGTTAAAATAAAACAGACTACCGTAGCCCATGCCCAAAATTTGTGTTTCTTCATTCTTCCTGCCTCCTGTCGTTTTAGGAAATCGCCCGACAAATAGAGCGTTCCTTCCCTCTATTGTAGCTTTATTTTTATTTTTTTCCATACTCTTTGTATTTATTGATAAATTTTATCATTTATCAGGCACTATCGGGAACCATCATATCCCATGTATGATTTTTGGAATGGAAGAAAAGGATAAAATCCCGCGCTTTTCCGTCCACCACCGCACGACAGTAAAATTGCTGGCAGTAAATACCCACATAATGACTCTGATCCTGTTTCACAATATAAATATCCCGAAGTGTCTGCAAACATCCGTCCTCATCCTCGTATTTCACCATCCTGGGCATAGTCCTCCCCGTTGCGGTAAACCAACAGTCCACCGCAACCCGCTGTCTGCGCCCCGACCGCCCTCTCTCATCTGAAATGTTCCCCTCTGAACCGGCACAAAATCCCATAACAGGTCACCTCCCTGTGTATCTTTCCTTATCATTATAATCGAATGTATGTTCGATTTCAACAGGAAAGTTCCGGAAGTTCTGCCCTTATATCAAATATTTCCCCGATCGGAATCCCAGTTCCGTCCGTCAGCACAACAAGCTTTCCCGGAAGGTCTATTTTTTCGGCGTTTCCGATGACCGACAAATAGCGGCCGCCCTCTTTCCATTCATCCTCTTTAAAATAAGTAATCTCCACAATGGGGCGCTCTTTCAAATGTCTCCGGATAATGGAAAGTTTCTCATTCAGCGCCGCCTTTTGATCCTCT
>CAZGTY010000126.1:0-1792 GCA_964528895.1 uncultured Blautia sp. | reverse complement strand
ATACTCATTTTGATCTTTACTGCAGGTATTGCGGTAGGAGCATTTGGAACTGATTAAAAAGTTTGATTGCAGCTGTAAGCTGCGCTATGTTATAATTGTACAGAATATTAAAGGAACCGCAGGCAGTGGATGTATATTTCAAGACAGTCGGAAAAAGGCTATGAAATAACAAGGAAAAACGGAGGACGTGAAATGAGAAAAACGAAAATTATCTGTACGATTGGCCCGGCGTGTGAGGATGAAGAAATTCTCACACAGATGTGTCATGCCGGTATGAATGTAGCGCGCCTGAATTTTTCACATGGCACACTGGAAGAACATCAGAAGAAGATTGATCTGGTGAAGCGTGTCCGAGAAAAGGAAAATCTTCCCATTGCGATTATGTTGGACACAAAAGGGCCGGAATATCGCATTAAGACATTTGAAAATAAAAAGATTACATTGGCAGACGGGGATACCTTCACGTTCACCACAGAGGATGTGGTGGGAAACCAGGAGAGGGTATCCGTAAATTATGCTCGTCTTACTAAGGATCTGGAAGTGGGAGATATCATTCTGGTAAATAATGGTCTGGTGGTGTTTGAGGTTCAGGCTTTGGAGGGCCCGAATGCTGTCTGCAAGGTAATTGCCGGGGGCGAGCTTTCCGACCGTAAGAGCATGAACTTCCCGAATCGTCTTCTGTCAAACGAATTTCTGAGCGAGCAGGATAAGACCGATCTTCTGTTCGGCATAAAAAATGGCGTGGATTTTGTGGCGGCATCCTTTGTTTCTACAGGGGAGGATATGAGAATTCTCCGTGATTTCCTCAATGAAAACGGCGGCGGCAATATTGACATTATCGCAAAGATCGAGAATCGTGCGGGCGTGGAAAACATTGACGAAATCTGCAGGATCGCGGACGGCGTTATGGTGGCCCGGGGTGACCTTGGTGTGGAAATTCCCTACATGGAGGTACCTTCCGTGCAGAAATATCTGATCCGCAAATGCCGTCTTATGGGTAAGCGTGTTATTACCGCCACAGAAATGCTGGAGTCCATGATTCACAATCCCAGGCCCACCAGAGCAGAAATTTCTGATGTGGCAAACGCAGTTTACGACGGGACATCGGCCGTTATGCTCTCAGGAGAATCCGCAGCGGGGAAATACCCTGTAAAGGCGGTACAGAATATGGCGGAAATAGCAGAGTATACAGAACGGGGAATCGATTATAAAAAATGGTTTCGAACGACAGAGTATACCATCAGGAATACGCTGGATGCAGTTTCCCACGGAACCTGCGCGATGGCGATTGATGTAAATGCCAGGTGTATTGTGGTCAGTTCCATGAGCGGTATGACCGCGCGAATGGTCAGCCGTTTCCGCTGCCCGGTGGACATTGCAGGAATCACTACTTCTGAACAGGCATGGCGCAAGCTGAATCTGAGCTGGGGCGTGACGCCGGTTCTCAGCGAAGAGTTTGACTCCACGGAGGTTATGTTCTACAGGGCGAAGCAGCGCGCTGCTGAAACCTTCCAGTTAAAGAGCGGAGATAAGATGGTTCTCACAGGAGGGAAGATCGGAGGAAAATCCGGCAATACCAACATGATCCGTATTGAGACGGTTTGACAGACAGAGCCAGAATGATTTTGAGTGTTTGAATCGAGTAATGCTTTGCCCGCTTTTTTAAATAAAAAGCCTGGCCCTTTCTTCAGATTCTGTTTTGCGGCGGATACCCTTGCCCGCTATGTGGTTCTTGGAAGCGTCCAGGGGATACTCTATGTTGTCTACACTATGAGGGATGAAGCAGCGCGCC
>CAZGTY010000125.1:0-2082 GCA_964528895.1 uncultured Blautia sp. | reverse complement strand
ACACAAATAAGCACAGTCTAAACCTCGCCTTTGAGTGTTCTGCTTTTACACTATAAAACAGAAGCGGAGATTTGTCAAGAATTTTTTATAGTGTGCTGGCCATCAAAATTCCGTCAGAAAAGCAGCCTGTCAGCTTCCGATCAGTACCGTCTTTCCCTCAAAGGCAAAGCCGTAGCTCCGAATGTGTTCCTTCTCTATGCCCCGTGCGATAAGCTGTGCGGCGTAATCCTTTTCCTCAATCTGACGCAAGGCTGCCTGCACAGTCTCCTCAAGGCTGTTCTCTCTTCTCCGGTTCAGCACCTTAAATTCCAGTATGATTGCATCATCCTGTTCCGGCTTCTTCGGCTCCAGCATCACATCATATCTTCCGAAGCCGCTCTCACGGTTGGAAGTGATCACGTATCTGTCCTGCAGCTCCACCAGCAGTCCAAGGACAAAACCATGATAGAAACGCTCCGGTTCCGTTCCCATGGAACGGCTTCCGGTATCAAAATAGCTGAAGGTACTGAATGTGACACGGTTCATATATTCATTCATGGCATCCAGATCATCCTGCAGCATTGCCTTGATAAAGTCATTGTAATCCGATTCCGCAACGGAAAACCAGTCACTTACCATCCTGCGAAACATACAGGCCACCTCACGGTTGGTCAGCGTCAGCTCGTACATCTGCTTTCCTTCCTTCTCAGGGGAGTCATAAGAAAGCACTTTCAGATAACCGCTTGCCAGAAGCAGGCTCCATACAGCCGTCTCGTTGCCGCCAAGCTGATTGTACACAATCTGCTCATCAATCGGGGTACAGATAGTCTCCCCCTTAAGAAGCCTTTCAAAGCTTTCCTTGATGCGGCTGCTGCCCTCCCGGATCAGCTTGCCCACCAGACTGTTGGAGCTGGTGTTTGCCCAGTAAGTCGATATTTTCCCTTTGTCCAGAAAATTCAATATCGACCATGGGTTGTAAATATCCTTATGGGTTCCGAAAATAAAGCCGTCATACCATTTTTTAACCTGCTCTTTTTCCCCCGATAATCCGCATTCCTCAAGGGCGGTAAATACTTCTTCTTCGGTAAATCCAAAAGCTGTTGCATACTTATCCGATGTAGTGGTTACCACTTCCAAATTATTCAGGTCTGAGAAAATAGATTCCTTGCTGACTCTTGTGATGCCCGTCATCACGGCGCGCTCCAGCCACGGATTGGTCTTAAATGCCGCATTGAACATGCTTCTGGTAAATGCCACCAATTCTCCCCAGTATCCGTCCACATAAGCCTCCTGCATGGGCGTATCATATTCGTCCAGAAGAATGATGACTTTCTTATTATAATAACGATACAGATAATCCGACAACTGATACAGCGCCAAAGAGGCATCACTGTCATCCATATCCTCTGAAACACGCTTAAAATAGTTTATATCTGTCTCATAAAGGACGCCGCTGTCCAGAAGGAAGGTATTTTTCGCATACAGATTCGCAATCAATTGACAGATTTTCTTCCGGGTCATCCGATATTCCTTCTCCTTCACATTCGCAAAGGACAAACTGATAACCGGATAGGTTCCCTGCAGCTTCCTATACTCCTCATCCTCCCATACAGAAAGCCCTTCAAACAGCTCACCCTGTCCTGCATGATCCAGCGAAAAGAAATACTCAAGCATACTCATATTAAGGGTTTTGCCGAAGCGGCGCGGACGGCTGATCAGCGTAACGCTGTCCCCGCTCTCCCACCATTCCCTGATGAAGGATGTCTTATCAATATAAAAATAATTCTTCCGGATCAGGTCTCCGAAATCCTGTAATCCAATCGCAACTGTTCTTGCCATAAATACCTCCCAATCTGACCAGATAAACAACCGACATACTCTTTCTGTATGATTTTCTTTTCACAAAGATGCCGGCAGCCAGACAATATAAATTCGCTATACCAAGTCTTTTCCTTAGTATAGCGGATTTAAGGGCAAATTACAACGAAGAAATCTATTCAATTACTGCGATCCTACTTTTACACCGCCTGCTGCAAGCTTTCTGCTCGCGGTTCATTTTGGCTCCTCAACAACCGTAACTGCCACGCCTCTCTCTTCGATGGC
>CAZGTY010000124.1:0-2122 GCA_964528895.1 uncultured Blautia sp. | reverse complement strand
GACTGCCGGAAGTGAAATATTGCTTTTTCAACACAGGACTGGAAATGAAAGCCACAAAAGACCATGTTAAGGAAGTAGCGGAGAAATACGGCGTGGAAATCATGGAGTACAGGCCGCAAAAAAATATTGTCATGGCAACAAGGGAATATGGGCAACCGTTCATATCAAAAATTGTATCGTCAGCAATGGAAACCGTGCAGAAAAAGAACCTGCCGTTTTCCATTAAGGAAGAGTACGACAACGCGGAAGATAAGGCTGCGAAGCGGCAGGAATTAAAAGAACGGTACCCGAAGTCAGAACAGGGAATAAATTTTCTTTGCTGCTGCAACTCAAAGGGAGAGCCAAGACCGAACATCCAGCTTGTGATCAACTCGTCAAAATATCTATATGAGTTCATGCGCGAGAATCCATGCGATTTTAAGATAAGCGCAAAATGCTGTGATTACTGCAAGAAGCAGGTTGCGCACAGAGTCCAGAAAGACTATGAGATGGTAATCACAGGTGAACGCCGGGACGAGGGCGGCATGAGGTCAGTCCCAAAATCGGAAAACGCAAACGGTACAATGTGCTTCTCAGAAACTTCTGACGGGCAGTACCGATTTAAGCCATTGTATTACGTTTCGGACGCAGACAAGGCATGGTACAAGCAATATCACAACATCAGATATTCGGACGCTTACGAAGTCTACGGGCTGAAGCGGACAGGCTGCTGTGGGTGCAGCATATCATCAAGGGCAGTTGAGGATTTAGAAAAAATTAGACCGTATGAACCGAATGTAGTAAAGGCGGCGTGGAACATCTTCGGTGACAGCTACAGGTACAGGCAAAAATACAATGAGTACAGGCTGAAAAGGAGAAACAATGAAATTAGTTAAGATAATACCCGACAGGGTGCAGATAAAGACAGACTCAGAGAGTTTTAAGTCCGTCCGGCTGAATGACCTGATCAGCATATCGGACGGCGGTGCGGAGCTTGTCACAATGGTAACGCAGATAACCGACACTGACGCAGAACAGCCGATCGAGGATGACTTTTTTGTTGATGATTTAGATATCCCCAGCGTGAAGGTGATTGAGTGCGCCATCTTAGGGAGCGTGGAGGGCGGCAATTTCAAACAGCAGATTGACCGCTATCCGAGTACCGAGGTTGAGATTGCAAGGATTGATGACAACCGGTTTGGCTGTATGCTGGTTAACGCCAGCGTGGGCGGTTTTAAAATCGGGGATTACCCTTCCTATGATTTTCCCGCAATGCTTGACGGCAACAAATTCTTTCAGCGGCATTCCTGCATTGTCGGCAACACCGGCTGCGGTAAGTCGGAGACGGTAGCAAAGATACTGGAAGAGACTGTAAAGGGCGCAGGGCATCCGAATATCATCGTGTTTGATATCCATGGGGAGTATGGCGGCTTGTCCTATGCGGACAACATCAAGATAGGGGATAACGGCGTATTCTTCCCTATTTGGGCGCTTGGCTTTTCCGACATGGTGAGCAATATCCTCAAAGTGAAAGAGGAAAGCACGACGGTGTTATCGGCGTTGCGGAAAGCATACAGGGAATGCTCACTTGGCAGGAATGAGGGAAAACCTACATACTTCAATTTTCAGAATGTGCTTGGCTATATGAAACTGCTGAACGAGGAAGAAGTCAAGACCGGCGAATTTTACAAGACAGGCGATAAGGCGGGACAGGCAAAGACTGTTAAAGGCGATTACAATGGCAAGCTGTCAGGCCTCGTGAATGTGATGACGACATTGAGATATGATAAGCGGTATTCATTCCTATTTGAACAATGCGGGGAAGATTATCTTGCTGATTTTGTCAGCCGCATTATGGGCGGTGATAAGCCCGTGAAGAACATTGACCTGTCAGATATCCCGCATGATGTGGCAATCGTCATTATCGGGGTGATAGCGAAGCTGGTTTACAACATGCAGCTCTTACAGCCAAAAGGCAATATACGCCCGGTGACGCTGGTGTGTGACGAGGCACACGTATATATCCCGACAAATTTCCAGCTGACAGCCTCACAGCGGCGCATGGTGGAGATATTTGAGGATATAGCTAAAGAGGGCAGGAAGTTCGGGATCACGCTTCTGGTAGCCTCCCAGAGGCCGTCAG
>CAZGTY010000123.1:0-2390 GCA_964528895.1 uncultured Blautia sp. | reverse complement strand
TTATCGGAAAAACTGAATCAGATGGGAGTGCTGACGGAGATCGACCGGTCTGCATGGATCCCGGATTCGATCTTGATGAAGGGAAATGAAAAGATCGACATGGCTGCACTGGAAGGGCGTGATTGTTACGCTGGGCTGGATTTATCCAGTACGGGTGATATCATAGCACTGGTGCTAATCTTCCCTCCGAGGGATGAAGATGAGAAGTATATTCTGCTTCCGTTCTTCTGGGTGCCGGAAGAGACAATACCGCAGAGGGTGACGGTTTTACAATGGTTCCGTTCGGACAGGGCTTTGCAAGTATATCGTTTGACCTCCTCTGCCTACATTGTAGCAAAGAGTATTCTTCTTTGCGAATGTGCGATTTGAATTTCAGCATAAAGAAAGCCAGCGTGGAAAGCATCTCTGCCTTTCACGTTGACTTTTGCCTTTGCAACGCCCATAAAAGTTGATGTTTGATTGTTGTTTTCAAATTCCTTACTTATGTGACGTTAGCGTTTGAGCTGCCCTGTTATTTTAGAGGAGGGTGAAATATAGTTGTGATTTTGCACAAAGAAAACCGTAGTATTTATTGAAAAACTGTGATTTATACATTATAATAGGTACATAGTTGCGGAACTATAGGAAAAGTTGTTGTCTGAAAGAATTAAAGGAGGGATTTTATGCTGACAGCAAAACAGAATTTACAGGAAACTATTCGGGGCGGAAAACCGGAACGTTATGTAAATCAGTACGAGGCCGTTTATTTAATGTTTCACCCGTATCTCGCACATTCCAAGGCGCTGCTTTCACCCGGTGAGATGAATGTAGTGAATGCATGGGGCGTTACCAATTCATTTCCGGAGGGTGTGCCGGGGGCTTTTCCCGTACATACGCCGGACAAGATCGTGGTAAAGGACATCGAAAACTGGCGTGATTATGTACATGCGCCGTCACTGAAGTTTTCACAGGAGGAGTGGGATACATTTAAAGCGCAGTATGATGCGGTAGACGGGGAACAGGTCTATAAGGCTGCTTTTATTGCCCCAGGACTTTTTGAACAGTCCCATCACCTTTGCGAGATCCAGAATGCTCTGATGTATTATATCACGGATCCGGATGAGATGCATGATCTGATAAAATACATGACCGAGTGGGAGCTGGAGATGGCAGAGGGTATCTGCAGCAATCTTCATCCGGATGCTATTTTCCATCACGATGACTGGGGAGGAGAGAACAGCACATTCTTAAGCCCTGATATGTTCGCGGAGTTTTTCCTGGATGCTTATAAGCAGATCTACGGCTATTACCATGATCACGGAGTAGAGCTGGTTATCCATCATTCTGACAGCTATGCAGCTACTCTGGTGCCGTATATGATCGAGATGGGTATTGATATCTGGCAGGGATGCATGTTCTCCAACAATATTCCGGAGCTGATCAAACAATACGGAGGAAGGATCAGCTTTATGGGAGGCATTGATAATAAATTTATGGATTTCGAAGGCTGGACCAGAGAGGACTGCGCAAAGGCAGCGCGGAAGGTCATTGACGCGTGCGGAAGCCAGTATTTCATCCCCTGTATCACTCAGGGAGGACCGGGCTCCGTATATAAGGGAGCTTATACCGTTCTTGCGGAAGAGATCGATAAGCTCAGCGCAGAGAGATTCGGTATCCGAACCGAGGACATCACACGTCTTCCGCTTCAGATCATGTTCTGAAAAGCTTAAATTAAAAAACAACCCGCAGGGCGTTGTGCTCTGCGGGTTATTTTTTGGGAAAAAAGAGATGATCTGTCGTAGAGGAAGAGGGCAAAATAGATAAATAATTGAGCATTACGAAATATTGTAATTGAGAAAGAGGAATGCTATGATTCATGCATAATCAGGGAAAAGATCCAAAAAGGAGTGTTGCAGGATGAGTTTTGATAAGAAACGTTATGGAAAGATTGCGGAGGATTTTGAGAAGTGGTGGTCTCATGAGCTGGAGCGGCCGATCATTCAGGTGACCTTAAGTGGAACGGGTTCAGGCGGAGACTTTTTTGCGTCGGATTACCGCAGGGAAATTCTGGATGCGTGCTATGACATGGAAATGCCGGTATCCGAGGTGGCGGGAAGGATAGAAGCCGCTTACGAAAATGTTGCCTTTTACGGCGATGCTTTCCCTGTGTTTTATATGCGTCCTACGGGAATTCTCGGGGCATTTCTGGGACAGGAATACGGCATTGACCGGAAGCAGGGTACCGTGTGGTTTCATAAGACCGGACAGAAGCTGGAGGAGATCGCCGACGTAAAAACAGATAAGGAGGGTGTGCTGTTTAAAAGAGCCATTGCCCTGACCAAAGAGGTGCAGGAATATTTCAAGGGCGGTATTGCCGTGGGAGTGCCGGATTTTGGAGGGGTTTATGATAT
>CAZGTY010000122.1:0-2553 GCA_964528895.1 uncultured Blautia sp. | reverse complement strand
CAGGGCAAGATCGAAGATTCGTGTTTGAGGAGCACTTTTTA
Organism: uncultured Blautia sp.; assembly: GCA_964528895.1. GTDB lineage: Bacteria > Bacillota > Clostridia > Lachnospirales > Lachnospiraceae > Blautia_A. The sequence goes on along the minus strand of CAZGTY010000122.1, from coordinate 2,512 downwards.
ATTTTGCCTGAACCATTTAATTTTGGCATACTTTTTAATTTTTCCCTGAGCCAGCCGTACAGGAGTGCCGACACCGGCATTAGCTGCGCTCCGGGCGGGGCCTGACGGGGCCAATTGAGCAACGACAAATACAGTGAAAACCGCAAGAAACGCCTTGTTTCCTGCGGTTTTCGCTATTTTTTATACACTTTACCGGCGACCGGGCTTGTATCAAAGATTACGTCTTTATAGATCTGATCGTCACCAAAAGTGTGTCCCGTTTTGCAAGAAACATCGTGGATTGTATTGCAAAAGTTCGGGAACTTGCTGGCTTAAATCCGGCAGTAGGCGTGTTTTTTGAAACAGAACATATCTATACACTGGACAATACCAGTGAGATGATGCTGGCGGTATTGTCAGCTGCAGCACAAGAAGAATCCCATACCAAAAGTGAGATTATGAATATCTCCATTGAGCAACGGTTCTCCAGAGGAATTTTCCTGACACCGGAGTTGCTGGGTTATGACAAGGATGAAGATGGAAACCTGGTTATCAATACGACAGAAGCAGAAACTGTGAAACTCTGCTATTACCTTTTCCTCAATGGTTTCCCGACTGCTGAGATTGCAGAAATATTGATGGATTTGGGCAGAAAGACCAAGCTAGGGAATACAAAATGGACAGGAAGCAGCGTGGCCTGTGTAATCAAGAATGAGCGGCATTGCGGCGATGTCCTGTCCAGAAAAACATTTACCCCCAATTATCTTGACCATAAATCCAAAAAGAATAATCATGACCGGAACCAATACCGGCAGGCAGATCACCATGAAGCGATTGTCAGCAGAGAAATCTATGATGCTGCCAAGAAGCTGCTTGCCGCTGGCAAGTACAGAAGGAAAGGCTATCCTCTGCCAACTTTACAGGTGGTGGATGATGGAGCGTTGAAGGGCTTCGTATCTGTAAACCGGACATGGACAGGTTTTACGGGAGAGGATTATCAAAAAGCGTCTATGAGCGCGTACAATGGCGAATGTGACGCTATTGGCAATATGAAACGAACGAATGAGCCAGAAACGAACTTCGATCTGAGCGGATATGAGATTGTGAGGGCGCAGTTCTTTTCTACCAGATTCGACCCGGCAGTTGCGATTTCAGACGGGGGAATTGTTTTTAATACAGCCTGCCTTAAAAAGTTTGAGGACGTAGAGTATGTGGAACTTCTGCTTAATTCCGTGGAGAAGTGCATCGCTGTACGTCCATGCGCTAAAGAGAATCCCAATGCAATCCGATGGGGAACTTTACGGAACGGGAAATGGGCGGTTCTCCCGAAAAGCTGCAAGGGCTTTGCTGATCCGCTTTATTATCTGATGGATTGGAAAGCGGATTGTAAGTACCGACTCCGTGGGCAGTATCATGGAATCGGAGACGAGCAGATGATGATTTTTGATCTGAAAGAACCGGAAATCATTGCCCATGAAAGAGCGGAGCAGAATACTGAGGAAACACCTGAGACTGCAAGTGTGGAGAGCCTGGAAGAATCGGAGACAGAACCGACTTCGGAACCAGAAGCAAAATCCGTGCGTACAACGTATTTCCCGAAAAACTGGGTATCGTCCTTTGGCAGAAAAAACGATGAGATTGTCTTCTTGAAACGAGTAAAATATTACGGAAACTGGGATGTCCTTCGACCAGCGAAAACAATCGAAGGAATGGATATAATCACACAAGAGGTGCTTGAGGATTTAAGCAAGGAAGCACAAGCACTGATGGATGGAATGAGGAGTGCAGTATGAGAGATTTGGAAACTCTGAACGGTGCTGCGGCATCGGAACCTGTTGACCAGAAAGCATTGGAACTTGCCCAGGATTTCAGTTATGACGGCTATCAGGTGGTCAGGAGAGAATTATTTGCCCATTTGAGGGTGCCAGCTGTCGTGATCCGCAGGGACAGTGTAACCTTCAATACGGCTTGCATTGCCGGCCTGGAGGATGCGGTCTATATTCAGATACTTGTACATCAGAATGACAGGCGTATGGTGGTCAGAAGGTGCGACGAAAATGAAAAAGATGCACTTCGCTGGTGCGTAGCAAAACCGGATAAGAGAAAGAGCCGGAAGATGACAAACAAACTGTTCTCTGCCATGATGTATGAGATGATGGGCTGGAATACAGACTGCCGATATAAGATTCTGGGACACAAAATCTCTTATGAAAATGAAACGATTTATATTTTCGATTTAACGGAGACAGAAATATTCATGGACATAAAGCGGAAAAATAAGCAAACGAACAATGCCGCAGAAGCTGATCCGATAGTAAATGCCGATATGCCATCAGGAGTGCCTCTTGGGAATAGTGAACTCGAAAAGCAGAGTAAGAAACCGTTCTACCCAAGTGACTGGAAAAATTCTTTTGGATTGCCGGTGGAAGAACATAAAAAAGCTCTGGAAATCAAGGTGCTTGACGACTATGTAAAATTTGGGTCAATCACTTTTTCTATGTGGTAGATAAAGAAGATGTGGTAGAAAAGAAGC
>CAZGTY010000121.1:0-2834 GCA_964528895.1 uncultured Blautia sp. | reverse complement strand
CCAGACCTTTCAAGTGAAACAATTGCGAATTAATATTTTCCAAACAGTTGATAATATAGAGTAATCCGATAAATAAACATTCCAAATTGGTATGAATTTTAAATGTGTTTATAAAAAAAGGAGGCGGGCTATGAGAGCAGCAATTTATAACGGTCAGAGAGATATTCTGCTGACTGAACTGGAATCCCCGGTTTGTGGGGATAACGATATCGTAGTTAAGAACATTTATGCCAGTATCTGCGGAACGGATGTGGCGGTTTACCAGCACGGTCCAAATACGGGCCACCGAGTCACTGTAGGCGGCGAGTTCGGACATGAGATGGTTTCCGAGGTCGTCCGGGCGGGCAAAAATGTGAAGGATATTCATATAGGGGATCGGGTCTATCCCTATCCCAGGCTTGCCAAAGGCGATCCGAAGCGGGCCGGAACGGTGGGCGGCTTTTCCGAGTACGTTCTGATACCCAGTGCGGAACTGAACAAGCAGGTTTATGCGGTGCCGGAGCAGATTTCATCCAAAACCGCCTGCCTGATCGAGCCGTTTACAGTAGGCTTTCGGGCGGCCAGGCGTTCCTTTCCGAAAGAGGGTGAAAACGCCATCGTGTTCGGCGCAGGAACCATCGGCATTGCCGCTGCCATCGGACTGAAATTTTTCGGCTGCAAGCAGGTCATGGTTTGCGACCACTCGGACTTCCGTCTGCAAAAGGCGAAAGGCTTGGGTCTTGCCGTCTGCAACAATGGTAAGGAGGACTTGAAAACCGCAGCCATGAAGTATTTTGGAACTGCACCTTCCCGCTTCGGACCGACCGCAGATGTGGATATTTATATTGATGCCGCCGGTGCGGAATCCATTCTGGAGTTGTATCAGTCCATCGGTAAAATCGAAAGCCGTATGGTAGTGGTGGCGGTTCTGGCAGGAAAACGCCCGGTGGATGTGCTGGAGATGACTTATTCCCAGCACGCTTTGATTGGTTCCGGCGGCTATTTCCCGGAGGATGTAAGGGACGTAATATCAGTTATGGCAAGCGGTAAGTGGGAAATCGAATCCATTATCACTCACGAATATCCATGGGAGGAACTGCCGCAGGCAATTGAAAAAGCCTCACAGGTGGACGAGGCCTTGAATGTGGTGATTCGGTACTGATCCTGATTGTATTGAAAGGTTTTACAGGAATAGTATGCTAAGAGGAAAGAACCGTTCGGAAAGGAGAAGCAGAATATGTTTCATATCTTGTTTGCTGAAGATGATACGAACCTGCGCAATGTAGTGGAAAGGTCATTGCGCAGTGCCGGGTATACAGTGGTAGCCGTCCCGGATGGTGAAAAAGCCTACAAGAAATTCTGTGAAGAACGATTTGACCTCGTGATTACCGATATCATGATGCCGTATATGGACGGCAATCAGCTGACCGCAAAAATCCGTAAGCTGTCAGAGGATATCCCCATTTTAATGCTGACAGCACTTGAAACGATCGATGATAAAGAAAAGGGATTTAATTCCGGTGCGGATGATTATCTTGTTAAACCATTTGAACTCAAGGAACTTGTTCTGCGGGCAAAGGCATTGATGAGACGCTACAATGCCGTTTCAGAAAATAAGATTATTTTGCCCCATACGGAACTTAACTACAACACCAATACAGCTCTCATCAATGGTCAAAGCATTGAATTGACAAAAAAAGAATTTCTACTGTTGTTTAAGCTGTTATCCAATCCAAACATTATTTTTTCCCGTGAACAACTTATCAACGAGATTTGGGGATATGACAGCGATAGCGAGGAGCGCACCGTGGACACTCACATCAAGTGGCTACGAGATAAGGCTGAGAATGATGACTTCAAAATTGTGACCGTAAGAGGTTTGGGATATAAGGTGGTACTGCTATGAAAAAGAAGAAAAAGAGTACGAATAACAATTTGTCGAAGAAACTGCTGCTTTCCTTTTTGGGCTATGCTGTCCTTATTATTATGGGAGTTACTTTTCTCGTCGCGCTCCTGGCTTGGGTGTTCGGCACAGATGTAATGGAGAATGTAATCTATGTCACCCAGGCCATTACCCTTGCCTTGATCATATTTGCCTTTTATCGTATTGTGGATCGGTTAATTGTCCGCAGATTACAGGTGTTGAGCGCAGCTACTGCGAAAGTTGCCGAAGGAGATTATGAGATTGCGGTTCCCGTCAAGGGGGATGATGAGCTTTCCATGCTGATGGAGAGCTTTAACCAAATGGCAAAGGAATTGCAGGCAAACGCTTTCCTGAGCAAGGATTTTGCCCGTTATGTGTCCCACGAGTTCAAAACGCCGCTATGTGTGATTCGAAATTATGCGGAAATCACACAGGGCGATCCCTCATCGCAGGAAACGGGAAAAAATATGGAAGTCATCATATCCGAGACAGACCGGCTGACAAGCTTGTCCAAGGATATGCTGGAATTATGCAAGCTGGACAGCACGACAATTATTGAGAAAAAGGATACCTTTTCTCCTGCCTCACAGATACGATCCATTGTTTTAGACTATCAGATGTTGTGGAGTAAAAAGGAAATAGAGATGATCCCGGAGCTGGAAGCGTTTGAAATCAAGAGCAACGAGGCGCTCTTATTCCGTGTCTGGCAAAACATCATTGGCAATGCCATTAAATTTACAAATCCGGGCGGATGCATCTCAATCAGCCTAAAGCAAGAAGCGGATCAGCTTATTTGTAGAGTTACGGATAACGGCATCGGTATTTCAGACGAGGATAAACAGCATATATTTACGCCGTTCTATTCGGGGAGCAAGTCCCACAACAAGGAAGGAAATGGATTGGGCTTGTCCCTGAGCAAAAAAATCGTAGA
>CAZGTY010000120.1:0-3005 GCA_964528895.1 uncultured Blautia sp. | reverse complement strand
ATTATTATTCAGCTCCTGTGAGTTCCTCGCAGGAGCTTTTTTCAGGCCCGCGCCTACCTCAGTCCGCGGACTTCGCGGACTGAGGCAGGCGCGGGCCTGAAAGGGTCCCTGCGGGAACGAGCCTTTTCCCATCAGGTATTTTACATTTTAAGGAGGATGATTTTATGAACGCAAGTGTAGCTATTCAGGTACTTCCGGAGTCGAAGGACGACGAAGAGCTGATCCGTGTAGTGGACGAGGTGATCGCTTATATCAAGAGCACCGGATACAACTGCTACGTGGGGCCTTTTGAAACGGCTATTGAGGGAGATTACGACGCCCTGATGGACATCGTAAAGGAATGCCAGCACATTGCTATCCGTGCAGGGGCGCCCTCTGTGGCTGCCTACATCAAGGTGACATACCGACCGGAAGGCGAGGTGCTTACCATTGAAAAAAAGGTTACAAAGCATCACCGGCAGGATTAATACTATTGCCGCGATCCTGGCGATCCTGATAATCTGGCAGGCGGTGTCCGCGGCGGGACTGGTGCCGGGCTTTATGCTGCCGTCGCCTGTGGACGTATTCCGGGCTTTCATCAGCGAATTTCCCCTTTTGATGGAAAATTCCGGGGTGACCCTTACGGAAGCGATGATCGGCCTTGCCTTCGGCGTTGCCATAGGCTTCCTTATGGCAGTGCTCATGGATTGCTTCGAACCATTGTATAAAGCATTTTATCCGCTGGTGGTCATCACCCAGACGATTCCCACAGTAGCCATCGCACCTCTTCTGGTGCTGTGGTTCGGATACGAAATGACGCCGAAGATCATCCTGATCGTCATCGCCACATTTTTTCCGGTCACTGTGGGTGTGCTGGACGGCTTTCGGTCCGCTGACAGGGACACTATGAACCTTCTGCGCTCCATGGGCGCCAGCCGGATTCAGATATTCCGTTATGTGAAGCTGCCGGGAGCGGCCGGACAGTTCTTTGCCAGCCTGCGCATATCCGCGGCTTACTCGGTGGTGGGCGCGGTGATCTCCGAATGGCTGGGAGGGTTTTCCGGGCTGGGTGTATATATGACCCGTGTAAAAAAAGCCTTTGCCTTTGATAAGATGTTTGCAGTGATATTTCTGATTTCCTTTATCAGCCTGATCCTTATGAAGCTCGTAGATTACTTACAACAAAAATGTATGCCCTGGGAGGATAAAAAACATGAATAAAAAGAGAATACTGGCAGCGGGAATTGCCGCGGCCATGACGTTGACTATGACAGCTATCACCCCCGTATATGCGGAGGATGGAGAGAAAGAAAAAATCACATTTGTGCTGGACTGGACGCCCAATACCAACCACACAGGCCTTTATGTGGCCCAGAGCCAGGGCTTTTTTGAGGAGCAGGGCCTGGAGGTGGAAATCGTACAGCCGCCGGAGGGCGGAGCCGAAGCGCTGGTGGCTTCCGGAAACGCCCAGTTTGGAGTATCCTTCCAGGATACGATGGCTCCGGCGCTTGTGGGTGAAAATGCGCTGCCTGTCACCGCTGTGGCGGCGCTGATCCAGCACAATACCTCCGGAATCATATCCCGGGCCGGAGAGGGTATGGACAGGCCAAAGGGCATGGAGGGAAAAAAGTACGCTACCTGGGACAGCCCCGTGGAAGTGGCCATGATCCAGAATATAGTGGAAAATGACGGGGGCGACTATTCAAAGGTGGAGATGATTCCCAGCACAGTTACGGATGAGGTTTCCGCACTGCAGTCAAAATCCGTGGACGCCATCTGGATCTATTATGCGTGGGCCGGCGTGAAGATGGAGCTGGAAGGCCTGGAGACGGACTATTTTGCATTTAAGGATATTAATCCGGTATTTGATTACTACACCCCGGTTCTCATTGCGGGAGACAGCTTTCTTGAGGAAAAACCGGAGGTGGCTGAGAAATTTCTGACAGCTCTGCGGGACGGCTATGAGTTTGCCATTGAAAATCCGGATGAAGCTGCGGAAATTCTCTGCGAGGCTGCGCCGGAGCTGGATATGGAGCTGGTAAAGGCCAGCCAGGAGTATCTGGCGGATCAGTATAAGGCAGAGGTGGAGCAATGGGGATATATGGACCCGGACCGCTGGAACGCTTTTTATCAATGGCTGAACGAGAATGATCTGACAGAGGCTGAAATTCCGGAAAATACGGGATTTACCAATGATTATCTGCCGGAATAAGAAAGGTTTGGTCTTATGTCGGAATTGATCGTAAAAAATGTGGGAAAATCCTTTGACGGAAAAAAGATCATACGGAACATAAACCTGACGCTGCACAACGGCGAGGTAGTGTGCCTGCTGGGCGTGAGCGGGGGAGGAAAGACCACGCTGTTCAATGTGATCTCCGGCCTTCTGATACCGGATGAGGGACAGGTGTTTCTGGATGGGGAGGAGATTACCGGTACGCCGGGCAGGATCAGCTATATGCTTCAGAAGGATCTGCTCCTTCCCTACCGCACGATCGAGGATAATGTGGCGCTTCCCCTCCTTATAAAAGGTATGGGGAAAAAAGAGGCAAGGGAGCAGGTGGCGCCGTATTTTGAAGAGTTTGGCCTTCAGGGTACCGGGAAAAAATACCCCCATCAGCTTTCGGGCGGGATGCGTCAGCGTGCGGCTCTGATGCGCACATATATGTTTTCCGGAAATGTGGCTCTGCTTGACGAACCCTTTTCCGCCCTGGATACCATCACAAAGGGGAATATGCACAAATGGTATCTGAATATTATGGAGCAGATCCGGCTGTCTACGTTATTTATCACCCATGACATTGACGAGGCAATTCTCCTTTCCGACAGAATTTATCTGCTTACCGGGCGTCCTGGGGAGATTACCCATGAGCTGGTGATCCGGGAGCCGAAGCCCCGCAGGGCGGATTTTAATCTGACCGGGGAATTTCTGCAGTATAAACGCCGGATCCTGGAGATCATCGAGGCCTGACTGGACGTCAGGGCCGGTCTTTCATAGCCAGAAAGAAAAGGAACAGATACATAAACTG
>CAZGTY010000119.1:0-3015 GCA_964528895.1 uncultured Blautia sp. | reverse complement strand
CTGTCTGAAACGGCTGTGAAAGGTAAGCGCTGATTCAAAAAAAGATGAAATCCATGGGGAGCTATGCTATAATATCGGCAGATATTATTGATGAAAAATAACATTATTTGATGAAGGAGGAACTGTCTCGTGAGCTATGCGGATAAGATTTTTATAGATATGTGCCGGGATGTGATTGAGAACGGCACAAGTACGGAAGGCGAGAAGGTACGCCCGGTCTGGGAGGACGGTACGCCTGCTTATACCATTAAGAAATTCGGTGTGGTGAACCGCTATGACCTCCGAAAGGAATTTCCGGCGCTGACCTTGCGCAGGACAGCTTTGAAGAGCGCCATGGATGAGATTTTATGGATCTGGCAGAAAAAATCAAATAATATCCACGATCTGAAGCCGCATATATGGGACAGCTGGGCGGACGAGAACGGGTCCATCGGCAAGGCCTATGGCTATCAGCTGGGTGTGAAGCATGTGTACAAAGAGGGCATGATGGATCAGGTGGACCGTGTACTGTTTGATTTGAAGAACAATCCGTACAGCCGCCGCATTATGACAAATATCTATGTGCATCAGGATCTTCATGAAATGAATCTTTATCCATGTGCCTATTCCATGACCTTTAATGTGACGAAGGAGCAGGGGAAGGAGAAGCTTACGCTGAATGCCGTCTTGAATCAGAGATCCCAGGATATTCTGGCTGCAAATAACTGGAACGTCTGCCAGTATTCCATTTTACTGATGATGATCGCCCAGTCCTGCGATATGGAGGCCGGTGAACTGCTCCATGTAATTGCCGACTGCCATATCTATGACCGGCACATCCCTGTGGTAAAGGAACTGATTTTGCGGGAGCCGTATCCTGCACCTACAGTCAGACTGAATCCGGAGATCAGGGATTTTTATCAGTTTACTACGGAGGATCTGATCGTAGAAAATTATCAGACACATCCTCAGATAAAGAATATTCCGATCGCTGTATGATTCAGGAGGTATGAAGATGAATATTATTGTAGCTGTAGATAAAAACTGGGCCATCGGTAAGGATAATAAGCTTTTGGTCAGCATCCCGGCGGACATGAAAATGTTTCGTCAGGAGACCACCGGCAAGGTGGTGGTCATGGGCCGAAAAACGTTGGAGAGCTTTCCAAACGGCCTTCCCTTAAAAAACCGCACGAATATCGTGCTGACCAGAAATGAAGCCTACGAGGCGAAGGGGGCTGTGGTGGTCCATACGCTTGAGGCGCTGCTTAAGGAGCTTGAAAAGTATCCCTCCGACCAGGTGTACTGTATCGGCGGGGACAGTATTTATAAGCTGCTTCTTCCATACTGCGACACGGCCCTTGTGACAAAGATCAACTTTGCTTATGAGGCGGACCGCTTTTTTTCGAATCTGGATGAGCTGCCGCAGTGGCATGTGGCAGGGAGAAGCGAGGAGCAGACATATTTTAATCTGGAATATGAATTTGTACGATATGAAAAAGAAAACGGATAAATTCCAATAAGATACCGTCAGAGGAGGTATGGGAATAAGGGAGAGACAGTGAATGAAAAAACAGAACGAGGCTGAAACCCTGTCAGAATTATCGGATATCCAGATTTACTGGAAGCTGTTTCTGACAACACTGGTACTTAGTGCAAGTACCTTTGGAGGCGGATTTGTGATCATCAGTATGATGAAGCAGAAATTTGTGGAAGGGATGGGTTGGCTTAAGGAGAATGAAATGCTGGATATGACAGCGATCGCGCAGTCCTCGCCAGGCGCGCTGGGTGTGAATATCGCCATTGTGGTGGGCTACCGGATCAGGAGATTCTGGGGAGCCGTGGTCTGCACGCTGGGGGCTGTTCTGCCTCCCCTGGTGGTCATTTCTGTTATTTCCGTATTTTATAATCAGTTTAAGGACAATGAATACATTGCCATTGCCCTGCAGGTCATGCGCGCGGGTGTGGCTGCCGTGATCTGTGACGTGGTGATCGGGCTTGCGGACAATGTGATCAGGACGAAAAGCGTTCTGTGGATCGCCATGATGTGCATTGCATTCGCGGCCACCTGCTTCTGGGGCGTCAGCGCCATTGTGACCATTCTTGTATGCGGCTTCGTCGGACTTTTGAATGTACTTGCGGGAGAAAGAAAGGAGGGGCGCAAATGATCTATTTGCAATTGTTCTGGGCCTTTTTTAAAATCGGCCTGTTCAGCTTTGGCGGCGGCTATGCCGCTGTGCCCCTTATACAGAGCCAGATTGTGGAGGGGTATCACTGGCTGGGAATGAGCCAGTTTGCGGATCTGATTACCATTGCAGAGATGACCCCCGGACCCATCGCCGTAAACAGCGCTACCTTTGTGGGACAGCAGATAGCCGGACTTTCGGGGGCCATTGTGTGTACCCTGGGATGTATCATGCCCTCGTTTTTCATTGTGCTGATCCTGTCATGGCTTTACATGAAATACAGAAGCCTGAAAACCATACAGGGCGTATTGAACGGCCTTCGCCCGGCGGTGGTGGCCATGATCGCATCTGCAGGCTTATCTCTGCTTTTGCTGGCGCTGTTTGACGCATCGTTGTTTAATATTAGACCTGGGGATTTCCGGATAGTGGAAGCCATTATTTTCATTGTGTGCCTGGTGCTGCTGCGAAAAACGAAGCTGGGCCCCATACCCATCATCTTCGGTTCCGGTATCGCGGGAACCCTGATCTATGTCTTTTTCAGCAGAGGTACCTGAAAAATGGGGAAAGGAGTTATAATGGAAATAAAAAGTATTCTGATCAAAGACACTACCAGAGAAGAGCGGATTCAGATCGTTCAGCAGGGATTGAGCCAATGCGGCGGGGCATGCGACTTCTGCAATGGATGTGATAATCTGGGCGGCGGAAGTATTGATGCCTTTTATCAGCCCTACATTGACGGGGAAAAAGAGCTTCGTGAAATCAATATGGAGTACCGGAGCAATTCAGGGATGGTGCGCGGATGAGGATCATTTCAGGGCGCATGTACTTGTGGCGGTAAGCCAACAGTTCTTTG
>CAZGTY010000118.1:0-3040 GCA_964528895.1 uncultured Blautia sp. | reverse complement strand
GAGACAAGGCTTAATGACCCGCCCTGATATGAGCATGAAGTGGTGCGCAAGCGCCACGGGAATGCTCATATTGGGCGGATTGTGGGAGCGCGAAACGCGGAACAATCCGGGAATCAGCTTTTAACGGGTAAATCATTATATGGGAAAGGATGTATGAATATGAACAATTTTAAACTGGAAACCCAATGTCTCCATGCAGGCTACACTCCCTCGAAGGGGGAACCCTGCGCACTGCCCATTTATCAGAGTACTACCTTTAAATATGATACGACTGACGAGATGGGTCAGCTCTTTGATCTGAAAGCAGAGGGCTATTTTTATACCCGCCTCCAGAATCCCACAAACGATGCTGTCGCCGCAAAGCTGGCGGCCCTGGAGGGCGGCGCTGCGGCAATTCTCACATCCTCCGGTCAGTCGGCGAACTTTTATGCCGTCTTTAATATCTGCGAGGCCGGCGATCACGTAGTTGCCGCTTCCACCATCTACGGAGGAACCTTTAATCTTCTGTCCGTCACCTTGAAAAAGCTCGGTATAGACTGCACCTTTGTGGACACGGATGCCGGTGCCGAAGAAATCGCCGCCGCATTCCGGCCAAACACCAAAGTACTTTTTGCGGAGACTATTGCCAATCCGGCTCTCGTTATACTGGATATTGAAAAATTTGCGAAAGTGGCCCATGAGCATGGTGTACCGCTGATCGTGGATAATACCTTCGCCACACCGGTCAACTGCCGTCCCTTTGAATGGGGCGCCGACATCGTGACCCATTCCACCACAAAGTATATGGACGGCCACGGCCTGCAGGTAGGCGGCGCCATTATTGATTCCGGAAATTTTGACTGGGATGCTTACGGGAGCAAATATCATGGGCTCACAGAGCCGGATGAATCCTATCACGGCGTTGTATACACGAAACAGTTTGGCAAAAAGGCCTACATCATGAAGGCGACCTCCCAGCTGATGCGTGATCTGGGCTCTATCCCGTCGCCTATGAACTGTTTCCTTTTAAATATCGGTCTGGAGACCCTTCCCCTCCGTATGGAGCGCCACTGCAGCAACGCCCGGAAAGCGGCGGAGTTTCTGAACAGTCACGAAAAGGTTTCCTCCGTATGCTTCGCCGGGCTTCCGGATGATAAGTACTACAGCCTTGCTAAAAAATATATGCCAAATGGCACCTGCGGCGTTATCTCCTTTGAGCTGAAAGGCGGCCGCGAGACGGCAGTCCGCTTCATGGACAGTCTGGAAATGGCAAATATCTGCACACATGTGGCCGCATCCAAGACCATGGTCCTGCATCCGGCAAGCCATACGCACCGCCAGATGAACGACGCACAGCTTGCTGAGGCAGGGGTTTCTCCGGGAATGATCCGGCTCTCCGTGGGGATCGAGCATATAGACGATATCATAGCCGATCTTTCCCAGGCGCTGGATAAGGCATAATAACACCGGAGCCTGTTGATCAAATATAAGCGAAACAGGGTTCGTCCCTTCACATATGACAGTGAATGGACGAACCCTGTTTTTTCTCTGAGCATGGCAAAATTCAGCCTGTCTTTTATCATTGAATCAGGTAAACATCCGTATAATATACTCCCTTTGCATTGCCCTCCTCATGGGTCGCCACATAAATATCGATGCAGTTGGTCTTAATGGCGCCGCCGCAGTCCTCAGCCACATAGACCTGACCATTGATCACCACCCTGCTTCCGTAGGGGATCTGCGTGGGATCTACGGCGATCGTGTGATTTGTCGTGGCTGTTACGCCGGTGGAAGTAATGCCGTTGGCCCAGGGGCCGCAGCAAATACTGCATGGGCAATAATGGGTGATACGGAAGGTTCCGAGGGGAATCAAAGAGGCATCGGAAGAAACAGCGATGGGAGTTCCCACCTGAACTCCGCTGACCGTAGAGACCGCTTCATCCGCAATAGCATCCACAGCCTCCGAAAACACACCGCTGCCCTTATTCTCATGGATAACACCGGCATCCAGATTCTGATCCGTATCGCCTGCCTGCGCCACCTGGATCTGTGTGTTAAAGTCCTCCAGGGATGTGGTAGGTATATAGCCGGTCTGCTCTTCACCCTCATCATCCATGAACAGGATCCGGCTCCATACATCGTCTATGGTGCCTGTTCTGGTAACCTCATCCAGCTCCAGCACCTCGCCAATTACTTCCCCGTCCTTCACACCCGGAAAATCCAGTACGTCACTGTCGCTTGCCACCGTCACCCTGTCCGTAAATTTCAGAATCTGTTCCTGGTCGCTGAGGGACGAATCCGGCAGATATCCGGTCACGGGCTCAGCGCCTTTTTCCTCATAGATTATCTTGCTCCATTCATTGTCACAGACGGCAGTCCTGCTGACGCGGCTTCCCAGAAGCACACTTTTTATCTCTGAAGCCTGTTCTCCGGGAAGCTCGCGGATCACCGCGTCCTTTACCGCAAGGTACAGTGTATCTTCACAGGCTATTTCATTTACAGGATTCCCGGCTCCGTCATCCACCCGGGATACTGCCGGGGATTTTCCCTCCGTTTCATATGTATTCAGCGTTTCCGTATAATTCAGCGGCTGTGCATACACTGATTCCGGCAGCATCATAAGCAGCAGGCACAAAACAGCTGCCCGCATATTTTTTCTCATAATTCTCACCTCTTGCTTGTATGAAAAAGAATCCCCATATGCATCCTCATCATAGCACAGGATCACGAAATTTGCAATTTTGTACGCCTGTATTTTCACTTTCTTCAGAAAACTTTAAGAAATATAAAAGAATATCTCTCTTTTCAAAACGATCCCTATCCACTACAATAGAAATATGAAAAAAAAAGTGCTTACAAGAGAACAGCGGAGCGCCCGCCGCAAAAAACAGGTTTTCCGCCAGAAGCTCCTGCTGGGTATCTGTATTGCAGCAGTTTTTCTTTGGATTGTTGCGCTGCTCCTACATGCTCTCAGAAAAGAGCCGGAGCATGTGCTCAGGTATTATTATCCCGACCTGTCCCAGAGTGCTTAAGTATTGTGTTAATTTCATATATTCTATGA
>CAZGTY010000117.1:0-3185 GCA_964528895.1 uncultured Blautia sp. | reverse complement strand
AGACACAATAATAACTGTGCAGCTCCGTCACCGTTTCAGTGGTATCTTCCGTACTCCCCGTGTCATCCGATCCGAAAATGCTCATATCCCAGTCGGCATTCCCATACATCATGAAATAAATGTCACCCTGGAAATCCTCATCTACTTTTTCGCAGCGCGCAATGACGAGATCCATGAGCGTATCGAAATCTGCGATCCAGTAATCTCCCTGGAAACAGGTGAAATACTTCTGCACATCGGCATAGGTATAGCTTCCCCAGGAATGCCCCGCGTTGATCGCGATACATTTTAAAGGCAGCCCCTCGTTCCGGTACAGGATGATCTTTTTTCCGGTCAGGCTCTCCCTTGTACCGATTTTCACGCTGAACCCTCTGTCCGCAGCCTGCGGCGTATCCTTATTCAGTGTGATATGAAGATATCCTGTCTCATCATCAAACCCTTTCAGTGCGGGCTGTATGGTTTTTGTGTACAGGGCCTGCATGGTATAATCAAGGCCAAGACTCGCAGCCCTGTCGGCGTCCGACGCATGGGCCGCTTCATCAGCAGTATCCGCATGCCCGCTCTCATCCGCACGGGCCGCTTCATCGGCGGTATCTGCGTGCCCGCTTTCATCCGCATAGTCCGCATGCGCGGAGTCAACACTTTTTGTATTCTCAAGCATCTGTATGAATTGCTCCGAATAAATCAGTGCGTCACCGTAGGTGCCGTACACACAGTAATCACTGTGCAGTTCAGAATTCCCTTCTGTTTCAAAAACGCTCATATTCCAGCCTGCATTGCCGTACACCATGAGGTAGATGTTGCCCTGGAAATCCTCACCCACAGCATCCAGGTTTTGTATCAGGCTGTCCATAATTGTGTCGAAATCAGCAACCCAGAAGTCCCCATACAGCTGTGAAAACAGCTTCTGTACATTCATATAGGTTTGGCCGCCCCAGCTGGCTCCGGCGTTTACCGCAACATAACTCAGCGGCAGGGCTTCGCTCCGGTACAGGATGATCTTCCTTCCAGTCAGACTCTCCCTGGTGCCGATCTTCACGCTGAATCCCTTGTCCGTATCCTGCGGCGTATCCTTTGTAAGCGTAAGGTGGACATAGCCGGTTTCATCATCAAAACCTTCCAGAGCAGGCTGTATATTTCTCGTGTACAGGCCCTCCATGAGATATTCCACACCAATGCATAAAGAAGAGTCGGCACTGGCGGCATGGCGGGCTTCATCCGCTTCCTCCGCGTAGGAACTCTCGTCAGCCTGCACCGCATGGTCGGCCTCAGCCGCATGGGAACTCTCATCCGCCTGCGCCGCATGGTCAGCTTCATCCGCCCTGACAGCGTTTACCACATAGGCCGCTTTTGCTTTATCCTTCCCCGTATCCTCATCACAGTAGACGGACATTATGAAATGATACTGTCCGGAGGGCGGCTGGCTGATTCCCTGATAGTTGCCCCAGAGCAGATGGAAATAAAGGTTTTCGCTGTTACTGTTAAGCGACAGAAATTCCTCGCTCGAAAGATCCATGGAGAACAGGTTCAGCCCCTTATTGACCACTGTATTTGAGATCAGCACATTGCTCTTTATAGAAACACTGGAAAAGCCGCACGATACGTGAATCTCCATGTCCGCATCAGAATACACCTGGAGCACTGCGGTCTTTCCCGCCAGTTTCTCTTCGTATATTTCTTTGGAAATACAGCCCGCACATCGGACGCATTGGGAAGATGCTTCATTCTCCACATAGTTTAAGGTAACGTCAAGCGCAATGGTCCTGCCATTCTCCTGGATTTTCTCCACCGTCCCTGTGCTGGTATTCCCATTTTCTCCCTTAAATGTCGTGCTTGCAGGAAAGATATCCAGCTTTGGGACGCTGCAGATAAGCGGATCGTATCTGCGTACTGCCGCGCCCATGGACGCATACGACGATCCATCCGAGGATACCCTTGCGTCCACCACTTCCGCCGCATAATCAGCGTTGCTGTCTGTACTTGCCGTCACATTTGCGTCCTGCCTGGCTTCGATGCTGTCCATCCGTTCGATGATCTCATCCTGAACGTCCTCCGCCTCCTGCAGCTGTGCGGAGAAGCTCTGGCATAGTGACCAGTAGTCTGCGTCTGAAAGTTCTGTCCCTGCAGGCACAGCCTTACGGCTGATATAACTGTCACCGCCTTCACCCAGAACGATCACCAGCGGCTCATAGCTTTTGTTTTTATTCCACGTGCCGTCATGGCGCGGGACAATCCTTGTTCCGATATATTTGCTCATCTTTATTCCCCTTTCCCATCAAAGTCGATGCTGATCACGCCCTCATCGTCCATCGAGTACGTCATGCCCAATCCGTCATCGGATTCGATGCAAAGATACCCTGCGTCCGTGATCGATACCGCCACAAGATTCTCGGTCACCGCGCTCAGTATGCCGGAATAGGAACCGGCAGACAGCCCTTTGTTCTCCAGCGCCGCCCTCTCCACCCGGAGGATAAAAGAAAAGGCGCCAAGCGCAGCGCCATTCTCGTCCAACATCCGCACATCCACAGGCACCTTCCCGCGATTCGCCGTCATATAATCCGTCACAGTAATATAGATAACATTGCCGGAAATCGAGATAATGTCCGGATCCGTTTCTGTGGAATACTGGAACACGTTCCCATCCGGTCTTGTCCCTGTGCAGGTAATAATGATATCCACCGACGGCTCGTACAGCACGTTATCCTGATAAAGAGAACAGGCGATCTTCCGGCCGCCGTTGTCATACTGCTTCACATGGACCATCACAGGGACCAGGGCCTCCGTCAGGGATAATTCAATCCCCTGATATATTGTTAAAGCCATCTTATAATCACGCTCCTTCCTCTGAATCAGTCGGATCTGTGGTATCCTCCGGCTCATATCCGATCGTTACCCACTCCGTCCCATTCCAGAGTCTTAATCGCTTATTCACGGCATCCACCCACAGTTTATTTTCTTCCGGTTCCTGTGGCTCCGTGTCAGATACGGCCACCTGATTCGCATACCTTTCATTCAGCGATTCGTACAGGGAATCTGACAGCTTTGTGGCTGTTCCATATTTCTGGTCGATCTGATTCCATAGCTCATCAGACAGTATATCTGCCGTACCATACTTTTCTTCCAGCTGCTTCCATAGTGCATCTGACAAAGTATCTGCTGTGCCATACTTTTCTTCCAGTTTCGCC
>CAZGTY010000116.1:0-3226 GCA_964528895.1 uncultured Blautia sp. | reverse complement strand
GGCGGATTCCGGGGAATTTATGCCTGCGGTGTGTTGGATTACTGCCTGGATCAGAATATACGGTTTGATCTTGGAATCGGCGTTTCAGCGGGGAGCGCGAATCTTGCTTCCTTCCTTGCCGGTCAAAGGGGACGAAACTATATCTTTTATACGGAATATGGTCTCAGAAAACAGTACGCAGGCATTGGAAATTTCCTTCGGAAACGGTCTTTTATTGACATGGATTATGTCTATAGCACGCTCAGCAATCATGATGGGGAGTCTCCGCTTGATTGCGCAGCCTTGCTGAAAAACCCGATGGAGTTCGTTGTGGTCGCCACAAACGCCGAGACAGGAGAGGCAAACTATTTTGATAAGCGGGACATACATCAGGACAAATACGATGTGTTTAAGGCATCCTCGTCTATTCCATTTATTTGCAGGCCTTACTTCATTCAGGGAATACCTTATTATGATGGGGCTTTGGGAGACCCGGTCCCGGTGGAGAAGGCATTTGCTATGGGATGTGACCATGTTGTCGTGTTGCTGACAAAGCCGGTGAATGTCCAGCGCACCTCGGAACAGGATGAGAAGCTTGCTGCCCGAATCAGAAAAAAATATCCCGCTGCGGCAGAAAGTCTCCGTCAGAGGGCAAATCGGTACAATGAAGGGGTGGTTGCGGCACAAAACTACGCCAAATCAGGGAAAGGAATTATCGTTGCGCCGGATGACACCTGCGGCGTCAGTACACTGTCTCGTGACCCCGCGAAAATGAAACAGCTTTACGAGAAGGGCTATGCCGATGGAGCACAGGTAAAGTCCTTTATGCTTCAACTATAGGCACGCATCCGGTTAAGGACAAAATGCAGCGCAATATATCTGATTTGGGACTGTATATGAGTTTTTACACAGTAAAAGGAGGAAAATGGAATGAAATTTATCAAAACCAATATGATCGGAATCCTCATCTGTCTGTTTGAAATCGCAGTGGGCGTTCTCCTGATGGTGAACCCTGTGGGATTCACATCCGGAATTATTGTAATCGCAGGGATCGTCCTCATAGTGGCAGGAGTTATCAGCATCATCAAATATTTTCGCAGCGACGCCGTCAAGGCTGCTGTCGGTCAAATGCTGGGCAAGGGCCTTGCGACTCTGCTGTTTGGTGCGTTCTGTACAGCTGCGTCCGAATGGTTTATCGCCACTTTCCCCATGCTGACGCTCCTCTACGGCATAGTGATTTTGATTGTAGGTCTTTATAAGGTTCAATGGGCGGTAGATTCCCTCCGATTGAAAAAAGGAAAATGGTACCTTCAGGCAATCAGCGCCCTTCTGTCCATTGCCTTCGGTTGCGTGATAATCGAGAATCCCTTTACATCTACGGTTGTACTCTGGAACTTTACGGGGATCACACTGATTATCGAGTCCGTTTTTGATCTTATAGCACTATTTCTCAGCAATATGAATCATGCGTCCGACGCAGGTTCCAGTCGTACAGATCAGTAAAAATATGCGTCCGATGCAGTCAGCAAGGTGAAGACGGCGGAAGGCTGGATATCGGCAGACTGGTCATCGGGGCTTCATCATTTGCTGCTGCGAGAAAAGACTGCTTGACGAGATTGAGAAATGACGCCAAAGTATCCCCCCGGTTCATCTCATTATAAAACAGGCCGAAGGTCAGTTCCGGAGCCTGTTCCAGCCGGTATAGGCTCAAATCAGTGCAATTGTGCGCGTAGATTTCCGGGATGATCGCAAGTCCATATCCGGCTCGTGCCAAAGTGATGGCGCCTGCAACAGAGTCGGAAAAGTGAATATTGCTGCGGCTACGGTTTCCGGTCAATTCCACGCGAAGATTCAGTGCTTCAGATGACAGGAAAACAGGATCATGAATGATCACAGATCGCCGCGTCAGTTGCTCAATGGATAGCGTGCTGCTCTGCCCGTCAGAGAGATCCTGCCTTCCAACGCAGACAATGCTCGATTTGCAAAGTGAAACAAAGGTCATATGTTCACGGTTCGGCGCGATCTCCTGAAAGTTGAATATCACATGTACAGGATCGTTGTCCAGCATATGGAACAGCCTTTCGTGTGTCGCGACATGCAGCTTCGGGTGCAGGTTTGGATGCAGAGCCAACAGTTCAGCGAGGATCGGTTCCAGATCCGCAAACAGCGTGTGACTGCCAGTTCCGATGGACAGTATTTCAAGCGCATGTCCTTTCGGATCTCCAAACCGCAGTTTTGCCTGCTGTTCCATTTCTACCATTTCTCGTGCATAAGAAATAAATTCTTGTCCATCCGGCGTTAATTCTACCATACGGGTGGATCGATGGAACAATTTTGTGTTCAATTCATTTTCAAGTGTCTGTATCTGATGAGTGATGGCGGGCTGAGAAACGTTCATCTGTTCTGCTGCACGCGCAAAGCTTAAGGAATTGGACACAGCCAAAAAGCACTGGAGTTGAAATGTGTTCACAGTACCACTCTTCCTGTAATGGGGACTTTCCTGTTAATTTTAACACAAGAGACAGGTCAAAACAAGTTGTTTTTAGTCATTTAATAAAAAATTTTTATTGATAATAATAAATTTGATACAATAATTTAGCACTCTCCTATTGAAAGTGCTAACAGCTGGCATTATAATAGAGCATAAAGAAAGATTGCCTATGGCAACGAAAGGAGTTTTGTTTTATGTCTATGTTAACAGATTATGCGTTCGCAAGAAATATGTTTGAGGAACTTGCTGATTCCGCTTTTGGAAATCACATCAGTTCCGGACTGATGCGGACCGACATCCGCGAAACGGAGAACCGATATGAGGTTGCCGTTGATCTTGGCGGTATTAAAAAAGAGAATGTGTCTATTGAGTTAAAGGATGGCTACCTGGTGATTAGGGCTATCGCTGAAGAGGAACCTGTTTCCGAAGGCGAGAAATACATCTATCTTCGTCGGGAACGCTTCATCGGTACCATGCAGAGAAGTTTCTACGTTGGCAACCAGGTGCGCCAGGAGGATGTCCGGGCCAAGTACGAGAACGGCACTTTGTATCTGATCATTCAGAAAGCGAGTTCCGTGCCTCAAATTGAATCCAAAAACCTGATCTCAATCGAAGAGTAAAAAATCCATTAGAAGGCAGATAGGAGGCAATCATACATGACGATTAACCCTTTGGCTGATTGTGTTGTTGTTCAATACGCTAAGCCGGAAGAAAAAACACAGGGAGGTATTATCCTCACCGCATCCACACAGGAAA
>CAZGTY010000115.1:0-3347 GCA_964528895.1 uncultured Blautia sp. | reverse complement strand
GCATGAAAAATATCATGTTTGTGTATGCTTTCGACAGAAAACTGATAGATGACGAGAATGCCGGCCTGAAGTCATATCAGGCCCTGTGGATGCGCATCCAGAATGAAATCGTTGGCGAGCGCTTTAACCGCTTTGCCGATATGGTGGATATGGATCGGCTGGCAGCACAGGAATATACCCCGGATGTGATTATTGCCATCTCAGAAAATATTGCAAGGATGCAGAAAAATATTCCGGCGGAGCCGCTGGACAGAACAAAAGCGGAGGAAATCGCGCAGCAGGCCCGTACCGGTGCGGTAGGCATCCCTCAGCTTATTCAAAGCGCTATGCAGGAGGTGAACGAGGATGTATGATTTCGAAGCGAGACATATTATCGAAGCGCTGCGCTCCGGCATTCCATCGCGCGCGGTAGGGCAATATTTTTCCGAGGCACGCCCGAGGATTATGAAAGAGATCTCTAATTGTCTGGATACGGTATGCGACCATGGAAAATCCAGCGGAATGATAATCAGCGGAAAATACGGCGAAGGAAAAACGCATTTGCTGAACACGGTATTTAATCTTGCTCATTCCAACAATATGGTCGTCTCCTACCTTTCACTGAGCAAGGAAACGCCGATGGACAAACTGTATCTGGTTTATCAGAAAATCATACAGAATACTTACCTCCCGAAGCGCAGACAGCCGGGTTTTATGCATGAGCTGGAAAAGATCTCCGCAAACAGCGCAGTTGCCAATGAAATGCTGCTCTACGCGGCAAAGCAGCTGGAGACGGATAAACTGTATTATCTTTTCCGATCCTATCTGAACACAGAGGATTCGGATGAAAAATTTCTTCTGCAGGCAGATCTGGAAGGCGATTTTATTTCAAATGCGCCGCTGAAGAAAATTTACCGACGCATTTTCAGTCAGCCTGCAAAGTATAATGTTAATTTCACAAAGACCAGGCACTGCCATGATTATTTTTCTTTTATGAGTCATCTCTTCACGCAGATGGGATATCACGGATGGGCAATTTTGATCGATGAGACAGAATTGATGGGACGGCTTGGAAAAAAAGCGCGGCTGAACGCTTATCGGAACATGGCGGATTTCCTCCTGCCGGAGCGGTGCCCGGAAAATACCTTCAGCATTTTTGCGCTCAGCTCATCCTATGTGGAAGATGTCATTGAAGGAAAACATGAGTATGAAAATCTGGAAGCGGTCTATCCGGATGCACAGGAGCCTGCCAAAACGGTACTGAACCTCCTGGTCAATGCTCCGCAGCTTCTGCCGCTGACAAAAGAAGAAATTAACGAAGTGCTCTGTAAAATACAGGATTTCCATGGAAGAGCCTACGGCTGGAGCCCGAATCTCTCTGTTTCCTCCCTGTCGGAAGCGACACAGTCCGGCGGTTATCTGCTGCGCACCAAAATCCGTGCTGCAATCGAATTTCTCGATCAGCTCTATCAATACGAAAAAGCCGGGAAAACCACCATCAATGAACTTGGTAAGGAAACATTCAGCGAAGACGTGCCATCGCTGGAGGAACTGCTTTAGACCTGCAGCCGCAAAGTCGGTTTACCTTCCCTCTGGCGATATCTGCCCGACGGAATAGGAAGGTAAATCGGCTGAGGCGAGCTTCCAGGCTCCTTCGCCATGCGTTTGATTTGACTGCTCCCGGCCCTTCCCTGCATTCGCTATTTAGGATCATTTCACAATTCTTCCGACTTTTAATGTTTTCAGATATTGCTTCTGTTCATCCGTGATTCTATAGCTTTCCACGCTTTTCTGGATTGCTTTATTATGAGTCCAGTCATCCAGCTTCCTTTCCTCAAAATAGGGAAGGATGGAAGCATACTGCTTTGCCATGGCAGTGGCAAAATACCATGCCTTCATCATATTGACATAATATTCCTGCGACTCAAGCTCCGCCACCATGTCAGCGTATTCAAGGTCAAACCTTTCATCCAGGAAAAACCGCATCAACATTCCAATGGAAAACCGGACAGTATAAGTCTCACCCGATTGAATCCATACCCGAATATAGGGAAGAAGCCTTTCCGGTTCCTTTTTAAAAGCATTGGGCAAAAGCTGATCGCAGGTAGCCCAGTTGTCCACAAACGGAAGAAACCACTCCACCTCCTCCATACATCTGTCAAAGTCCTTTTCCAGCGATATCACGAAGGCATGAAGCTGATTTTCCTCAAAATACCAATGCGGAAGACAGGAAAGGAATTCATCTGTATCCTCATCCTTGCACAGAAGCCTGGCACAGGTTTTAAGCTCCGGCGTTCTTACGCCAATAATCCTGTCAGCCTCTACAGTTGGGATGATCTTTCTCTGCATAGCGGCATATTTTTTATCCTGCATCCGGAACAGCTCCGATACAATTTTTTCTCTGTTCATCTTTGGCCTCCTCTCTGTTTTCCTTTCGTGATGTAAAGCATCCTCTAAAAAATAATTCCTCTATTATCGGTTCAATTAACACATTGAAAATATCATAATATTACTCCTCGTATCCTTCGACGGCTTTTGTAAATTCTTTTATAGATAGCTCTTTATATTCTTTATTTGTCATCATGCTTCTCCGCTTCGCCCTTCTTCCCCTGACTGATCATGTTTTTCAAAAACTCTGCGGCATCCCAGTGGGCGACGCTGTCCTCCATGCGCCCGGAAAGCTGCTCCATGCCGCAGGCATGCTCCAGAACGGACAATTTTTCATCCCGGATCGGAGTTAGGATCCGCTAACCTCCGCGCCGAATAAAAAGCCGCCTGACACGGCTAAATGCAAATGCCATAATACATTGCCCATTCCTGCGTGACCAAAATTCCATTACGGCCGCATTGTAACAGATATGCATTGGAACTGTCAAGAATACGGACTTCCGGTGATATAATGAATGTCTTCACCCTCAGTCCTGAAAGAGAAGGCATTTTTCACAAAAAGCTTCAGAAAATGTTCCATTTTAGCAGCTTCTGGTTCTTGTCATGCACGCCCTTATTTGCTTTGACAACATTCAATTATGCCATATAGTATAAAAAACGTCTCCTGTATTTTCTGATTTCCATTTCAATAATAGTGTCGAGTTGATAATAACAAACACCGACCCGGCATTGTGAACCAGTGCCCCCACTACGGGATTGAGAATTCCTGTGATTGCCAGAATGATTGCGACAAAATTCAGTGTCATAGAAAATGTAAGGTTGTGCCGAATTGTCCGCAGCATTTTCATTATCTCCCGTCAGAAGCAGCGGCCGGATGCCAGTATCCTTGATAGCCTGTATCATTTCTTTCGCCTCCGCCCGCAAAGTATCAGATAGCGCAAGGAATCCGGCAAATACACCGTCAATTCCCACATAAACAA
>CAZGTY010000114.1:0-3356 GCA_964528895.1 uncultured Blautia sp. | reverse complement strand
AGCCAGTTCTCTGAGCTTTCTTATCTCATTCCTTATATACCCGGTTCTTCCCGCCGACGGCATGCATAAATCCTTCATCGAACAGCCGCTGCACCTTTGACTCTTCCGAATCGCCGGAATTACTCCCCGGTTAATATTGCTCCTCATTTCCTTTAAAACGGTTTTCAGCTTACGGTCATACTCTTCAAAATTTTCCCTTAACGGAAGAGAAATCCGCTTTTTCACATCCGCATAATATATTACCGCGCTACAGTCCCCGCCAAACACATAATCCACGCATATCTTCTGTGCAAAGACCTGCATAAGGTCGTCCTCGTGATACGCCTCATTCTTTGGCTTTGTCGGTTTATATTCCACAATACACAGACGGTATGTTTTTTCACTTCCGTCTATCGAAATCCCGTTTTTATCCTCTGTCATTTCCAGGCAGTCGGTCACTCCGTATAAATGATAGTCCTCCAAATCATTATATACCGGCACGGACGTATAGACCTTTTTCCCCTTTGCTGTGTAATTCCTGTCGGGATCATGGACCCGGGCATGCAGAAGATTTGCCTTTGTTACAAATACATTTTCTTCCCAGGCCTTATCGATCTCCAACAGCCCCCAGCGGTGCGGACAGTACAGATAATGCTGGACGGACCGCACCGTTATCTCCACGGTGCTCATAGCTTCTCAATTAATTCTACGCCGTCCGGCAGCTGCCGTTCCACGGTAATGTGATAATCCCCAAATTTGCGCGGCGGTTCCTCCCTGCAAACTTGTTCTACCTGTATTTTGTCGAACAAAATGTGCGAGGGGCAGTTTCCCAGCACATTGCTGTGTTTAAACACATAGAGCTTCCTCATGCACATTTTTCCTCTGGCCGCACTGTGGTCATTTTCAAACATATTGATAATTGCCGTCCAGAGCAGCTCCACATCCTCCTCGGACAGATTCGTCACCTTATTGGCAAGTGCGGCCGAAACATATCCCTCCGCACGGTAAAGTGCATACGGAATCACACTCTTTCTTCCCATTTCTGTCTCCCCGGTTTCCGTTCTGGCTTCCGTCGTACGTGCCTGACGGGTAATAGACACATCCTGAACATTGATGGGCGACAGGCTTCTGGCAAAATTGATCTGTACCGGCCCTCTCACAATGCCGCAGGGATCCTCCCCCGTGGACATCACCGCGCCAAATGCGCGCACGTCAAAATAATTTCTGCACATGAAATCGCGGGCCTTTTTTACGTCATCCGCATTTTTTCCTTTATTTTTTGTCTTTAACCCTTCCTTTTCATATGCCTCTGTAAATTTCGCGTTGAGGTATCTGTCCGGTTTAATCAGAATGTTGTAGCCCGCCTCCCCCTCTCTGCACAATTCCACATAATTCCGGATTTTTCGTTTCAGACATACGTCCGTAATATATCCGCATCCGGTTTCCGGATCTACACGCGGAGCGTTTCCGGCGTCCGGGTCTCCATTGGGATTGCCGTTCTCAACATCAAAAAGCATCACAAAGTCATACCTGTTCTCAATCGCCATATTCTTTTTCCTCCTCTTTTGCACCTATCGCTGTTTCATTTTTCGAGAAAAAACTCTGATACTGCTGGTAATATCCTATAATAAACCGTCCCTGATCCTGGAGCAAAAGTGTCTCAGGGAACTGGCCCTCCAGCTTATCGATGATCTCGCCCAGTAATTTACTGTAAAACACTGGATTTTTTACCTTCTTTAAATGATTCTGCCCCAGCCTGATCAGCTTTGGAAAAATAACTGCCGGTTTTGCGGATGCCGACGCAAAATATGCGTCCTTAATCGTCCGGTTAAGCTTTGTCCCGGATGCATCCTGCTGCAGTTTTTCCAATACCGCGAACAGCCTTCCGCACAGATATGCCTGTCCGCGATTTTCCTTATCCAACGCCACGCCAAATTCCTCCTTTTCGTAATTCCTATTGATGCATGCTTTAACAACACCCGCTCTTACTCGATTTACACTTTTATCGCCGTCTGTCCTTATCCGCCGGACCATCGTTTCAAGAAGTGCAGCCGGATAGCGTGTCCCATAGACAGCCGATTCAAACAGCTTTGTCAGCAGGGCAGGATTCACGTTCTCCGAGGTACTTTTAGGCGAACACAGCTCCTCCTTTATCCGTGCCATGGAAACCGGCCTTACTTTCTCCGATATCTGCATTTCTCTCTGAAATTCGGCAATGTTCCAGAGAATATCCGCATATTTTCTCCGGTAAATAAACTTCACGGAAAGTCTTGAGGAATTTGGCTTAAATCCCACCATGTAAAAATCCACATCCTCTCCGATCATGTCCAGGGAATCCAGCCTTTCCCCCGTTATAGCTCCTCTTCTTCCGCTCTCCCAGAGAGCCCTCAGCATATCCTCCGTTTCTTCCGCATCCATTTTCTCCGACTGCCCGCAAAGCATCGCCATAATCGTATCTTCACAGCGCTCCTTCGCATCCATGGCCCAGAAAATCACAGTCACATCATCCAATAACAGTTTGTGCTTCGCGCTGCCCGTCAAAAAGTTCAATGCTTCCGTATACTTTTCCATCACTTCCTGGGATATATTACTGTTATAGGACTGCTCGTTCCCATAAGAGCTCTCCGAAGAATTGTTGAACCCGATCAGGACCACACCCGTAGCAAGCCCTCCGTTTATCCCTTTGATCTTATTGTGAATCCGGGCGATGGGCGCCTTCTCGCCGCTGACCGCACACTGTGCCGTATATCCGCTCTCTCTTTCAGCGGCATCCTGCCGATACCTCTGCTCCCACCGGGCTCTGACACACGGGTCCCTGTGCAGCGGCAGGGCAGGGTACCCCGTAAGGCAAAAGGCAAAGCCCGATTTTCCATAGCCCTTTCCCAGGGCTAACAGATTTTCGTTTTCCGTCTCCTCCTCCGGTCTCCATGTCTCTAAGAAATTCCGGTAAGCATTTATCAGCGGCGAATCCAGCCCCTCCAGAAATTCCAGATTTGACTTTACAAAAGCTTCGTGAGATTTTCTGGCCTTTCCGGTCGGATCCTCCGGCGACAGTCCCTCCGCCTCTAAATTCAGCCCGAATATATACAGCGGACGATGCTCCACAATATTGCTGTCTATACCGGGTTTCTCTGTCCGCTTGGGCATTTCCGCAATTTGAGGAATCCACCTTTCCTTTATTTTCCCGTTGCCTGTCCTGCTCTCTATCCGTTCCTGACAGTTTATAATCTCTCCGATCCGCCCCTCCGGCGTCAGGCAGATCATATAATGAACGTTTACCTTCGAATATCCGTCCGGGAGAATCCTCCCATTCATGGCCAGGTTATCATAATAATCGCTCAACGCCTTTATCAGCATTTTAACTCCTCCCTGTATTT
>CAZGTY010000113.1:0-3406 GCA_964528895.1 uncultured Blautia sp. | reverse complement strand
GATTATGACAGCGTTGGACTGGAGGATGCGTCAGGCGCCGGCAATATGGCAAATTACCTGATCCAGCAGGGACATAAGAGGATCGCTTTTTTCTATGACCATGACCATATTTCCGCCAGCAATCAGGAGCGCTTCAGGGGCTTTGGAGATGCCATGAGGCGCCATGGCCTGAAATTTGAAGAGAAGGATTGCTTTTACCTGCCTCTGGAAAAACATATGCGCCACGAGATCCTTCGCCGGTTTGCCAGGAAAAAGGCGGGAAAGGAATATACCGCCGCCTTTTTCGTGTGTGATCTGTATGCGAATGAAGCCGCCGGTATTTTTGCCCATGAGGGAGTTTCCATACCGCAGGACATTTCCGTGACCGGATTTGACGATAATATTTATGCGAGGCTTTCGAGGCCGCAGCTGACGACTGTGAGACAGCACCCGGAGGATAAGGCCCATGTGGCGGCGGAGATGTTGATGAAGCGTATTCATGGCGAGCCGGTGGACGTTCATGCGGTGCATCTGCCTACGGAGCTGATCGTGCGGGAGAGCGTGCGGAATATCAGTTATGACGGATAAATTTATAAATTTTTCAGAGTGGCTTTGACTTGGTGTGCCTATGTCCAAAGGCAAGAACGGAACAGTTCTTGTATTTGGATATGTGCGCATCTTTTTTTGTGCATTTTTGACGAATAAATGGAAACGATATTGTTGGTTATATTGGTTTTGCAGACAACTTATTGATAAACCTCACAAAACCAAATAATATTTTTCCTGTAACATTGCGTTAAAAATAGGAAAGAAAGGGAGGCTACACTATGAAACGACACAGTAAAGCTGCCGCGGCATTCCTGGGAATGGGTTTGGCGGCATTCGCAGCAGTGGTGTCGGGCTGCGGCGAGGAAAAAAGTGCAGATGGAAAAACTGTGGTGGAAATCGTACAGTATAAGCCGGAAGCCGTAAAGGCATTCGAAGCGCTGGAGGAGAAGTTCAATTCCACACATGATGACATTGAGCTTGTGATCGATTCTCCGAATGATGCCATGACGATCCTGAAAACAAGATTTATCCGTGAGGATTATCCGGAGATCATCGGTATCGGCGGAGATATCAACTATTCCAATTTCCTGGATGCGGAAATGCTGATGGACATTTCTGATTATGAGGGCTTAAGCGACATCAAGGAGTCCTATCTGAAAAATGCCGAAGAGCTGGAATATATCCCCTATGGCGGCTCATATACCGTCCCGTATATGGCAAATGCAGCCGGCGTCCTCTATAATAAAGATCTTTTTGATGAGAACGGATGGGAGATCCCAACTACCCTGGATGAGTTTTATGAGCTCTGTGAGGAGATTCAGGATGCGGGTATTCAGCCCCTGTATTTTGGCTTTAAGGATACATGGACCTGCCTGGCGCCGTGGAATGCGATCTGCGTTGATCTGGTTCCTTCCAATATTTGCTCTCAGGTAAATGCCGGAACAGCCACATTTGCGGAAGCTTATCGTCCCGTTGCGGAGGTTACGAAATCTCTTTTACAGTACGCGCAGCCGGATCCATATGCTTACAGCTATAACGACGCCTGTACTGCCTTTGCAAGAGGAGAGTCCGCGATGTATGTGATCGGGAGCTATGCCGTACCGCAGATCAAGTCCGTAAATCCGGACATGAACATTGATTCCTTTGTGTTCCCGGCAAGCAATGATCCTGATGAAAATCTGCTGAATTCCGGTAATGACCTGCAGTGGTGTGTAATGGCCGGGATGGAAGATAAGAAGGAAGCCATTTATGAGGTCCTGGATTTTCTGTTTGAGGACGAGAATATCCAGACTTATCTGGATGATCAGAGCGCGGTTCCCTGTAAGAAGGGTGATTTTGAGCTTCCGTCCATGCTGGATGGCATGAAGGAGTATATCGAAAATGATAAGATAGCGGACTATCAGGATCACCATTATCCCTCGGAGATGGCAGTTGACGCCATGATCCAGACATTTTTGATGGATGACAGTGATTCTGATCTGGATACTTTCCTGAATAAATTTGACACGGAATGGGCACGTTATAACCGTGATCTCATTGCGAAGGTTCAGAAATATTATGCGGAGAATCCGGATCAACAGATGGAAGGAGGAGAAGAATAATGAAAATATCAAAAGGTGCGCAGGACAGAAAACGCACGTTCATGCTGATTACAATACCGATTCTGGTTTTGTTTTTCTGTTTTAATACGTTACCTCTGCTCAGGGGATTTATGTACAGCTTTACTAATTTTAAGGGCTATGGTTCCTATGAATGGGTGGGCCTGAGAAACTATATTGATCTGTTCCAGGACGCACGTGTGGGAAAATCCTACTGGTTTACCTTTAAATATGCTCTGGTCAGCACCATTATCACCAATGTGATCAGTCTGATCCTGGCGCTGGGCCTGAACAGCAGGATCAAAGGCAAGAGCGTCCTCAGGGGCATATACTTTATTCCCAACGTTCTTGGCGGCCTGGTTGTCGGTTACATTTTCAGTTTCTTTTTTACATACGTTCTGCCGGCAATCGGTCAGAAGCTAGGAATTGAAGCTTTGAGCAGCAGCTTCCTTTCCAGCACCGGCAAAGCGTGGATCGCTATCGTGATCGTAGGATGCTGGCAGGCGATCGCCATGAATACGATCATCTACATTTCCGGTCTGCAGACGGTTCCGGAGGACGTGTATGAGGCGGGCGCGATCGACGGCGTCAGCGGATGGAAGAAGTTTAAAAGCCTTACCTTCCCGCTGATTATTCCGTTTTTCTCCATCAACATGGTCCTCTGTATGAAAAACTTCCTGATGGTTTTCGATCAGGTCATGGCATTGACGAAGGGAGGACCGTCTCAGAGTACGGAGTCCATCTCCTATCTGATCTACAACAATGGTATGAGCGGCGGACAGTTCGGGTTCCAGAGCGCTAATGCATTTATATTCTTCGTTTTGATCGTGGTAATTTCTGTAGTACAGACTACCATCACGAACAGGAAGGAGGAGCAGTTATAATGAAGAAATCTAATAAAACAGCAAGAACGGTCAACTGGCCGGTGACGATCCTCCTGATCATTGGCTGCATTACTATTTTCTTTCCGTTATATATGGCGGTGATCATTGCCTTTAAACAGCCGTCTGAAATGACAAATAATATTGCCGGGGCGCTGGCATTTCCAACGACATGGAGTTTTTCCAACTTTGCTGAAGCCATGCGTGTGACGGATTTCTGGCATTCACTTGGAAACAGCCTGATTCTTACGGTTACGACCGTTGTGCTTTCTGTGCTGATCCACGGCCTGGGCGGATTTGCCATCGGACGCAGCATGAAGGGCAGCAGGTTTTATAACTTCGTGTATCTTTACATTGTAAGCGGTATGTTCGTACCCTTCGCCATCCTGATGATGCCGC
>CAZGTY010000112.1:0-3554 GCA_964528895.1 uncultured Blautia sp. | reverse complement strand
GCTTCTGAATCTCTGTGGTTCATTTTTTTGCGATACTGCAAAGAGTATCCACACAGGTTTCAACCCCCAATGCGGACGAATTCAGACAAATGTCATAATAATCCGCCACTCCGAATTCCTTATTGGTGAAATAGGAACAATATTTCCTTCTTGCCCGGTCTATGACCTTTAATTCCTCGGAGATTTTAGATACCGGAACATCGGGCATCTTGGATTTCATGTTTTCCAGCCTCCAGTAAACATCCGCGTAAATAAAAACATGCAGCGTGTAGTCATACTCCTTCAGGATAGCGTCCGCGTTCCTTCCCACGATCACGCAATTGCCCTTTTCACCGATCCTTTTGATCACCTTCTCCTGCTCCGCATAGATTTTTTCTCCGAGAGGTTTATTATAGAAATCGAAAAGGCTCTGCGCAAATCCGAAATTCGCAGGCACCCGCTCGTCCCATTTCAGTAATGTTTCCGTATCCAGATTCGCCATTCTGGCTGTCTGGAGTATAATTTCCTTATCATAATATTCATATCCCAGTTCCCGGGCGACCGCACGGCCGATGGTTCCGCCTCCCGCGCCGAATTCACGGCTGATGGTAATGATTTTTTTCATAGCAATCTCCATTCACATTTTTTAACCGCTGTTCCTGTCCTCTGCTTTAGAGCACCTTATTAAGGAAATCAATGGTTCTGGGCTCCTTCGGGTTGTTGATCACTTCCTGAGGCGTACCCTGCTCTACAATATAGCCGTCATCCATAAAAATCACCCTGTCCGCAACCTCCCGGGCAAAGCCGATCTCATGGGTAACCACAACCATGGTCATGCCATCGGCTACCAGTTCCCTCATAACAGCCAGCACTTCTCCCACCATCTCCGGATCAAGAGCCGACGTAGGCTCATCAAAAAGCATGATATCCGGCTTCATGGCAAGAGACCGGGCGATGGCCACACGCTGTTTCTGGCCGCCGGAGATCTGGGAGGGATAACAATCCGCCTTGGATTCCATGCCCACGCGCTTTAAAAGGCGCATTCCCTCTTCTCTGGCCTCCTCCTTCGTCATCTTTTTCAGCGCCACTGGAGCCATCATAATATTCTGAAGTACCGTTTTATGTGCGTAAAGATTAAAATGCTGAAAAACCATTCCGATATTTTCACGGACTTTATTGATATCCGTATGCTGATCCGTCACATTTTTCCCTTCGATCAGAATGGTTCCGGCGGTAGCCGTTTCCAGTTGGTTTAAGCACCGCAGAAATGTGGATTTTCCGCTTCCGGAAGGTCCCAGAAGAACCACCACTTCGCCTTCATGAATATCAATGCTGATATCCTTGAGGACTTCCAGTTTTCCAAAGTTTTTTTTCAGGTTCTTTACATGAACCATAACCTTTTTATCTGCCAAAGCTGGTTCTCCTTTCTATCCTTTTTGCCACCTTGCTCAGGGTTATGATCACCACCATATACATAACGCCGACGATCGTCCATGTCTGTAGAACCTTGTAGGTATTTCCGCCGATGGTCTTTCCCATATTCGTAAGCTCCGGGAATCCGATCACAGACAAAATGGAGGAATCCTTCAACGTAATGATAAACTGGTTGATAATGGATGGTATCATGGTGCGGATGGCCTGGGGAAGAACTACCAGGCGCATACTCTGCCCATAGCTTAATCCCTGGCTCCTGCTGGCCTCCATTTGCCCTTTATCCACGCTCTCGATGCCTGCGCGGATAATCTCCGCCATATAGGCCCCGCAGTTCATGGAAAGCGCAATGGTACCCGCCTGGAGGGCCGGAAGGCGGAAATTCTGGATCCCCAACATTTTAATACCCGCCGGTACGCCAAAATAGATAAAATATGCCAGAACGATCAGCGGCACGCCCCGCACAGCATCCACATATATTGTTCCGATCAGATTGAGCACTCTGCTCCTTCCCACGTTCATCAACCCGAAAACCATGCCGATGATCATGGCAAAGATCAGCGAAAGCAATGTCAGAAGCAGCGTCTGTCCCATTGCCTGCAGCAGCATCCTCCAATAGGTCTGCACAATTGCAATCATGTCTTCACCCCTTTAGAAAAATCGCGGGGAAACATTGTTCCCCGCGCTAAAATGCAGATTCAGAATTACTCAGCCTCGTCCTCGGCCGCCTCGTCTTCAACTGGCACGTCTTCTGCTTCTCCCGCTGTTCCAAACGCCTCAACTGCGGATTTTGCGGCATCCTCACCCAGATATTTCGTGATGATCTCCTCATATGTTCCGTCTGCGATAATGTCTGCAAGTCCTGCATTGAAAAGATCCAGAAGCTCCTGGTTGTTCTCATCCATGATAGCAAATCCGTAGGGAGCGCCTTCACTTTCCATGCCCTCCGGAATTTCCAGCTCCAGGCCGCCGTCCTGAATGGAAGCCGCCATGATCGGCGTATCCTCTACGCATGCGGCGCTGTTTCCAAGAATAACATCCTGATACATGGTAGGAGAGTCCTCAAATACCGTAACGGTAAATCCGTATTCATCCTTCAGACTGTTTGCAAAATCAGCTCCTGCCGTGCCGTTCTTCACCGCCACATTTTCCCCTTCCAGATCCTCAAAGGAGGCAATGTCGCTGCCCTTCGCAACTACAAAGGTCTGTGTGGCATTATAATATCCGTCTGAGAAGATCCAGCCGGAATCAATACGCTCCTGCTTGATGGTGGCACCGGCGATCAGCGCGTCCGCCTGTCCTGCCTGAACGGCTGCAACACCGGAATCCCAGCCCAGGCTCTGCAGTTCATATGTAAAGCCCTGATCCTCCGCAACCGCTGCAAGAATATCCACATCGATTCCCACAAATTCATTTTCCTCATTCGTGTATTCAAATGGTTTGAATACGGTATCCGTTGCAATGATCCATGTTTTATCCTCTGCAAAGGCCGTAGTACCCGAAAGCATGGATGCTGTCATTGCCGCACAAAGTGCGATAGCTACTGTACGTTTTTTCATAATATGTATCCTCCTTTTTTCCATAAAATGATTTAAGTAAAAAAGGACAAAGAACGTCATTCCCAGACATTTTTGTCCTTTCGCTGCTAAATATTGTAGCCTAT
The DNA here is from genome assembly GCA_964528895.1 of uncultured Blautia sp. GTDB lineage: Bacteria > Bacillota > Clostridia > Lachnospirales > Lachnospiraceae > Blautia_A. The sequence continues at coordinate 481 of CAZGTY010000112.1, read as the reverse complement.
ACGCGAACATTTGTCAAGCAGCAGCCGAAATATTCATGCAACATATTCCTGCAGCGCCCGTAAGCGTGCCTGTAAAGCGCATATTCCCTGTAGAATTAACGGTTGCAAAGTACAGTTGAATATGATAAGATTTCCCAAGTGACAGGTTTGCCATATTTGCCCAGATAGCTCAGTTGGTAGAGCAGAGGACTGAAAATCCTCGTGTCGCTGGTTCAATTCCGGCTCTGGGCATTTTTTTATTATATGATTCCAGGATCAAAAGCCTGTCTCCACGGAATGCTTGCATTTCAGTGGAGACAAGGCTTAATGACCCGCCCTGATATGAGCATGAAGTGGTGCGCAAGCGCCGCGGGAATGCTCATATTGGGCGGATTGTGGGAGCGCGAAGCGCGGAACAATCCGGGAATCAGTTTTTAACGGGTAAATGTAAATCATTATATGGGAAAGGATGTATGAATATGAACAATTTTAAACTGGAAAC
>CAZGTY010000111.1:0-3594 GCA_964528895.1 uncultured Blautia sp. | reverse complement strand
GCGCTTCATACAATTTTCGCAGGAAGGCGGCCTTGTTCTCCAGTACATAACACATAATGGAGGATGCAATGATCAGATCATAAGGACCTCCAAGCGGGTCGGTAAAGAAATCTCCGCCCACCAGCTCCGTTCTGTCTTCCAGATGAAGATATTCCACCGTTTTTTTCATATACGGCAGCATGCCTTCGCGGTCAAAAAGCACACCCCTTCGCTCCGGGCGATCAAGAATTAACTGTGCGCCGTTCATACCCACATTACATCCAAGGTCAAGAACAGTGCGTATCTGTTCATATTCAGGAAGCAGGCGGGCAATGGCCAGGATTTCATGATCCCGGCATCCCGGATGCGGCTCCTCCTCCGAAGGGCTGCAGGCCGCCATATAACAGGACATTTCTTCTATGGCTGCCGGTCCATGAAGCAGTGCATCCTTGATATTCACTGCCATGCTGTCCGCTCCCAGCCAGTAAAACAACAGGTATGTACCCATATATTCCGAACTGCCCTTCACCAGATAACGCATACTGTCTTCGGAATTTCGGTAATATACACCATCCTTCTCCAAAAAGCCCAGAGAGTAAAGCACGCCCAATATACAGCGCGTAATTTCCTGATGATAGCCCTGCTTATTGGCCAATTCATCGGCAGTTATCCAGGTGCAGAGCCGGGAAAACAGATCAAGCTCGATCGCAGTGTTGATCGTTCTCACGTATACAGGCAAATAGGGCAGCGCGGTAAGCTGCTTTAATACACTGAGTTCATTCATAAAAAATCACCTCCTGCCGGGATTATACTAAAAACAGGAGGTGGCTTTTACTCTATTTATTCTTTTTTTGCTCCATTTGTTAATCGGCTGTACGGGCATTCCTCTGCCATACACTTTTGCGGTATGCCAGCGGAGACATTCCATAGTACTTTTTAAAGACCTGACTGAACTTGCCCGGATGCTGATAGCCGGTCTTTCCGGCAATGATTCCCACGGAGAGCTCACAGCTTCGCAGAAGCTCGGCTGCCATTTTCATCCGTGTCGTCCGCAGGAACGATGGAATGTATTCGCCATACACAGCCTTGAAATATTTATTCAGCGTACTGGGACTGATAGAAAATCCGGCGGCAAGCTCGCGGATATCAAATTCACATCCCGGCGCTGCACAAATAGCATCATGTACCTGCTGCGCAATACTGATCTGAGTGTTTGAATAGTGTATAATGTGCGTGTGCCCAGGGATGCCATAAACATCAATATAGCGCAGCAGCTCCATCAATGCAATCTTCACCGATATGAGATCCTCATTCCGCACTCTGTCCTGAATGGTTGCTATGACATGCATAAGCTGTGTATTTTGGGTAAAAGACACCGGATGGAGTTTCAAAGGGGCCATCCACCCGGCGATAGATATCCCCGTCTCCTCCAGCGTAGAAAAGAAAGAATCCTGCAAAATATTCCTGTGGATAAAAATTTCAACACCTTTGTATTTATTGAGCGGATAGTGATTATGAATAACTTCACTGCTGCCTGGGCCTGCACAGAGACAGCAGTCTCCCGGCTTAACAAAAAAAGACTGATATCCTGCAGCCATGCTTTCACAGCAGCCTGCTTCGCAATAATTGATCATGAAATAATCTTCCATAAAATCGTTCTCTGAAATCTCATAGCTGAATTCCTTCATGGAAAGGTCAATTAATAAAACGAAAAACAACGGAGACGGGACATAAAAATCAATGACCCCGGTTCCGGTTTCATTCTGACATTCACATCTCGTGTACATATCAGACAGCTTATGAGGTTGAATGATCTGATTCAAAATCACGTTTTCCGACTTCCTCTTCATAACAAAAATGTTTTCTTCAATTTTTTGCTTTTCTAACATTGCCCCGCAATACAAAAATTGAATTTCTATTGTGCTCATTATACCCCATAACAGGCATAACTTCTATAATTTTCTAAAAACAAGCCAACCATCTTTTCAATTTCGGCGTGAGCATTTCGAACAGCTTCCGGACTTTGACCTGCCATAATCTATAAACGATCAGTACTACAGAAAAGTGAGAGAAAACAGATGCAGCCTTACGGATCAATACCACCGTATCAGAGGAAGATCATTGTTAATTCCCTTTGACATAAGAATCTGGTGCAGATCAATGATTCCGTTATGGAAAGTGGACGCACAGGAACAAAGATAAAGCTCCCACATTCGTATAAATTTTTCATCAAACATATTCCTTACTTCATCTATGTGCTCCCTGAAGTTTCTCTCCCAGCATAAAAGCGTACGGTTATAATGAAGCCTCAAATCTTCCACATCAAGCGTATGGAAATCATCCTCTGCCGCGCAGGAGATCATTTCCCGCAGGCTTGGTACAGTTCCGCCGGGGAATATATATTTTTTCACCCAGGGATCACCCGGATGCTCTTTTAAACCACTGATAAAATGAAGAAGGAACAGACCGCCCGGCTTTAATACTTTACTGATAATGTCCATAAAAACCTGATAATTATTCCGTCCCACATGCTCCAGCATACCAACACTGACAACCCGGTCAAACAGCATTCCTGATTCAGGGATATCCCGGTAATCACACAATTCAACCTCCAGTAAATTTTCCAGGCCTTCCTGTGTAATGCATCTCTTAAATTCTTTATACTGCTCTTCGCTTAATGTGATTCCAACACCATGAACCTTGTATTTTTTTGCTGCCCGTATCAGTAGAAAGCCCCAGCCGCATCCTACATCCAACAGCGTCATTCCTTCTTCCAGATGTAGCTTTTTCAGGATATAATCTACTTTATTTACCTGGGCCTGATACAAGGTGTCATCCTCATGCTGAAAATATCCGCAGGAATAGCTCATGGTTTCATCAAGCCACAGTTTATAAAAATCATTTCCGATATCATAATGACTTTGAACCTCTTTCCGCTGATTTTTCTTATCCGTACAAGTGAACATTATTTTCTTCAGTATGCCTTCATCCGTAGAGAATTTTCCCATCTGTCCCATGAAATTATCGAGTGCATGATAAAGATCTCCCTCAATTTCCAGATCTCCATCCATATAAGCTTCTCCGAGCGCCAGCGAAGTACTTGTCATTAGTTCCTTCAAAGGGATCTGTTTATTGAACCGAACCGTAAAGACCGGCTCTCCCTCACCAATCCTATATTCCCCGTTCTTCGTTTTTACCAGAAACGGATGTTCATCAAATTTCCTCAAAAAAGGTATCAATATAGCGTCTTCCCACATGTTTAAAGCTCCTTTCTGAAAAATCTTCATAAAACAAAGGCACATGTCGAAACATATGCCTAAAAACACATGCCAGGCATTGCACCATTGTATCGTATCGGCGTTTTGCACGGCTTGTATCGTATCTAATTTATTCATCTTTCATTTGAGATTTTATCATTTTGTTTTAAAAAGTCAAGGCTGATCAAATAAAAAAGTTGCCCTGCCAAGTATTATACAGTCTTAGGATCAACCTGAGCATATAGTCAACAAGCGTTGTTGACCGAATGTTGGCAGACTGCATAAACAGCAAGCTTATTTTTCTCCCTCTGTTTTCTTCCTTTCCTTATACCGCCTGCAGCGCTTTGCGTTTGAAGAC
>CAZGTY010000110.1:0-3839 GCA_964528895.1 uncultured Blautia sp. | reverse complement strand
TGATATCATTTTGATATCATAAAGTCAACAGATTATTTGAGGACAAACATATTCACACTATCTGAAAAATTCCAGAAATTTATTGAAACCTCCTCTTTCGGGATGCTATAATAGAATCACTTAAAAGCGTGAATATTCCGCGAGAGGAGGTCGATTTATGGAATCAAAAATGATTAAAATACCCGCCCGCAGCAACAGCAGCATCCAGTTAAAGGTCTATCCGGGACATTTTGCCACACCCCAGTCCCACATTACCCATTATCTGGACATCACCGCAATGCGCACCCGCTGTTCTGAGGCCCGGCTGGTGGCTCAGGCCCTGGCTTCCAACTACGAAGCGTCCATTCCCGTTGACACCATCATCTGCACGGACGGCCTGGAGGTCATTGCCGCATATCTGGCGGAAGAACTGACAAAAGCCGGTGTGCTCTCCATGAATGCACATCAGACCATCTATGTGCTGTCACCGGAACGGAGCAGCTCCGGTCAGATGATCTTCCGGGATAATACACAGGCGATGATAAACAAAAAGAATGTTCTGATCCTGAACGGCTCTATCACTACGGGAGAAACCCTTTCCCGTGCAGTGGAGAGTATTCTCTACTACGGAGGCAACATCCGGGGCGTCGCCGCCATATTCAGCGCTGTGAGCAGTGTGGCTAAGCTGCCCGTATTTTCCATTTACCAGCAGAAGGACATCCCCAACTACGGAACCTACCAGTTCCATAATTGCCCCATGTGCAAGAATAAACAGAAGCTGGACGCTATGGTAAACGGCTACGGCTATTCCAAGCTTTAAACGAATGGCTTTTTTTAAGATATACGCCCAGGCGTAAGGATAAAACAAACAGAGACGGTGTTTACATGAATAAAAAAGAAACAGCAGAAATTAAAAAACAGTTTACTCCAAACAACTGCGCTATCACACGCATCTGCGGCTGCTACGTGGATGCGGAAAAGAACAAGAAAACCGAGCTTAAGGAGGCCTTTCTCTCTCTTTCAGAGGAGGAGAGCTTTAAATATTTTGACATTTTCCGCAAAACCCTTTCCGGCTCCATCGGAAAAAATCTCATTAATATGGAATTTCCTACGGAACAGGAGATGGAGGGCAAAAGTCAGGAGTTCCTTCTGAAGCTCCGCAACAGCGCTCTTAACGACGATGAACTGGTGGAACAGTTCTATGACCGGATCATTGAGCATTATGAATATGAAGAAAATTATTATATCATCCTCATTCACGCTGCCTACGATGTTCCCGGAAAATCCTCGGATAATACGGAAATGTTTGACGCATCCGATGAGATATATAATTTTCTCCTGTGCAGCATCTGCCCGGTGAACCTCTCCAGGGCAGGGCTCTGTTACAATGCTCTGACAAATAGCATTGAGGACCGTACACGGGACTGGATCGTACAGATGCCTGATCTCGGTTTCCTGTTCCCGGCATTCCATGACCGGAGCGCGGATATCCACAGTCTCCTTTACTATACAAAAAATGCAGAACTGATCCGGGGTTCTTTTATCGAAGAGCTCTTTGGCTGCTGCCCTCCCCTTTCTGCGGCGGGACAGCGGGATTCCTTTAACGCTCTTGTGGAAGAGACCTTCGGCGACGACTGTGCCTACGATACGGTTATGAATATCCACGAAAAGCTGAATGAATGGGTGGAGGCTCAAAAGGATGAGCCGGAGCCGGTGGTTCTGACAAAATCTGAGGTGAAACGTCTTTTTGAAGAATGCGGCATCCCGGAGGAAAAGCTGGAAACCTTTGATCGGCAGTATGAGACCGCTGCCGGTGAGTCCGCATCCCTGATGGCATCCAATATTACAAACACCCGCCGGGTAGAGATCAAAACCCCGGATGTGGTCATTCATGTAAACCCCGAACGGGCCGATCTGGTGGAGACCCGGATGGTGGACGGCCGCTGCTGCCTGATCATCCCCATGGAGGATAACGTACAGGTAAACGGCATTCATATCACCGGCAGAGCGGAGTAAATACATCGTAAATATCCGAAATTCAGGGCCCCGAAGCCGCTTGTAAAAGCCGCTCCGGGGCCCTGAATCTGCTTTTCTGTATTTAAAACGAATATACCGATCGTTCCCGCCGCCACAGGCGCATGGAGATTTATCCTATTTCGGATCCTCCATCGTATTGTCTACAGTCCCACTTCCGGTGGAATCCTCTATTACTTCATCAGACTCGGAGGGCTCTTCCTCGATCACTTCGCCGGACTCGGAGGGCTCTTCCTCGATCACTTCGCCGGACTCAGAAGGCTCTTCCTCGATCTCCTCTCCGGCATCGGACAGGTCGTCGTCAACCACTTCCGCATCCTCGATGTCATCGTCAATTATTGTTTCCTCCTCCTGGCTCTGAATCGTAAAGCTGTGCATATCTGTCACCTTAAGGGTGGCCAGCACCTTCTCCTTTACCTCGATATCCGCTTCATCCAGCCAGTTTTCCGTAGTTTCTGTGTACAGCTCGGATTCTCTGGTATTGATTATGCTTTCCTTCTTTGATTCGGTAGCATCTTCATCCAGCTTTTCATCCAGTCTCAGAATATAATATTTATCATTCGCTTCCACCAGCTCCTCTGCAGCCTCTCCATCATTCAGCTCACGCAGTACCGCAAGAACCTCATCCGGATATACGGACGTACTTTCCTCCTCGTCCTCACTTTCAAAGGTGGCAAATGTACCGGAATAAGCGCTGAAACCTTCCCCTACCTCATCAGCCAGCTCCTGCATATCCGCCTCCGGATCATCCTTTACCTTATCCAGGATCTCCTGTGCCTGCTCCTTCGGATCCGCAGTCTCCGTATCCTCCGCATCGGTATCCTCATCCCCTCCGGCATCTTCCGTATCCGCATCCTCGGCCGCCGCAGCATCTTCCGTATCGGCGTCCTCGTCATCTGCAGTACCCTCTGCTTCTGCGTCCTCGTCATCTGCAGTATTCTCTGCTTCCGCGTCCTCATCATCTGCAGTATTCTCTGCTTCCGCGTCCTCATCATCTGACGCAGAGTCATCCGCCGCTTCTTCGTCATCGGAAGCCATATCAACGGCAATATAGGTAAAGGAAGACTGCTGTGCCTCCTCCTGGGAGACCTCCGTATCCACGTCCGCTATGATGGGGTCATAAATTCTCTGCAGGTAGGTCTGCAGCTCCAGAAGCTCCTTCACCTGATCCTCATTTACGCCAAGCTCCCTGATGGTCTCCTCATCATTTGCCTCCATAAATTCGGCGGCAGCCTCAGCGATGGCGGCCTGATCCTCCTCCGTCACTTCCACGCCGTAATCGGCAGCTTTTTCCTTCATAATGTACATAAGCTCTACCTGCTCCAGCGCATTCTGTACCAGCTGCTCGCCGTAGGTCATATCCGCGTCATCCGCGGTAGCCGTATCCCAGATGCTGAATTCCTGTCCGCCTAAAAAGCTTGCATACATATACTCGGTCTCGGCCTGCTGCTGGCGCGTAAGAAGGCTCACCACGCCAAGCGGCACCTCCGTACCGTTTACTGTCGCAACAGTTTTTGTTCCATCTAACGTCGTCTGTCCGCAGCCGGAAAGCATGCCCGCCGCCAAAGTCGCTGCAAGGGCAGATACGGCTGTCTTCTTAACCAATACTTTCATCTTCTCCTCCATAAATAACAGATTCATTTTCCGGTTCCCTCTGAAAAAAGCGCTGATTCCACCTCTCTCCCGTGGGGCCATCAATAAGAGTATAAACTTTTTTCCCACACAGAGCAAGTATCTTCCTGAAAAACACGATATTTTCATATTTTACTTTCGCTCATTGATTCATGGTAAAAAGGATCTCCTGATTTTCCTCCAGAAAAAGATCC
>CAZGTY010000109.1:0-4049 GCA_964528895.1 uncultured Blautia sp. | reverse complement strand
GATTTACCCGTCAAAAGCTGATTCCCGGGGCGGATTCTTTTGCGTCTCCGTCTCCGAATCAGGAAATCAGGGACAGCAGTTCATCCGGCGGCAGCGGCCTGGAAAAGTAAAAGCCCTGGATCATATCCACGCCGCAGGAGCTTAAAAATTCCATTTCGCTTTTCGTCTCCACACCCTCCGCTACAATTTCATACCCCATATTTTTCAGCACCGCCACAATATTCCGGTAAAATATTCTGGGCCGATTATCCTCTGCGATCCCATTGAGCAGCGACCGATCCAGCTTGATGCAGGAAAAGGGAAGCTTCAGCACCGTATCCAGGTTTGCATAGCCGGAGCCAAAATCATCCAGGCTCAGTCCGATTCCGTATTTCTGAAATTCATCCACAATCTGATACAGCCGGTCACTGTATTCCGTTGCAACCGTCTCCGTGATCTCGAACTGGAAAAAGGAATGGGGAAGCTCAAATTCCTCTATTGTTCGGAACAGCCCCTGGCAGCAGCCTTCCTGGAGAATTTCCGCAGGAGACAGATTAAACTTGACATTGTTCAGCTTGTCCATCAATGCAGAATGCTCTTTAATAAAACGGCAGAGGCGGCGAAACTGAAGCTGGCCAATCTCCCGGATCTGGCCATTTTTTTCAGCGATTCCAATGAAAATATCCGGCGGCACAGGCCCGAGAGTGGGATGGCGAAGACGGCTCAGCGCCTCCAGACTAACATAAGTATTTTTCTCCACTGAAAAAACGGGCTGGAAATAAACCTCGAACAGATCCTTCTCTATGGCTGTAAACAGGTATCTTTCGATTTCCTTTCTGTTTAAAAATCCTCTTTTAGTATTCTTATCTCCCTGAAGGAAAACATTTCCCATTGAAGCAGGAGCCAGAGAAATCAGGTAATCGATATAGGACACAAGCATATCATAATTTTCAAGCTCCTGTCCGTTCATGATCCCGCAGATAATGCCGGAGATAGTAATCTGTTCCCGCCCGACTGTCTGAGATCTGCTCAGGAAATCCACAATCACATTCCTCGTATTCTCATAGCTGTACAGGGATGGGCAAATGACTGCAAACCTTTTACCGGACAGGCGGAAAGAATTTTCCGGCCCTGCGATACTGTCCAGTTCACTGGAGATACTACAGAGAATCCTGTCCCCGAACTTGCTTCCGTACAGTGTGTTCATCTCTCTGATCTGCGGGAAATCCATGGCTATAATAAAAATATCCCTATTACGATCAAAGAGCTGCTGCACCCGGCTGCGAAAGCTGCGGCTATTAAGCAGGCTGGTGAGGGAATCCACGTAATCGGAAGGATTACTGATCGTCAGATACAGAACCAGAATCCCAAGCATCAGGCCAAAGCCCGTCATCAGAAGTTCATTGTGCACAGCCTGGATTCCTACGCAGATCCCGAGAATCACCAGAAATTCCAGAATAATGTTAAACTTTCTGCCGCCGATCCTCTGGAAGCGCCAAATGCTGCATGCCAGTGCAATGATCCCATACACAAGGGCATAGAGATACATGGAAAGATACAGCGGCCCCCGGATATATTTGCCTGCTTCGTCAATTCGGAACAGAATACCAAACCTGACATTGAGCAGAACCAAACAGACCATTACTACCGCAGGAATGATCAAAATCCTGTTGAATATTTTTTCGGCATCGGTCATCTGCTCGCAAAAGGATGCGATATACATGAACAGGGAACAGGGGACCGCAACCTGTAAAAGATAAAAAATCGTCAGCAAAAGCATGGTGACCCCTGTAAAATCCGGTTTCCCGTTCACGATCAGCGCCGTAGTGATAATATCAAACCCGACATCAAAAATCCCGAGAATTACAAACCAGAAAAAGACACGGCTGTTATAATCGTACAGCTTACGGCTGTGCGCGGAATGATATGCGATCAACAGGAGCAGAAAAAAAGCGGCCACAAGAAAACTCATATTGTAATTGATAACGTCACTCATTTATCATCGCTCCCTGTTTTTTGACCCAGCCTTTATCCGAATACATCTTAAGATCCGCATCTTTTTTCCAGTCACTGATGGTCTTTCTGTTTCCGCTGCCGTCCTGCAGGCTGCTGAAACCGCGCGCTACAGAAAGCTGATACCGGACGCATGTTTTGTTGTACTGGCGTATCTCCGCAGTCAGCTTATCTGACAGCTCTTCCTCGGTAAAACCGTTGTCCGGCAATACCGCGCAGAATTCATCTCCGCCGATCCGGAAACAATGCCCTTCGTTTCCATAGACCTTCTCAAGTATCCTCGCAGTGGCGATAATAGCCTCATCTCCCACATTATGGCCCAGAGTATCATTGATTTCTTTCAGGTTATTGATATCCATAAAAATCAGAAAATAATTCTGACCGGAAGCAGCGTTTTCCTGAATTTCATTCAGGAACGCCTCATAGGAACGGCGGTTTTTCATTCCTGTGAGCATATCTTCATTGGCCAGGCGCTGCAGGATAACACTCTCTGTTTTAAATCTAACATTTTTTATCATTTCGTCAATAAGGCCCCGAATAAGCAGTATGATCATGATTACGATCCCGACCTCAAAAAATACTTCATAATATGGTATTTTCAGAAGCCAGTAAAGAATCAGGGCCAGAGTACCTCCGCCGGCCACTACTGCGAAAGCCTGAAGAATGGTATACAATCCCCTGCTTTTGCTCTCCCTGTATTCGCGCACGAGGATCTTCACAAGCACCGCGATTCCACCGACCAGCAGCAGATGCGTCACAACCAGCATATCTATAAAATCGAAAACGCCGAAGTAATTCAGAATACTCTGGACGATCACATTCGCGTAAAACAGAAAAATCACGAGGTCGATCACTGGATATTTCTTCATTTCTTCTGTATCCCTTACAAAATGAAGCATCGGTATGGCAAGCAGCATAAACGCATAAAAGGAGACGTACCGGATAACAGGGGAATTCCCGGCAAACGTCTGTGCAAGGGATGAATCCGTAAGAAACCAGCATACACAGAACAGAAGAAAGCAGGCAATATCCAGAAAGCGCTTTTCATACACTCCCATATGTTTAATATAAAGTGCTATAAATACCGCAACAATCCCCAGAATAGCCATCACAAATACTACTATCAGGGTGACTGCATCCTTTTCATAGTGATAAAGAAGAACCGCTGTCTCACTGCCGGCATAAATTTCCGGTATCCGGTACACGCCATCATTTGTATTATAGTAAGTAAAGGCAATGGTTTCCCCCGCAAACTCCGAAGGGAGCTGCGCTGTACAATTCACCTTGGATGCCATCTGGCTATTTCGTGGAAACAAAGTATCTTCATATTCATAAAGTATTTGTTCTTCTGTGGAAATTTTCAGGCGGTACACAGCGCCTCTGGTGGTCAGGGTACTTTGTTCCGCAAGCTCCTCAAGCCCATCATTATAAAGTACCAGCGCATCTCCCTCTTCCTGCCGGATCAGCGCCGGAAGCGTTACTTCTGTCCGCTTGCCTCCGTCCATATAGTACCAACCCTCAGAAAGGGAGGTCACCTTTTCCGGATTCTGAATTTTTTCAATGATCCCCGGACGCGTAAGTATCAGGACGGCTGCCGCCAGGACAAACACCCGCATGCACCACTCGATTCCTTTTTTATTGAAAAAACGCATAATAACTTACATTCCTTTCACTTCGCTCAGGCACAAATCGAGACGAATGTGGCTGAGATTTTTTATTTCTTCAACAGTTCCCGGTATAGACATATGTCAGATACTCCCTGGCTGTTTCTGCCAAAGCATATACCGATGCCACCGGGGTTGGCAGGCGATCCTGCATCTTATATCGCGGGAAAAAGCGGCTGAGGTGCAGCGGGATGTCCCGATCAATCCCCGCAAGCCACTGCGCCAGAGCGCAGATTTCCTCCTCGCTGTCGTTTTCTCCCGGAACCAGCAGGGTAGTCACCTCCACATGGCATTGCTCCGCAGCCAGCGTGATAGAGCGATTCACCGTCTCCAGATCACCGCCCAGCCGCCGGTACCACGCCGGAGTAAAACCTTTCAGGTCGATGTTGGCTG
>CAZGTY010000108.1:0-4205 GCA_964528895.1 uncultured Blautia sp. | reverse complement strand
CAAAATTCATGATCGGCTGCATCAGGCCGGACAGGAACTGGCTCTTCCATGCGGACTCATACAGGATGCCGTTCGTCTTTCTGAATTCTTCCAGCTCCGCTGTTTCCCGGTTAAACGCCTTCACTACATCATGTCCGGAAAAAGTCTCTTCAATCTGCCCGTTGATCTTTCCCAGGTAGCTCTGCTGTGCCATAAAGTATTTCTGGGACTTTTTTACGATTCCCATGACAAATACCATCGACACCGGAAGGATCAGCGCGGTGATCAGCGTCATGAGCGGAGAAATCGTAAGCATCATAACGATTACTCCCACAAGGGTGCAGACAGACGTGATCAGCTGCGTGACAGACTGGTTAAACGCCTGTCCAAGCGTATCCACATCGTTTGTGATACGGGAAAGGACATCCCCGACGGAGTTCCTCTCAAAATAGGAAAGGGGCATCCGGTTGATCTTCGCGCTGATATCCTCCCTCATCCGGAAACACATTCTCTGGGACATCTCCGTCATCATAAGCCCCTGAAGGAAGGAAAAAACCGCGCTAAGCACATAAATGCCTATAAGCCCGAGCAGAATTGACCCGATCTTTCCGAAATCAATGCTTCCGGAGCCGGACAGTTTGGCGATCAGTCCGTTAAACAGCTCCGTTGTGGCGTTTCCCAGTATCTTCGGCCCGATCACGTTACAAATTGTAGAGACAACTGCAAAAACCGCGACCAAAATCAGCGCGATTCTGTATGCGCCCATATAATGCAGCAGATTTTTGATCGTCCCTTTAAAATCCTTTGCCTTTTCTCCGGCCATACGTCCGGGGCCTCCCCCTTGTCTTCTGTTTCCAGCCATATCATTCTCCTCCTTTCAGCGCGCTTTGAATTTCTGCTTCCGACAGCTGTCCTCTCGCAATTTCCAGATAGATCCCGCAATTCTCCAGCAGCTCACGATGCGTTCCCATTCCCACAATGCGTCCTTCATCCATGACAAGGATCCTGTCGGCATGCATAATGGTGGATATTCTCTGTGCGACAATCAGTACAGTAGCGTTCCCGATCTGTTTTGCAAGCGCAGCCCGCAGCGCTGCATCTGTCTTATAATCCAGAGCTGAAAAGGAATCGTCAAAGAGATAAATCTGCGGGTGTTTTGCGACCGCCCTTGCGATGGAAAGCCTCTGGCGCTGTCCTCCTGATACATTGGATCCGTTTTGGGCAATCGGAGACTGATATCCGGTTTCCTTTGCTTCAATAAATTCCACGGACTGTGAAATCTCCGCGGCATTTTCCATATCTTCGTCTGTGATCCGGCTGCCGCCATATTTCAGGTTGCTCTCTATCGTTCCTGAAAATAAAACTCCTTTCTGCGGTACATAGCCAATGCAGTCCCTGAGCTTCTTCTGACTGATTTCACGGATATCCACCCCATCAATGGTAATGCTGCCCTCGGAAACATCATAAAACCGCGGGATAAGATTAATCAGCGTGGACTTGCCGCATCCGGTGGAGCCAATGATCGCGGTGGTCCTGCCCGGCTCCGCCTCAAAGGAAATATGCTCCAGCACAGGCGACTCGGCTCCCGGATAAGTAAATGAAACATCCGAGAAGGCCAGCCTGCCCTGCATGTGTTCCAGTTCCTGATCCCTTGTTTCAGGAGCGTCAGTCAGGGACACCGGCGTTTGCAGGACCTCTACGATCCGGTCAGCGGCAACTCCCGCACGGGGCAGCATGATGGAAATCATGGAAATCATCAGGAAGGACATGATGATGACCATGGAATAGGTGATGAACGCAGTAAGATTACCGACCTGCACGGTGCCCGCATCCACTCCCTTCGCGCCGACCCAGACGATCAGCACGGAAACGCCATTCATAATAAACATCATGACCGGCATCATAAAAGTCATGGTACGGTTGGTAAAAAGCTGCGTCCTGAAAAGCTCGCTATTTGCCTTTGCGAAACGCTCCTCCTCGTATTTCTGCCGTTCAAACGCGCGGATCGGCATCACCCCGGTCAGAAGCTCTCTGGATACAAGATTCAGCTTATCCACCAGCTTCTGCATGACCTTGAATTTCGGATAGGCGACCACAAACAGGACAGCGATGCATACGGCCAGGACAATGACCGCCGCCACAATGATCCAACTCATCCCAGAGCCTGTCTGGATTACCTTGATAACGCCCGCAACCGCGAGAATTGGGGCATAGGTCACCATCCGCAGGAGTATTACGATCAGCATCTGCACCTGCTGAATGTCATTGGTACACCGCGTAATAAGGGACGCCGTGGAAAACTTCTCGATCTCTGCGCTGGTAAAGCCCATGACCTTTGAATAAAGCTGTTCGCGCAGATCCCGCCCGATCTTCGCCGATACAATGGAAGCGATATAACCGGTCAGAATGGCAACCACAGCCATCACCAGCGCCATTGCCAGCATTTTCGCGCCGACATTAATAAGATATGCATTCCGGATCTGATTCAGATTAACGCCCTGAGCTTCATATTCCGCTTCGACATAGCTGACTGCAACCTGATCAAGAAAGGTATCCGTCATCCCTTCCATCTGGGAGATCGTATCTTCCAGCTGCTGCCTGAAATTTTCTTTCGTCATTACGCCAAGAGCAAGCGCCGACTGTATTGCCTTAAGCCCGGCCGCGCCCTCTTCGCTGCTCTCCATCTGATAAATCACGCTCTCCGGAAGCGCAAGAATGCCGTGCAGCGCTTCCCTTTCGTCATCCCCGATATCCTTCAGGCTGCGCACCCCGTCCTCGTCGGCGTCCGTATAAGCCGCCTCCAGCGTTTCCGTTTCTGAATCTGTAAGAAACAATTCAAGTGTTTCCAGGCTTTCCTCGCGTATCGTTTCAGGCACTGCATCCTCAATGCCATTTTGCTGCAGGCCTACATTCAGCAGGTCGCTGGTATAAGTCGGAAGAGCAAGGTCACAGTATGCCTGCACGATCAACAGGACAACAATCGCCGCGACAGCAGCCCCTGATTTAGATAAAAAGCGAAAAATGTTCTTCATAATCGACCTCCCTGGTCTTCGTTCATTGCATTCCAAATGATTCCCGCACAGCATTCGCATCCGAGCTTTCCGCTATCCAGGATAAGATGATAATTCGATATGTCTCTCCAGCCCTTTCCGGTATTTACCGTATAGTAGCTGCTGCGTTTATGGTCAAATTTCTGTATGACCGCATCCACGCCGTTCTGGCCGATTCCATACTCTTCCACCGCCCTCTTTTTTCTCAGTTCCCTGTCCGCATGGATGAATACCTTCAGCACATCGCTTCTGTCTTTTAATGCATTCGCCGCGCATCTGCCGACAAAAACAGCAGGCCCTTCCTCTGCCAGACTCCTGATGATATTCTGTTCTTCCAGATAAATCAGTCCTTCATTTGAAAGATTCCCATCCGTACCATCATTTATCTTTCCCATAAGATAAATGGAATAGAGAAAGCTGTTCGTTGCTTTTTCCTCGTACCGTTCGATCTGATCGATCCCGATATTCAGCTTTTCCGATACCTGTTCAAGGATTTCAATTCCGTAACATGGAATCCCGCTGATTTTTGACAGCTTTTCTCCTGTTTCTGTTCCACCGCTTCCATACTCACGTTCGATAACAACATAATGATATTTCATTGATATGAACTGCTCCTTTCCTATAGCAATCCTGTCTTCTGCAGCACTTCCGCCACATCATGTGCCGGAACAATCGTCAGCTTTTCCCTTACTTCCTTTGGCACATCCTCCAGATCATCCATATTATCCACTGGAATAAACACAGTCTGAATGCCGGCCCGTACAGCTGCCATCAGCTTTTCCGGAAGCCCTCCGATCGGCATAATAATACCCCTCAGTGAAATCTCGCCCGTCATAGCCACCCGAGGATCAACGGATATCCCTGTGAGCAGGGACGCGAGCGCCGTTATCAGCGTGATCCCCGCAGACGGGCCGTCCTTTGGCACTGCCCCGGCCGGGACATGGATATGCAGCTCTTTATTTTTAAAGGCTTCCGCTTTATCCGGGAAAATATTTTTCACAACCGTCCGGGCAATGCGGGCCGATTCTTTCATGACATCGCCGAGCTGTCCTGTTATGATTGTCTTATCTTCTCCGGGTACGAGCATTGTCTCAATAAACAGGATATCCCCGCCCGCCTGCGTCCACGCAAGCCCTGTGACGATTCCCGGCTGTTTCTCCTCCAGGATATGTTCGT
>CAZGTY010000107.1:0-4350 GCA_964528895.1 uncultured Blautia sp. | reverse complement strand
GCCGAATTTATCCGCATAGCAGAAATGGCCATTGATATACATCTGTTTCGCATCAAGGGAAGAAGCGGCTGCAGAAGGCATGAGGCCATAAGCCATCTTGTAGGGATCCACATCAGGTTTATCCTTATAATAAGCTTTAAGTTTTTTGATCAGGGAATTGAGAGTTTTTGGGTTATTTTCGGAAACAAACAGTTCGATACCGGAGGTATCAAAAGTAAGGATCTGTGCAAGGGAGGAATCGATGAGCTGGCAGATTGGTTCGGTAAAGTCAACCATCTGCCGGAACATGAGTTCAATATAAGGCTCGAAATTCTGGCGGAACCTGGTAAAAAGCGGGGCATCGGGGACTTTAGAAAAGCCGCAGAAATCCCGAAGTTCTTTGCAAAGGGAAAGAAAAAGGATAAGCAAAGAGTCCGTTGGGATAGAAAAAATCTTTTGAAGAATGAGAGCGGATAAAAAACCAGTTAAGGGGTAAGTCCTTTTCCGGCCAAGATGCTGATAGAAAGCATTGGTAAAAACAGAAGGAATGAATTCGTTTATATCAAAATGTTCATCCAAAAGCTGGAAGAAGGAAGGGGTATCATCCAAGAACATGTCCTGGCAGTCTGAAAAGGTATCTTTTAAAGAAATCTGACGATATTTAATTGCCATAAATTTTCTCCTCCGTGAATCGTATGATGGTTTGTGGTGATTCTATTATATCATTTGCGGAGAGAAAATTTATATAAAACAAGTAAAAGAACCAAGAAAAATCAATGGGTTCCGGTATTTAACAAATGCCTATAATATAAAAAAAGCAAAGGAGAAAAAAGCATGAAGAAAAAACTTGCAATGGCACTATTGATTACTGGGATGACGGTGGCACTGAATTGCAGTGTGTTTGCAGAAAGTGCAGAAAAGCATTTGGATCTCGGACTTACATGGTTTGCAACAACATTGGATCCGGCAGATGAGTCTGTGGATTACAATAGCTGGATGCTGATGCGCATGGATGTGGGAGAATGCTTGTTTACGCTGGACGAAAACATGGAACTGGTTCCGCAGCTTGCCGATTCGTGGGAACTTTTAGATGATGTCACATGGAAAATTCATATTCGTGAGGGAGTTACCTTTCAGAATGGCAATCCGTTGACAGCGGAGTCTGTGATGGGCTCTATTGATCGGGTGATTTCTGACAATGCCCGCGGACAGAGTTTGACAGATATTAAAGAGATGACGGCAGATGGTCAGGACCTGACTATTGTGACGAATGAGCCAAATGGATCTCTGCTGGCCGGGCTGAGCGAGCCCTTGTTTATGATAGTAGATCCTTCCGGGGATGTAGATTCTTATATTCATACACCGATTTGTACAGGACCATACATGGTTGCAGAATTTCAGGCGGACAACAAGGTTGAACTGGTCAAATATGATGGATACTGGGGCGGAGATCCGGGATTCGATTCGGTTACAGTCAAATACGTAGCGGATGCTGACAGTGGTATTATGGCATTGCAAAACGGTGAACTGGATATAGCAACAGTGGATTCCGGAAATCTTTCTCTGTTCGAAACGGAAGATTATCAGATTATTGACGTACAGGGCTTGAGAGAGTATTTTGCAATCATGAACATGGAAAATGAGGTATTGCAGGACAAAAATGTAAGAGAAGCGCTTTCTTATGCGCTGGATCGTGATGCTATGGCCGGCCTTCTTGGCAGCGATGTGTCTGTTTCCGCAGCACCGTTCCCATCATCTGTACCGTTTGGGTATGATAATCTGAATAAACAGAGCTATGATCCCGATAAGGTGAAAGAATTACTGGCCGCTGCAGGGTATACAGATGCCGATGGAGACGGCATGGTGGAAGACGAAGCGGGAAATCCGCTGAAGTTTACGATTTCCGTAGCATATGACCTTGCCGGATCAGGCGATATGATAGATATGATGGCCACCACTATGCAGGCTCAGTTCCAGGCTGCGGGCATCCAGTGTGATATTGCAAAGCTGGAAGATGGCGCGGCAATTAAAAACGATCACGATTATGATATTGCAATATGCAACTTCCTGACAGCCGGAACAGGTGATCCGCAGAATTATCTGGTAAATAACTGGATGACCGGTGGCGGAACAAATTATAGTGGATATACGAATGAAGAACTGGATAATATTCTGAAACAGCTGAGCTCAGCTACAGATCCGCAAGAGCGTTATGATTACGCGGAAGAAGCTCAGGAGATTATCCTGGATGACTGTGCAGGGCTTTTTATGCTGACAAAGAATTATCACATTGTTGCTGGTGCAGATATTCAGAATCTGAAGGCCTTTCCTTTGGATTATTATATGCTGACCCCGGATGTGACAGCAGAGCCATAATGCGGGAATGATGTTTGAACTGGAAAGTGTCTCAAAAGAATTCAGTTTGAGAGGAAAACGGAAAAAAACAGCATTAAGAGATATTAGCTTTTCTTTATGTGAGGGAGAGACTATTGCGCTGGTGGGCGAGAGCGGATGTGGAAAAAGTACGATCGGAAAGCTGATGCTTGGGCTGGAGAAGCCGACGGAGGGAAGAATCCGGTTTGAAAAAGAGAATCTGTCAGATTATCTGAAAAAGGATCGGAGGAAATTTTACCATAGGGTACAGCCAATTATTCAAGATCCATATTTAGCTCTCAGCCCAAGGATGAAGATCGAAAAATTTTTGAGTGAGCCGTTGGTTTATCTGAATGGTTTATCTAGAAGGGAAGCTTTTGAACAGCTGGACGAACTGCTTTTAAGTGTCCGTCTGACTCCGGACTATAAGGAGAGATATGCTCATCAGCTCAGCGGCGGTGAGCTTCAAAGGGTGATTATTGCGCGGGCGATATCATCACATCCCAGATTTTTAATTTGCGATGAACCTACCAGTGCACTTGATGTATCCACACAAAAAGAGATACTGGATCTTTTGCTGGAAATGAGAGAGCGGGAAAAGCTTTCCTGGCTGTTTATTACGCATGATCTTTCGGTGGCACATAGAATGTGCGATGCATTTTTAGTCATTTACAATGGTGTGATTGTAGAAAAGCTTCACCGAGAAGAGTTTCATAAAATAAGGCATCCTTATACAAAACGCCTCTTTTCTTCTTTTATTACGTTAAAAACTACGAGAGAGTCTTTAGAGCCGGTTTTGGAGGAGGCCAATGAAGTAAAGAAATCTTTGTGGGACAAGGGCTGTGTGTATTCTGAAAAATGCCCTGAATGTAGTGGCAGATGCCGTTTGGAACGTCCTCCGCTGAGACAGATTGCGCCAAATCATCAGGTTGCCTGTTGGAAATATGTCCCGACAGACAGTATGCCGGATGAAGAACGCACGCATATGGAGGATAAAAGGGGTTTAAGGGGAAAGGAACAGCATGCTGGAGATAAAGAATCTGACGGTTCAATACAGAAATAATCTGCCCGCTGTTGAAGATTTTAATCTCTCCATGAAAAAAGGAGAGATTATCGGTATAGTGGGAGAGAGCGGAAGCGGTAAGACTACTATAATTCGTGCGATCATGGGGGCGATTGCTGACGGAGGTGAGATAACTTCAGGTGAAATATGGTTTCAAGGCAAGCCGCTGCTGGGTATTGAAAAGGAGGAGTGGAGACAGCTGCGGGGGACAAAAATATCCATGATTTTCCAGGAAAGCGGGGCGACCCTGAATCCCGTCCGAAGAATCGGAAGCCAGTATGTGGAATACTTACGTACGCACGAAAAAGTATCAAAGAGAACAGCCCGGGCGCTTGGAATAAGTATGCTTGAAAAGGTAGGGCTTTCTCGGGCAGAGACGATTATGGATAGTTTTCCCCAGCAGCTTTCCGGCGGTATGCGCCAGAGGGTCAATATTGCAATGGCAATGACCTTTCATCCACAGCTGCTGTTGGCTGATGAGCCGACAAGTGCACTGGATGTAACTACACAGGCCCAGGTCGCCCACCGGATGATGGAATTGTGCAGCAGTTTTGAAACCGGTATTATTATGGTTACACATAATTTGGGGTTGGCGGCCTATATGGCGGATCAGTTGATTGTGATGCGGAAGGGAAGGATCGTGGAGCGGGGAAACAGAGAGGAAGTTTTGTGCCATCCGGTCCATGAATACACAAAGCAGCTGCTGCAGGCAATCCCGGAATAGGAAACAGGTACAGACAGGCCGCAAACATAGAATTGCGGTCTGTCAATAATTTACGGCATCTTATCTGTTGTACGGACAAAAGCGACGGAATTGCGGGTGAGCGACCTTTTTCTTTTTTGCCCTTTTTTTCTGACGAAAGCGCTTGACAATCCTTGAAAAGTATAATATGATGTTCGTAGAAAACACGAACATAGGTTCGAGAATAATTTTA
>CAZGTY010000106.1:0-4448 GCA_964528895.1 uncultured Blautia sp. | reverse complement strand
GAGAGGATACGGGAAAGCAAGGGACGAATGATTATGGAGACAAACAGGTATACAGTTCTTCTGGTGGATGACGAGGAAGAGGTTACGCAGATCATAATGAAAAAAATCGACTGGGACAGCCTGGGTTTTACCGTGATCGGTTTGGCCAACAATGGCGTGAAAGCATTGGAGATGGTGGAGGAATTTCAGCCGGATATTGTTATGACGGATATTAAAATGCCCTATATGGACGGAATGGAGCTGGCACACCGGATCCGTCAGGATTATCCGTCCACCAGGATTTTTTTGTTTACGGGCTTTGATGAATTGGAGTACGCCAAGGAAGCGATTCAGCTGGAGGTGGAGGAATACATTTTAAAACCGGTAAGCGCAACGGAGCTTACGCGGGTTTTTTCCAGGGCGAAGCTCAAGCTGGATCAGGAGATCAGCGAAAAGAAAAATGTAGAGATCCTGGAAAAATATTATATTGATTCTCTTCCTTTTCTTCAGGCAAATTTTTACGCCTCTCTCATCGAGGGGCAGATACAGGAGAAGGAACTTTCAAAATATCTTTCGGATTACCGGATTTCATTTACCGGTCCGTGGTACTGCTGCCTTGTAATACACATTACCTCAGACCAGATACCGGAGGAGATAGGCCCTCTGCTCTTGAAAGCATCCGTTCAGAAACAGGTAAAGGAACGCCTGGTAGAAAAGTGGCGTGCGAAATATTTTTCGTATCTGGGAAATGAGGTGCTGATCGCACAGATGAGTCAGGAAAACGAGGCTTCGGATCTGACAGATGAGTGCGATAGATTCTGTAAATATCTGCGCCGTATGATCGGCGCCGTAGTGACTGTGGGGATCGGTAAAGCCTGCCGGTCACTTTTGGAGCTGCCGCAGTCCTATGCCGGAGCGAAAGAGGCAGTCTCTTACAGAGGAATTTACGGGGCTGGCCGTTCCATCAATATCCGGGAGATCATTCCGGAATCTGTATCCCATGCGGATTCCGAGTGTGAGGCGGAGCTTGGGAGACTGCTGAAGGCCGTGCGCTTTGGAACCGCAGAGGAGGTTGAGGAGGCTGCGGAGGGATATGTAAAGAATGCGTCGGCCATGAAATCTCTGCAGCAGTATCAGGTCAGCAGGATGGAGCTGGTGAGCGGTCTCTACCGGTTTTCCGTAAATAATGACCTGACGGCGGAGGAGCTTTTCGGAGATATCAAACGGTTATATGACAGCCTGCTGGAGATGGAGCCGTCTGAGCTGGAGAAATGGCTCAAAGGCATCAGTCTTTCTTTCCGGGAGCAATCGATCAGCGCAAGGAGCAGATCCACAAAAGCGTATGTGAAAAGGGCGGAGGATTATATCCGGAGTAATTATGGGGACGAGGAGCTTTCTCTGGATTATGTCTGTGAGCTGCTGGGCGTATCGAATTCTTACTTTTCTACTGTTTTTAAGAAGGAGACAGGGAAGTCCTTTACCGCTTACCTGACAGATTACCGTATGGAGCAGGCGTCCAGAATGCTGCTGGAGACAAACGAAAAAAGCTACGTGATCGCCAGGAGCGTGGGATATGCGGACTCCAATTATTTCAGCTATGTGTTTAAGAGACGGTACGGAGTGTCGCCTTCCAAATATAGAACGGAGCATACGGAGAGTGGAAAATAGAAATTTCAACTTTTTGAAAAATGTAGGGCAAAGAGACATCCAGTCGACCCTGATGGCGACATTTTCCGTGATCACCATTTCGTTGATGCTGATCATGGGAATTGTGCTGGACATGCGTTTTTACGCGGTGTCAAAAAACGATACCGTGCGGAATGCTCAAAAGGTGATGGAGCAGACGGAGGAAAGCCTGGAGAATTATCTGATGTCCATGAGAAGGATCTCGGATGCCGCTTATTATAAGGCCGTGAGGGAGTATGATTTTTTCGGTGAGGATCAGGATATCCGGAAAAGCTTAAATGTCTTATATGAGGCAAATAAGGATAAGCTTCGAAGTATTGCTCTCTATAATTCCTATGGAAGTCTGCTTGTCACAGAGCCGGAAGCCAATCAGAAGGAGGATCCGGACGTTACCAGACAGATATGGTTCCAAACGGCCATGGAGGACATGGAGAGCGTGCATTTTTCCACGCCGCATATCCAGAATCTTTTTCAGGATTCCACATTCCGGTACTATTGGGTGATCTCTCTGAGCCGTACGGTGGAAGTGGAGGGAGATGAGGGTACCCAAAGGGGCGTTTTGCTGGTGGATATGGATTTTTCCAGTATTTCCGGAATGATGAAAAAGCTCAATGATGCAAATTACGGAGAATACTACTATCTTTGTAACAGCGAGGGAGAGATCATTTATCATCCCAGGCAGGCGCAGCTCAATGATAATATTGGACGGGAAAATAACCTGGTCGCAGCTGCCCGCAGGGATGGAACATATGATGAGGTTTTTGACGGAGAGCGCCGCAAGGTGATCGTCAGAACGATCGATTATACGGGCTGGAAGCTGGTGGGTGTGCTGCCGGATTCCGTGTTTGTATATGAAATGAGCAATATGCGGTATTTTATAATCATGATGATGATATTGATGGCTATGATGCTGGGGATCATCAACCGGATCGTGTCCGTGCGGATTTCCCGGCCGATCCTGAAGCTGAACGCCTCCGTGCTGGAGTATGAGGCAGGGGCCAGACCGGGGGTCTATATCGGCGGTTCCAGAGAGATACGGCACCTGGGCTATTCCATACAAAAATCCTATGAGAAGATCGAGGATCTTATGGACAGTATTGTCCGGGAACAGAATGAGCGGCGACGAAGCGAGCTGGACGCGCTGCAGAGCCAGATCAATCCGCATTTCCTTTACAATACCCTGGATTCCATCACATGGATGATAGAGGGAGAACGAAACGATGAGGCGGCTTATATGATCACCCAGCTTGCGAAGCTTTTCCGCATCAGCCTGTCTAAGGGTTATACGGTGATCAGGGTGGAGGATGAGCTGCAGCATGCGGAGTGCTACATGAATATACAGATGCTTCGAAGCAGGGATCCCTTTTCATTCCGGTTTGACGTGGATCCGGCCATAAATGATTATTGTGTGGTCAAGCTGGTCCTGCAGCCTCTTCTTGAAAACGCCATCAATTACGGAGTGCGGGGGATGGATGATGGGGAGATCATCGTTACGGGAAGGCTTGAAGAGGGAAATATTATTCTTGCAGTGAAGGACAATGGAATCGGGATCCCCGGAGAAGAGGCAAAGCTTTTGCTTTTAGACAACGAGCGTGTTCATAAACAGGGTTCAGGAGTAGGACTTGTAAATGTGAATAAGCGGATCCATATATTATTTGGCAAAGAGTATGGACTTAGTATTGAGAGCGAGCCGGACGAGGGAACTACGGTGTATATCCGCATTCCGGCGGTGCCATATACGGAGGAGTGGAGAAAGCTTCTTGAAACGGGGACAGTTCTGGGAAGAAAAAATTATGAGGAGCAGGAAAGCGTAAATGAAAAATAGTACGAGGATGTTTGTTCTGACAGAGGTGGTTCTCGCCGCTATGCTGATCCTGATGGCTGTGATGCTGTTTCTGGAGAGGAATGGACAGGATCCGGAAAAGATTACCGTGATCGTTCCCGATTCCAGTTCCGCTCAGTGGTCCGCATTCCGGTACGGCCTGAAGGCTGCTGCAGAGGATGAGGATGTGGATGTATTTGTGGCCAGCACGGAAAGGCATCTGAGCGCCGGGGATGAAATGGAGCTTATGAGCTATGAGGCGGACGAGGGAGCCGCTGCCTTGATCGTGCAGGCGGTTCCGGGAATGGATATAGAGGAAGCGGCGGCAAAAATTGGGAAAAAAATTCCCCTGATGCTGATAAACTGCGAGGAGGATCAAATAAACGGAAATAATATCCCGTCCACAGGCTCGGATGGCCGTGCAATGGGAGCGGAGCTGGCGGAGGGGCTCCTGGAGGACTGCGGCGGGGGACTGGATGGAAAAAGGATCGGCCTTGTCCTGAAAAATGATGAGCGGGGGAGCTTAAGCAGCAGAGAAGAGGGCTTCCGGAATGCTCTGGAAGGCTCGGGCGGTGTGATCGCCTGGTCCGCAGACATCCTTTCGGAGGAGGAGTTATCCTTAAAAGAATTGCCGGCAGTTGATTTTGTGGCGGCTCTGGATGACAGAAGCCTGGTGGCTGCGGGGAAGGCTGCGGCGTTAAACGATCTGCACGGCGCGCTGGTTTACGGGATCGGGAATTCTACGGAAGCCGTCTATTATCTGGATATGGGCGATGTAGAATGTCTGGTGGTGCCGGATGACTTCCAACTGGGATATCAGAGTCTTGCGGAGACGGCGAAAAGGCTTAAGAGGCGGTTTTATACAATGAGTGGAAGTACGGTTTCCCACACTGTGCTTCGAAGAGAGGATCTTTTTCTGGAGGAAAATCAGGAGATCCTTTTTACCATGAATCAATGAGCG
>CAZGTY010000105.1:0-4556 GCA_964528895.1 uncultured Blautia sp. | reverse complement strand
TGCCGAAGGTACCGGCCGCAGAGAAGATCGACGTGGATGACGACGGAAAGATCACAGGCCTTTTCTAATGGCGGAAAGCTTATGAAAAACAGGCTTTTATTTATGCTGGGGGCGTTGCCCCCGGCAATGCATTATAATGAAAGGAGGAACCCCGACGATGGGATTTTCTACTGGTACATGTACAGAATTTGTAGAGGTGCTGGCTTCTAAAGCCCCGGTTCCGGGCGGCGGCGGCGCTTCCGCTCTGGTCGCCGCAGTGGGAACGGCTCTTGGAAATATGGTAGGCAGCCTGACTGTAGGCAAGAAAAAATACGCGGATGTGGAGGAGGAAATGTGGCGGCTGAAGGAAAAGTGCGACGGGCTGCAGAAGGATTTCCTTCGCCTGATCGAACGTGACGCGGAAGTATTCGAGCCCCTTTCAAGAGCATATGGAATGCCCCGTGAGACAGAGGAAGAAAAGGCGGAAAAAGCGAGAGTGATGGAGGCTGCCCTGAAGGAGGCCTGCTCCGTGCCAATGGAAATCATGGAGAAGTGCTGTGAGGCGATCGAACTGATCGTGGAATTTGGCGCGAAAGGTTCCAGGCTCGCCATCAGTGATGCTGGCGTAGGAGCTGCGTTCTGCAAGGCGGCGTTAAAGGGCGCCAGCCTGAATGTCTATATTAATACAAAATCCATGGCGGACAGAGCCTATGCGGAGGAGCTGAATCAGAAGGCCGATGCAATGCTGGAAAAATATACCAGAATAGCGGACGAGACCTTTGACAGCGTTCTTGGAAGATTGAAATAATAAGACCGCATCTGAGGCGTTTTAGGAGGATAAGATAAATGGCAAAACAGTTATTAGGAAAAGAAGTTACTGCGGCACTGAATGAACGAATTAAGGCAGATGTGGCGAAGCTTCAGGGGAAGGGGGTCAATCCAACCCTCTGTATTATCCGTGTAGGTGAGAATCCCAGCGATGTATCCTATGAGAAGGGCGCTACCAAGCGCTGTGAAACCCTGGGCGTCGCATGTGAGAAGATTCTGCTTCCGGGTGATGTTTCCCAGGAGGAGCTTCTTGCTGCTATTGACAAGGTAAATAAGGACGATAAGATCCATGGCGTTCTTTTATTCCGTCCTCTTCCAAAGCATCTGGATCAGGCTGTGATCGAAAATGCGCTTGCTGCTGAGAAAGACGTTGACTGTATGACTGATCTGTCCATGTCCGGCGTATTTACAGGAAAGCAGATCGGCTTCCCGCCCTGTACGCCACAGGCATGTATGGAGATCCTGGATCATTATGGAATCGACTGCACAGGGAAAAAGGCGGTCGTTATCGGCAGAAGCCTGGTAGTAGGAAAACCGGCGGCCATGATGCTGGTGAAAAAGAACGCCACAGTTACGATCTGCCATACAAAGACTGTGGATATGCCTTCCGTAGCGAGAGAGGCTGATATTGTGATCGTTGCCGCAGGCCGGGCAGGCGTGGTTGGCGCCGAATATGTAAAGAAAGGCCAGACGATCATTGATGTGGGTATCAATGTGAACGCAGAGGGCAAGCTTTGCGGAGATGTGGATTATGCGGCTGTTGAGCCTGTTGTTGATGCGATCACTCCGGTTCCGGGAGGCGTCGGAAGTGTAACTACCTCCGTACTCGTAGGACATGTAGTGGAAGCAGCAATGCGGAAAGTAAAGGCATGAGAAGAGATCCGGAAAGAAAATCCTTCCGGAGAGTGATGGTACTGGCGGGTGTTCTGATCTTTGGGACACCCGTTTGCAGTGCGCAGGCTGAGGATGCAGCTCCTGAAACCGGAGTAGAAACCGGGGAACCGGACCATGATGGGGAGGGGAGGATCCACAGGCCGGCATATCTTACGGATAACTCCGGAAATGAAAATGATGGGTCAGTTATCGATGATCCTACAGATAATTCCTATGGCTATTATACAATCATGGGACAGACCACCGTGGAAACGGAGGATATGATCGATCTGTTTGAATGTCAGGGCGTTCCGTATCCCTCCGAGATTCTGAATGAAGGCGGCGCGCCTGCGATCGAGGATTTTTGCGGAATCCTTGTAGAAGAAGCGAATGCGGAGGGCATGCGGGCAGAGGTAGTCTTTGCACAGTCCATGCTGGAAACCGGGTGGCTGCAGTACGGCGGGGATTCCAGCGCGGACCAGTTTAATTTTGCGGGGCTTGGAACCACCGGAGGCGGCGTGAAGGGAATTTATTTTACGGATGTCCGGACCGGTATCCGTGCGCAGGTGCAGCATCTGAAGGCATATGCGTGCTCGGAAGAGCTGAACCTGGAATGCGTGGATGAGCGCTTTGACCTGGTAGCAAGAGAGACGGCGCCCTATGTGGAATGGCTGGGAATTCAGGAGAACCCTTATGGGGCCGGATGGGCTGCGGGAGAAGATTATGGCTATAAGATAAGGCGGATCCTGGCAGATTTAAAGGGTACCGAATACACCATGCCGGAGGAAGAATCGGTGGAGAAGTAAACTACGGAAAAATGGAGAATTCATGGGCAAAAGTGTTGCCGATGGGAGCAAGCATCATCAAGGAACTTCAGGACTACTCCGACGATGATAATGTAAATTGTAGGTTTGTCTTAAAGGGGTACATTTTCAGATGAATATTTTAGTTTTAGATGTCGGCACATCCAGTATGCGGGGTGTGTTGCTGACACACGAAGGGAAAGAACTGACAAAGAAGCAATGCTTTTACCATGTTTCATATATGGAAAACGGCTGGGTTGAGCAGGCTCCGTCTGACTGGGAAAAAGCGCTTTATGAGATTGTGAGGCATGTGTCCGGAGTTGCAGAGGAAAAAAGGTGGCAGATTGAGGCAATAGCAATGACTGCGCAGAGATCCTCAGTTATACCTGTAGATTCTTTCATGCATCCGCTGTGTAATGCTATTATGTGGCAGGACAAGCGCACAAATGATATATGCGAAACCTTAAAAACTCAGAACGACCGGATTTTTTCCCTGTGCGGATCACGGGTAAATCCGGTGTTTTCGGGAGTAAAAATGACATGGATACGTACAAACCGTCCGGGGCTTTACCATGAAACCTGCAAATTAATGGTAATACCGGATTATCTGAATTATTTAATGACGGGTAATGTATGTACCGATTACACCTATGGAAGCCGCTCATTGTTAATGAATCTTCGCACAAAGGAATGGGATCCTGAGCTTCTGGATTTATTTTCTGTGGAAAAGGAAAAACTATGTGAGTTGATTGAACCAGGTATAATAATCGGTGTCACAAAAAAGAAGTTTGCGCAATTGACTGGATGTCAGGAAGGCATTCCAGTTATTTCTGCAGGAGGAGATCAGCAGTGTGGAGCGATCGGCAACGGTGTGATAAAAAAAGGCGTCCTTTCTGTGACTGCAGGAACAGGGGGATTTTTGGTTACAGCATCGGATAAGATTTCGGATAATCTTGAACAGGATGTTATCTATAATTGCGCTTCCGTAAAGGGACAGTATATTTTAGAATCCAGTGTAATTACCTGCTGCTCGGCTTTTGATTGGTTCAAAAGAGAATTTTATGAAAATGCAGGTTATGAGAAAATTAATGAAGAAATTGCATTGGTTCCGGCAGGATCAAACGGTTGTCTCTGTGTGCCTTATTTTCAGGGAAGATCCACACCGGATTGGAACAATCAGGCAAAAGGTATTTTTGCGAATGTTACATTGAGCACAACAAAACGAGATATGCTTCGCAGTCTTTTAGAGGGAATCAGCTACGAAATTGCCAATGGCATTGATACTATGAAAAAATATTTGGATATTTCCGAAATTTATGTAAACGGCGGACTTACGGAAAGCGAGCCGTTTAATCATATTCAATGCAATGTCTATGGAACCAGAATCATACGTCGGGGAAAGTCAGATTCGACCGCGCGAGGTGCCCTGATGGTTGCTGCTACAGCAATGGGGGTATATGATTCACTAGAGGAGGCTTTTATGAGCATAAGCAAAAACGATAAATTAAAGGAGTATTTTCCAGATAAAGAACTGGTACAGGTTTATGCGGGATACAGGCGGGAAATGAATCAGATATATGCAAGAACAAAGCAGACTTTTTGAAAAAGACTAAGCAAAAGCGATGCTTTGTCAAGGCTGTTTTATGAATAATAATATTCCTTAGTATCCCAGCCTTGAATGAAAAAAAATGAAAATACTAAACCCCCAGCTATGCTGGGGAGAATAGAGTAAGCAGTAGCATAGAGGATGCTAATAGAAAGTCTCCTATGACACAATTCTTAAGGAAAGTATCAGATTCAGGGCTGAAAGAAAAGAGCAGGTTATACAAAAGATAAACTGCCCTGAATGTGATTCTTTCCAATTGTACCAGGCCGCGGACGGGCAGCCGGTACGTATATGGGGATAGTATTTTTTGCACTTGGCAAATTTGCCGAAATTATGTTAGGTGTCCTATCACAAAAACAGCACTGTACACTGGGAGTTGAGCCTGTATTCTGTAAAAGGGCATGCTTCGCAAACCTTCTTGCGGAGGCCTTTTTAAAACAGTATTCAGTGGGGATGAATTTCTGTCA
>CAZGTY010000104.1:0-4562 GCA_964528895.1 uncultured Blautia sp. | reverse complement strand
ATGGTTTACATTGTAAACGATGGTCGGAAGGTCGTTTCCGGCCGGAGCGGAAATGATAACGTGCTTAGCGCCCGCATCGATATGAGCCTGAGCCTTAGCCTTGGAGGTATAGAAGCCTGTGCACTCCAGGACTACATCAACGCCAAGCTCTCCCCACGGAAGGTCTGCTGCCTTGGCTTCTGCATAAATCTTAATCTCTTTTCCATCAACTGTAATGGAATCCTCCCCAGCGGTAACCTTATCGCAAAGAGCGTATCTACCCTGAGTGGAATCATATTTTAATAAGTGAGCCAGCATTTTCGGAGAAGTCAGGTCGTTGATAGCAACGATCTCAAAGCCTTCTGCACCAAACATCTGACGGAATGCAAGACGGCCGATACGGCCGAATCCGTTAATTGCAACTTTTACTGCCATGATAAAATCCTCCTATGAATTAAATGGTAAATTATGACGTATCTTTTAGAAACACGCCAATCTACGTTTTATTGTATCTAATTTAATTCCAAAATTCAAGCCCATTTTCGAAAAATCCTTGCAAAAAAGAACTAAAATAGAAATTTCTGGCATACCGCATAAAGATTGTGTTAAAATAGTGACAATATCACGAAACAGGAGACGATTTTATGAAACAAGCGATCTTATGGGACTGCCATATGCACTCCTCTTTTTCCGCAGATTCCGACACGCCTATGGAAGATATGATCCAAAAGGCAATCGACACAGGGCTTCGGGGCATCTGCCTGACGGAGCATCTGGATCCGGATTATCCGGATATTTATAACCTGGATTTTTCCCTGGATACGGACAGCTATTACCGACGGCTTAAAGAGCTGCAGGAGAAATATGCATCGAAGCTCGACGTCCGCTTTGGCGTCGAACTTGGGCTGCAGCCCCATTTATCAGCCTTTTTTACAGACCTTTTAGAGAAATATCCCTTTGATTTTGTGATTGCTTCCTCCCATCTGGTAAACGGAATGGATCCTTATTATCCGGAGTATTTCCGCGATCGTTCCGAGGAGACGGGCTACCGGGCGTACTTTGAATCTATTCTGGAAAACATAAATGTCTTTGATAAAATGGACGTGTACGGGCACATTGATTATATTGTGCGCTATGGGCCGAATAAAAACCGGGATTACTCCTATGAGAAATACCAGGATATTCTCGATGAGATCCTTATAAGGCTGATCAGCCTTGGACGGGGGATCGAGCTCAATACCGGCGGCTATCATTACGGCCTTGGCGAACCGAACCCATGCACTGCCGTTATACGGCGGTACCGGGAGCTCGGAGGAGAGATTATCACCATTGGAGCGGACGCTCATGCCCCCGGCCGGATCGCGTATGCCTTCGACCTGGCCGCCCAGGTGCTCCTTTCCTGCGGTTTTTCCCATTATACGGTGTTTAAAAACCGAAGGCCGGAGTTTATCCCTTTATAAGCATGGCATGGCACATCTGATAAAAAGGCCGGAAACCGCACATGAATCTTCCAAAAGGATGTACCAGGCGCTGACCGCCAGAAGAACATGCTGTACCGGCTTCCGGTCTTTTTTATTTTTGTAATTTCTGTAAAAACTTCAGGATCCGTCCAGGCTCCTCCTTGTCCAGAGAACGCGCGTAGAGCTGTCTGATCCAGTCCGTGATCACCTCGATCAATATCGGGGAGAAGGTCATCAGGATAAATACCAGTATGATCATCCCAAATTCCAGAGACTGCAGGGACAGAATGCCCTGAAAAATCACGGCGGCTCCGAAGAAGATCACCTGCATTCCGTAAATAACGGACTTCCGGTAAGTATTCAGCGGCGCATATATGGTCTTCAATGCCGCCATATAATTCCAGCCCGTCACAAGCACACAGGCCGTACTCAGCATATGGCTGTCCGGATATACCCGCTGGCACACCAACATCACGGCAAATACGCAGCCGGTAATGGTAACCGCAGCAGGAAATGCATTCATAAATACATGTCGCAGGAAGGTATGATCGATTTTATCAAAATTATTTTCCTGTGCCAGAAGAAATGTAGGAATTCCCACTGCGCAGGCGCTGATCAGGGACATCTGTATCGGCTCGAAGGGATAGACCTTTCCGAAGAAGATGGTCAAAAGGCACAGCAGTACGGAAAAAATCGTCTTGATCAAAAACATGGAGGCCGCCATCCGAATGTTGTTGACCACACGCCGTCCCTGGTTCACAATATGGGGCATGGCGGAAAAATCCGAATCCAGCAGGACCACATTCGCAATATTTTTCGCGGCATCGCTCCCCTGTGCCATGGCAATGCTGCAGTCCGCCTCCTTCAGCGCCAGAACGTCATTCACACCGTCCCCCGTCATGGCGACGGTATGCTTCTGAGCCCGCAGAGCCTGTACCATGGATTTTTTCTGTTGGGGGGTCACGCGGCCGAATACACTGTATTTCTGTACTGCGTCCTGAATCAGTTCATCGGTGATCAGCGTTGTGGCGTCTACATATTTATCCCCATTCTTCAGGCCCGCTTTTTTCGCGATCGCGGACACAGTGGCCGGGTCATCGCCTGAGATCACCTTCAGATCCACACCCTGGCTGTCAAAAAACGCCAGCGTATCCGCAGCCTCCGCGCGGATCACATCTGTCAGAAGGATCAGGGCGACAGGCTTCAAACCCTCCGGGATCTCCGTCCCCCCGGCAAAGCCTTCGCTGTGCGCCAGAACCAGCACGCGCAGCCCCTGCTGCGCATACCGGCCGCACTGTTTTTTCAGATTTTCCTCTCCCTCCGGAAAAAGAAACTGAACGGCGCCCATCAGATACGTCCCTTCACCTTCAAAAACCGCGCCGCTGTATTTCCGGTCTGAGGAAAATGGAATCGTATGATTCACGTTCATATCCCTCTGGGCAGGGAAAAATTTCCGGAGCGCATTTGCCGTGGCATTCTCGCCCCGAAGCGCAAAAACCAGATTCCCCATTATTCGCCGTACTGCGGACAGAGTTTCCGGCGGCTCAGTATCCCCGGTCTCCAAAGCTTCCGCCTCCCTGTCCGCCGTCCCGGGCTCAATTTTCGGTTCCTCTGAGTTTTTCTCAGCCGGCTCCTCAATGTTATCACAGGGGTCATTGCCGTCCGCCGGAGAAGCCGTCCCGGAATCCTCCGGCGTGTACAGTACCACTTCTTCCACGCACATGCTTCCCTCGGTAAGAGTACCTGTTTTATCCAGACAGAGCGTATCAACATGGGCAAGAGTCTCGATACAGTACAGCTCCTGCACCAGCGTTTTCTTCCGCGCAAGAACAAGGGAACCCATCGTCAGCGCAATACTGGTAAGCAAAACCAGCCCCTCGGGAATCATTCCCAGGACAGCCGCCACCATACTGACCACGGAATCCTTAAAGCTGTCTCCCACTACATAAAACTGTTTATACAACAGCAATATACCCAGCGGCACAATAATGATACTGATCACCTTCAAAATGGCGTTCAGGGAATTCCTGAGTTCAGAATTATGGCGTTTGAATTCCTTCGCCTCCTTCGTGATCTTTGCCGCATAATTGTCCTTTCCTACATGAATGATCTGGCAGCAGGCCTCGCCGGATGTGACAAAGCTTCCCGAATACAGCTCATCCCCAGCGGTCTTTGACAGATTATCCGCCTCACCGGTAAGGAGCGATTCATTCACTTCCACACTGCCCTCCAGAATACGGGCATCTGCCGGTACCTGATCGCCGTTTTTCAGACAGACCAGATCATCCAGCACCAGCTTTTCCGTGGAGATCGTCCATTTTTTCCCCTCTCGAAACACAACTGTTTTGCTCTCTGTCAGGATTGCAAGCTTGTCGAGGGTTTTCTTCGCCCGGACCTCCTGGATAATACGGATCACCGTATTAATAACAATGATCACCATAAACATGGAGTTCTTATAAGAACCCACAAAAAGCACCAGCACCAGAAGCACAATATTCAGGAAGTTAAAAAAAGTCAATGTGTTTTCCAGAATAATTTGCTTATAGCTCCTGGTGTTGGGGTTTTCGTTGATGTTTATCTTACCCTGTGAAATTCTTTCGTTAACCTGTTCGTTTGTAAGTCCTGTCATCGTTTCACCTGTCCGGAGCAAATACAGCCCCTTCTCCGGCTGTAATTCCGCCGTTCATCAATATGTTTCTTCAACTTCACCATCGTGAATATCGGCCTTCGGGGCTTTCAGCCCTTCTATTTTAATATCATGCTTCTGAGCGTAATCCCAGAGGGCTGCATGAATCGCCTCCTCGGCCAGCAGAGAGCAGTGAACCTTCACGGGCGGAAGTCCGTCGAGAGCCTCCATAACCGCTTTATTTGTGACCTGCATAGCCTCCTCGATGGTTTTACCCCTCACCATCTCCGTAGCCATGCTGCTGGTAGCCACTGCCGCACCGCAGCCAAAGGTTTTAAATTTACAGTCCCTGATAATATGAGTCTCATCGTCGATATCCAGAAAAATCCTCATAATATCGCCGCATTTTGCATTGCCAACGGTACCAACTCCGCTGGCGTTCTCGATCTCACCCACATTGCGGGGATGCTGAAAATGATCCATTACTTTTTCACTAT
>CAZGTY010000103.1:2440-4740 GCA_964528895.1 uncultured Blautia sp. | reverse complement strand
ACCTCCCCTTCCTCCTTTATATTTTTAAAATAACCATACCACTCATTTTTTTCTTTATATTCGTCATATGGAATGCAGACAAAATTTACAATAGCAAAATATTTCATTGCCAATTCAGTTGCTATTCCGGCCAAAGCACCGCTATATTGTTTCGCTTCCAAACGATTGCATTTCGTAATCAACGCAATATCAATATCTGAATCCTCTGTATAATCTCCTCTGGAGCAGGAGCCGTAAAGAATGACTTCTACTAAATCTGTGCGCATCAAATCATGTACCAGACGAATCACTTCTTTTTTTACAGAACAGATAATTTCATCATTCAACGCCAAATCATCCATCACGCCAGTCTCCTTTCCTGTTGAAATATTTTCATTAATTGATCCATTGATTGTTTTTTCCATATCCATCGATTCCAAAAACATCTTTATGTCAACCAATACCTCTGTTTTCCTGAAGCTTTGAGGGTTCTTGTATAGCAGCCATCTGCGGATTGATAGATACAGTATAGCACTTTTCTTTACCCTATTCCACTTTTTTTGAACGTCTAAAGCCAGTGGGATTGCGGTAGCCTTATTTCAATAACAAGATTATCTCCATCCCAATTCTTCCATCTGATAAAGCAATAACATCCTGGAAACGTGCGCCCGCCGGGCGCACCAAAAAAATGGATATCTCCAACCGGAAGATATCCATTCATCCAAGCAGGGCTACAAGGATTCGAACCTTGAAATGACGGAGTCAGAGTCCGTTGCCTTACCATTTGGCGATAGCCCTATAATATCGCTTATATTTTCGCCTGCGACAAGTGGTATTATATAATAATCTTTCCCAAAAAGCAAGCCCTTTTTTAAAATTATTTGCTGGCTGTATTTGCCTCATATTTGCCAATATTTGCCCGGCGCCCTTATCTTTTACTTTTTAGAGATTCGCTTTCAAAAAAGCAGCTTTACCCCGCCGCATATCTGCCTTCAGGCCCGAAACCTCCGCCCTGACAGCGGGCGGAGGTTTCGGGGGACTTCCTTGCGGCCCAGTCAATTCAATTACAAAAGATAATCTTCCTTTTTAAAAGCAATCTCCAGCGTCCCCATAGCATCCAACATCTGAGACGCATCCTTCGGTCCGTACAGGGGCGCGCATGCAAAATCCTGCGTGAAAAAATACCCCAGAACTGTCTGAGAAACAGAAGCGCCATACTCCTTCATAAGCCTTAACACCCGCTCTGCCAGCGCCACATTTTCCGGCGTATAGTACTGCTTAATACCCTTTACCGCATCCTCGCCCTTTGCGGCATAACGATGGAAGAAGCCGCTGGCAACGCCCATATACGGCATACAAAGAATCTCCGGGCGCTCTCTGTGGAACGCCTTCATTCCCTCATCCACACGGGCAAGAGTATCGTCATCCAGCTCCGTAATATGATCCGAGGCAAGATTCAGAAGCGCCTGATTTGCCACAAAACCTCTGTACCCCTTCCTCTTCGCGTATGCCATGGCCTCCCGCATTCTTTCCGTGCTCCAGTTCGAGCAGGCATAATAGCGGATCTTGCCCTGCTTGACAAACTCCTCCATCACCTCAATCTCTTCTTCTACGCTCTGGGCCTCATTATCTCTATGATAAAAATAAATATCAATATAATCCGTCCGAAGCTGCTTCAGCGAACTATCCAGATCCTGCTCCATATCCTCTTTTGTCATACGGCTTTTATGCAGATCCGGAATCTCCGGCGTCATATCCGGATGGCCGCCTTTCGTAACCAGAACCACCCGGCTCCTCTTCCCGCTTCTGGAAAACCAATCCCCGATCACGCGCTCACTGCGGGCGATCTCCGGCTTCACCCAATCCGAATAAACATGCGCGGAATCGATCAGATTTCCACCATTATCCAAATACGTATCAAAAATCCGATCCGCATCTGCTCCATCCCAGTTCAAACCCGCTCCTACTGTCCCAAGTCCTATGGGATACACACGCAGTTCCGTATCAGGGATTGCAATTCTTTTCTCCATTCCCTGTCCTCCTTGAAATATTTTATCTTCAGGCCGACACACCGGAACCCGTTTTGAACCGGCCATCCAATTTATAGGAAACGGCATATCATATCGTCGTTTACTATAATAATACAGTCCCCCAAACACACTGTCAAACAAATTTTGCCGGTCCCTTTTCATTGCAGATCTATTACAAATCCGCGGTATTCTGCAAAACAAAGGATTCCGTAAAAGAAAATAAAATTTTTAATGCCATATACAAAAAGTGTGCTATAATAGGTGACAAGACAGCCCTGCTGTCACTGATTT
>CAZGTY010000103.1:0-2340 GCA_964528895.1 uncultured Blautia sp. | reverse complement strand
TGTCACTGATTTATCACTCATTTACACTGTAAATCATAAAAGGAGAAAAGACCATGAGAGCAAATAATCTGACTCTGCTCACGGATCTTTATGAGCTTACCATGATGCAGGGTTACTTTAAAAATCCCACAAACCAAACCGTTATTTTTGACATGTTTTACCGCACCAATCCCTGCGGCGGGAGTTTTTCCATCACGGCAGGGCTTGAACAGCTGATCGAATATATTGAAAATCTCCGTTTTTCTCAGGAAGATGTGGAATATCTGCGGGGGCTGCACATTTTCGATGAAGATTTCCTGGAATATCTGGGCAATTTCCGCTTTACAGGCGATATCTACGCGATCCCGGAGGGAACCGTGGTATTCCCCAGAGAACCCCTGATAAAAGTAGAGGCTCCCATCATGGAAGCCCAGCTTGTGGAAACGGCGATCCTGAATATCATCAATCACCAGAGCCTGATCGCCACAAAAGCCGCCAGGGTCTGCTATGCCGCCAGGGGCGACGGCGTCATGGAATTCGGCCTCCGGCGCGCCCAGGGTCCGGATGCGGGCATTTACGGGGCAAGAGCCGCAGTCATTGCCGGCTGCATCGGAACCTCCAATGTACTCACGGGACAGATGTTTGATGTTCCCGTTCTCGGAACCCACGCACACAGCTGGATCATGAGCTTCCCCGACGAGTATACCGCATTTAAAACCTATGCTAAAATGTATCCCAACTCCTGCACCCTTCTGGTGGATACCTACGACGTGCTGAAATCCGGTGTTCCCAACGCCATCCGTGTTTTCGAGGAAATGCGCGAGGAGGGCGTTGCCCTCACCAGATACGGTATCCGTATTGACAGCGGCGATCTGGCCTATCTTTCCAAGGAAGCCTACAAAATGCTGGCTGCCGCAGGCTTCGACGACGCAATTATCTCTGCCTCCAGCGACCTGGATGAATATCTCATCGACAGTCTGAAGGCTCAGGATGCGAAAATAAACTCCTGGGGCGTAGGCACGAACCTGATCACCAGCAAGGATAATCCCTCATTTGGCGGCGTATATAAGCTGGCCGCCGTAAAAGACGCCGACAGCAGTGAATTCACGCCCAAAATTAAATTATCAGAAAACACGGAAAAGGTCACCAATCCCGGAAATAAAACCGTATACCGTATCTACAGCAAAGCTACCGGAAAGATCAAGGCGGATCTTATCTGCCTGGCAGACGAAACCTTTGATCCGGAAAAGACCATGATCATCTTTGATCCCGTGGATACCTGGAAAAAGACAAAGGTTCTGGGCGGCACCTACGAGCTGCGCGAGCTCCTGATTCCGGTCATTCGGGGCGGAAAACGCGTTTACACCTCACCTTCCGTGATGGAGCTCCGGGAATCCTGCCGGAAAGAACAAAATACCCTCTGGGACGAGTCTCGCAGACTGGTAAATCCCCAGAAGGTTTATGTGGATCTCTCCCAGAAGCTGTACGACCTGAAAAAACAGCTCCTGGAGGAAATGAGCGAAAAAGCTCTGGACTGAATTTGTTATAAATGGCGACCGCCTCCCCATATTCGGGGAGGCGGTCCAGGCAGCTTTCATCCTGTCCGGTCTTCTTCTCCTGATATATCCACTTTATAAGACGCCTTCGTCTCATGTTCATCCAATATTAAAACTGAATTATCTCTGGTTCATGGGTGAAAGCGGAGATCACAGCAGTAGCATCTTTGAAATAATACACAACCGTGTTGCCGTCGTTTTCATCGTACATATTGCGCAGGCTGGGATAAGCGTCCAGCATTGACTTCCTTGCTTCAACCCGGTCGTCTTCAACCAATGTCCCGGATACCCGGATCCACTCTCCGCCAACCATAGCGCAGATCTCCACCCTGGGATTTGCCGCGATCTGCTTCGCGGTCGGTTTTATCTTGCCGGTTTGGATATAGAGCTTATCCTCAAAAATATGCGCCGTACCAAAAGGGCGCACCCTTGGCTGATCGCCATCAACTGTCGCGAGATAATAGGTTCCCGCCTTTTTCAGAAATTCACATACTCTTTGCATCTTCCATACCTCCTGTACTCATTATTTTGCTATTATTTTCCCTCTCGGTTCTCAGGTTCCCGCACGGGCGATAAAAACCGACAGTACCGCCATGTAGATAGCCGCCATTACGAGCGGAATCATTCCATCAATATATCCTGCCAGTTCATCGAGACCATAATATAGCACATAACAGATCATGCTCAGCGCCGCTGCGATGACGGCAGCTGCAAACAGGCAAACAGTTCCTTTCTGGCTGAATATCCCCATACCATAAAGTGCATTGCTCTCTGAAAACGCCAACGCGGTCCAGCCGACGATCAG
>CAZGTY010000102.1:0-4753 GCA_964528895.1 uncultured Blautia sp. | reverse complement strand
CCTGAATATGATACAAATGTGCGATTTCGATTCTATACCATTAGCATCGCATCCCCGAAGGAAAAGAAGCGGTACCGCTCCCGGACAGCCTCCTCATAGGCCGCCATAATCTCATCTTTTCCCGCAAGGGCGGACACCAGCATCAGCAGCGTAGATTCCGGCAGATGAAAATTTGTGATCAATCCGTCGATCATGCGAAATTTATAGCCCGGATAGATGAAGATTTCCGTCCATCCCCTTCCCGCACGAAGGATGCCGTCTTCTCCGGTGGCTGCTTCCAGCGTGCGGCAGCTGGTTGTCCCCACAGAAATCACTCTGCCGCCCCTTCTCTTTGTCTCATTGATGAGAGCCGCCTGATCTTCCTCCACCACATAAAACTCGGAATGCATATGGTGCTTTTCCACGTCTTCTACTTTTACGGGGCGGAAAGTCCCCAGCCCCACATGGAGCGTCACATGGGCGATATTTACTCCCTTTTCGCGCACTTCCTCCAAAAGCTCCTGTGTAAAATGAAGCCCCGCGGTAGGCGCCGCAGCTGAACCCTCATGCTTTGCATAAACCGTCTGATAGCGGTTTTTGTCCTTTAATTTATGCGTGATATAGGGAGGCAGCGGCATCTCACCCAGCCTGTCCAGGAGTTCCTCGAAAATTCCCTCATAATCAAACCGGATCAGGCGGTTTCCCTCATCTACAATATCCAGGATCTCGCCCTTTAAGGCCCCGTCGCCGAAGACGATAGAGACGCCGGGGCGGGCCTTTTTGCCCGGCTTAACCAGACATTCCCATATATCATTCTCCCTGCGCTTTAAAAGGAGAATCTCGATCAGCGCTCCGGTTTTTTCCTTATGTCCATACAGTCTGGCAGGAATTACCTTTGTGTCATTAATGACAAGGCAATCTCCTTCACGAAGATAATCCGGCAAATCCGTAAAATGCCTGTGTTCCAGACTTCCGTCTTCCAATGACAGGCGCAGAAGTCTGCTGGCGCTTCGGTCCTCCAGGGGGTCCTGCGCAATCAGCTCCTGGGGAAGATCATAATAAAAATCAGAGGTTTTCATCCTTGCCCTCCTTCATCTGCTTTTTATACTCCCGCACAAAATCCCGTTCTTTGCCCGTAAGATCCGCTTTCTTTAATAAATCCGGACGGTTTTCCACTGTACGGATAATCGACTGCTCTCTTCGCCACTTTTCAATATTCGCGTGATGTCCGGACAACAGCACCTCCGGAACCCTTTTCCCCCGCCACTCCTCCGGTCGGCTGTACTGGGGATATTCCAGCAGATTTCCGGCAAAGGACTCCGTCTCTCCGGATTCCTCGTTGCTGAGCACCCCCGGAACCATACGCGAAATCGCATCCATCATGACCATCGCCGGAAGTTCTCCTCCCGTAAGCACATAATCCCCGATAGAAACTCGATCCGTGACAATCTCCTCAAGCACACGTTCATCGATTCCCTCGTAATGGCCGCAGAGAAATACCAGATCCTCCTCCCTGGCCAGCTCGCAGGCCATATCCTGATGGAATACCTTCCCCTGAGGAGTAAGATAAACCGCGCGCGGTTTTTTGTTCAGCCGCTCTGCTATGGAAGCATAAGCCAGATATACCGGCTCCGCCTGCATAAGCATTCCGGCGCCTCCGCCGTATGGATAATCGTCCACTTTCTGATGCTTATTAAAGGCATAATCACGGATATTAACTGCCTTCAGGGATAAGCAGCCCTTCTCAATAGCCCTCCCGGTAATGCTGGTATGCATTCCCTGCAGGATCATCTCCGGAAACAGGGTCAAAACATAAAAGTTCATTTATAAAAGTCCTTTCATCAAATG
Organism: uncultured Blautia sp.; assembly: GCA_964528895.1. Taxonomy (GTDB): domain Bacteria; phylum Bacillota; class Clostridia; order Lachnospirales; family Lachnospiraceae; genus Blautia_A. Next base: position 2,926 of record CAZGTY010000102.1, on the reverse strand, counting down.
TACCGTCATTTTGCCTGCTTCCACATCCACGTCCAAAATACATTCCCGGATGGCCGGAAGCAGAACCTCTTTTCCATCTTCTGTGGTGACAACATACACGTCATTAGCGCCGGTTTCCATAACGTCCTTCAATATTCCAAAATGGCTTCCGTCCTCCAGCGCCACATCCATACCCAGAAGATCCGCCACATAATATTCATTTTCACCAAGATCCTGTCCCTCTTCTCTGGGAATCCACAGATCCTTTCCCTTATATATTTCAATATCGTTGATATTGTCAAAGTCCTGAAATTTCAAAATGGCCATATTTTTAAAGAACTTCACATTCTGAATCTCCAGCCGCTTCAGTTCCCTGCCTGTGTCCAACAATACATAATCCAGTTCCAGAAAGCGCTCAGGTGCATCTGTGGTTGGAAAAACCTTTACTTCGCCGCGCACCCCGTGTGTCGTGGTGATCACGCCGACTTTCAATAAATCTTCCATTTTATCTCCTTATTCGATCACATGCCAAAAACAGGAGCTATGGTATCCACAGCCCCTGTTTGGAGAATCCTTCACCGCAGGACTCTGTTTTATTGCAGAATGTCAACAATGACTTTTTTGCTGCTCTTTGATGAAGCCGCTTTGACTACGGTGCGGATTGCTTTTGCAATTCTCCCCTGACGTCCAATGACTTTGCCCATGTCAGAAGGCCCGACTTTCAGTTCGATGATAACTGCATCTTCCTTTTCGCTTTCGGTAACAACTACTTCATCTGGATTTTCAACAAGAGATTTTGCAATTACTTCAACCAGTTCTTTCATTACGTACCTCCCTGCCTGTCCCGATGGACGAAACAGAAATACATCCCGTATTTCTATTATTTCTCAATTCCAGCTACCTTAAGGATCTTGGCAACTACTTCCGTAGGCTGAGCGCCCTCCGCAAGCCATTTCTTCGCCGCTTCCTCATTTACTTTAATTGTGCTCGGCTCCGTGTTGGGATCATAGGTACCGATCTCTTCGATGCATCTTCCGTCACGTTTGGAACGGGAATCCGCAACAATAATTCTATAGAAAGGTGCTTTCTTCTTTCCCATTCTTCTTAATCTGATTTTTACCGCCATTTTTGTTTTCCTCCATTTATTTGTTTTATTTTTCTATGGTAACTGTTTTATTTAAAAGGGTAGCTTAAAGCCGCCTCTTTTACCCATTTTTCCGCCCATCATACCGGGCATCTGCTTCATCATTTTCCGTCCCTGCTCAAACTGCTTCACCAGACGGTTTACCTCGGCAATATCCACACCCGCGCCTCTGGCAATACGGTTTTTGCGGGATACGTTCAGGACAGAGGGATTGCCCCTCTCCTGGGGCGTCATGGAAAGAATGATGGATCTGGTCCGTTCCATGGCCTTCTCATCGATCATTCCCTCAATATCCTTCATCCTTCCGCCCATACCAGGGAGCATATTCAGGATACTTCCGATTCCACCCATGTTATTCATCTGTTCCAGACTGGTGAGATAGTCATTGAAATCAAAATCCATTTTCTTTAATTTCTTCTGCATCTGCGCGGCCTGCTCCTGATCCACCGACGCCTCCGCCTTTTCAATGAGGCTCATGACGTCGCCCATGCCAAGGATTCTGGAAGCCATACGGTCCGGATAAAACTGCTCCAGATCCGAGAGCTTCTCACCCATACCCACATAAAGAATGGGGGTTCCTGTCACCGCCTTAATGGAAAGCGCGGCGCCGCCTCTGGTATCGCCGTCCATCTTTGTCAGGATCACTCCGTCGATCCCCACCTTTTCGGTGAAGGAACTGGCCACATTTACCGCATCCTGCCCTGTCATGGCATCCACCACGAGCACCGTCGTATCCACCTTGATATTTTCTTTAATATCCGCCAGCTCCTGCATCATATCCTCATCAATATGAAGTCGTCCTGCCGTATCGATCAGCACCACATTCTGCTGATGCTCCTTCGCATGCTGCATGGCTGCCTTTGCAATGTCCACCGGCTTCTGCTTATCACCCATGGAGAAAACCTCCACGCCCTGCTTCTCACCGTTTACCTGCAGCTGAGTGATCGCCGCGGGCCTGTACACATCACAGGCTACCAGCAGAGGCCGTTTGCCCCTGGATTTCAGCTTTCCGGCCAGCTTCGCCGCCGTGGTGGTCTTACCTGCGCCCTGCAGGCCGGTCATCATGATCACGGTAATGTCATTGCCCGGTTTCAGAGGAATCTCCGTGGTCTCGCTGCCCATAAGACTGACCAGTTCATCGTTTACGATCTTGATCACCATCTGACCGGGATTCAGGCCGTTCATAACGTCCTGGCCCACCGCCCGCTCCTGAACTGCTTTCGTAAACTGTTTCACAACCTTAAAATTAACATCCGCCTCAAGGAGAGCCATCTTCACCTCTTTCAGGGCGATCTTAACGTCCTCCTCCGTGATGCGTCCCTTGCTTCGGAGCTTTTTAAATACGTTCTGCAGTTTTTCAGTCAAGCTCTCAAATGCCATACTCTATAACTCCTCTAAAATCTCCCCGGAAATTCTCAGGATCTCAGGGGCATCCAGTTTCTCCGCCAGACGGCTGATTTCCTTCACCTGCTGCCTGATATTCAGGAATTTTTCTACCAGATGAAGCTTGCTCTCATATCCCTCAAGCGTTTTATTGCACCGCCGGATCATATCATGGACTCCCTGACGGCTGATCCCCAGATCCTCCGCCACCTCGCTCAGAGAATAATCCTCCAGCACAACGCTCTCATAGACCTGGCGCTGACGCTCCGTGAGAAGCTCTCCGTAAAAATCGTACAATAACGTCTGTTCCACAAACTTTTCCATCTGATATCACCTTGGGTATCATACCGTAATTTTCCCTTGGCGTCAAGTATTTTTTCTTGACGCCCCTTTATTTTTCCATTTTTTCAGGCTTTAATA
>CAZGTY010000101.1:3448-4949 GCA_964528895.1 uncultured Blautia sp. | reverse complement strand
TCCCGGCTACCGCCAGCTTGGAGGCCATCAGCTTCATAGCCTTGGCCTGCATGGTGTCGGCATAGTAGAGCATATAGACCTCAACCCGCGGCGCAGTCTGATTGATGCGCCAGGAACGCCGCGACGCCTGTCTCAGCGTAAAGAGGCTATAACCCATAGAGTAGAAGATCAGGGTCGTGAAAGCATTTAAATCCAAACCTGTCTCTACACATTTTGGATTTGTAATGAGTACCTGCAAGCCTGCTTTTACACGCTTTTCCACCCATTCCTCCCGCTTTTCTGTTGGCACCTTAGGTAGCAGAACCTCTGCGCGGAAACCCTCCTCGCGCAGCAGCTTTAGAAGCTTTTCCTGAGAATCGGTCCGTGTCCAGCTGGTATAGATCAGCACTCGCTCGCCTGCGGCTGCCTTTTGCCGCACGATTTCCAGCGTCTTTTCCTCCTTAGGCAGTATCCGCTCAAAATTCCCCAGGGTTTCCGGAACAACAAGAGGGGTACCGTCGATAGGATGGATTACGGTAGGCTGGTCATAGGGCTGGTCGGGATAGACCGTCAGCAGATTTAAGTAGGTGGAGAGTATTTTCTGCGCTGCCCGCCGGTCCGATCTCAAAACGATCTGCAAGATGCGCTCAACTCCCTTGTATGCGCTGGACACATCTTCCGGCATGTCAATAGGGACGGGAATTTCCTCATAGTCGGGAAGATCCTGCTCCATATCCGAAAGGGAGAGAAAGGCGGTGTACTCCAGCAGGAAACGGGAGAATACGAGCGGCGATACACCGGGAAGCTGCCGCACCTTTGTCTTGCGCTTGGTAGTACGACGGTTGGAGTTGTAGTCTCCATCCCTGATCTCATAGGTGTTTTCCAACACACCGTACTCTGCATCAAAGTCGCCCGGTCTGCGGTAGCTCTTGCCGTCCTTGCGCATGAGCCCGGGGACAATGCGGTAGAGCAGATGGAAGATGCCGGAGGAATAGCCGTTGATAAGAGTGGCGGTCATACCGACAAACAGCTCCGCTACGCCGTAGAGTTCGGCCATAGCGTCACCCTGGCCGCTGGCATTGTTGTATTCGTGGAGTTCATCGCACAGCAGGCTGCCGATTTTTCCCTTCATCTTCTTTTTGATGTAGGTACTCAGCGGATAGCGGCGGCGGGCACCTTTGGTGGGGAAATAACCCTCCGGGTTCTCTGCGATCTGCATGATTTGATCCGTTACGGATTCATTTTTTGTGCGGGCCAGATGGGCTCTGGCGCCATGCCGGTAAACCCAGCCATAGCCGCCGATCTTGACCCACGGGATCCGCTTGCCGGGATTGACCGGCGCCCACAGCACGCTGCCGCAATTGGGGCACTTGTGATTCCTCTTGCGTTCCGTCTGAAAGAAAAACTGATCGGCATTGACAGGGTATCTTACTCCATCTTCGCTGATCTCCATCTGCATCGGCTCCATACAGTCAGGACACAGGAACCCTTTCCTGCGGCGGTTCCAGATAACAGCCGGATA
>CAZGTY010000101.1:0-3348 GCA_964528895.1 uncultured Blautia sp. | reverse complement strand
GGAATAGCCCGCCCGTTCCCGGATGCAGTCGTTGATGGCCAGAACCTCTTCCGACAGCGGCTCGGATGCCGGGTCAAACAGTGGCATGAACTGATTTCGGATGCGGTCCGCCACCGTGACGCCAAAGGTGTTGAGATAGTCAGTGACATTGTTCACTTTCTCAAATCCGTCCAGCGTACCGGGAACAGCCCCTGGGACGGCGATCTTTCCGCTTTTCAGGCCGTCCTCCAGCACCTGTACCACATTTTCATCATCCGGCCGCAGCTCCAGCACCCAGGCATCCAGTCTCTCCTTGAGAGAGAACACTTGAAGACGCCGGAGATGGCCCCGCCGTTCCAGCTCATCCAGCACATAGTCCCGGAACGCCGGGATCAGCGGCGCTGCTGTTTTACGGTCCAATTCCTCAAACAGCCGGTCACGGTCTCCTGCTGGGCAGAAGATGTAGCACTTGCGGGGCTGGAGCGTCTGCTGTCCTTCGCCTTCAGTTTCCTCCACATCCGAAGTCGGAACGTCGGATTGCGCATCATCGCTTGCCATGAGTGTGGCTGTGGCATAGACCCCATCATGGGTAAGCTGCCGCTGATAGCCCTTGAGGTTGCTCTGAAGTCGGTGGGTGGCATTGTTTTGCGTCGCTTCAATGGTAGCGCCGCCATAGATGGCGTCGGCTAAGGCCCGCACTACCTCTGGGTAGCCGCCGAACCGGATGGCGCTGATGACGCCGCCCTTTTCATTGCGGTCCAGGATGATGGTATCTGCATAGGCTGTCAGCCGCGTCTGCGCTTTAGGGTCATAATAACTCAGTTCAACCAATTTGCTTTCTGTCATTCCATTTGCACTACTCCTTTCTGGAAACAAAAAAAGACCGCAACCGCTCTCCTGAGCAATTACAGTCGTTCTTGTCCTATTTTATTCTTCCAGGCCGCATCAGTCCAGCGGAGGGCGCACTTTATCCCCCTTTCCTCGCCGTTCCACCCTAACTTACTCCGCCCTAACTTACTCCGCCCTGAAATACACCCTCATTCTACCATGGCTGCCTACTGCTGTATAGGTGGAGTTTTTCCCGGTCCAAGCCTATTTCCTCAATCCGGGCAACTTGAAAATATTCAATGTACCAGTTGCCTTTTCGCAGAGTGTTGGCATTGGCTAACAGATCCTTTTGACAAAACTCAGAATCTCGTATGGTTAAGCATGTGTATTTCTGGGTTGTGCATTAGATTCATCAACTGCTATAAACGGCTCGGGCAAATTCGCGAAAAGCTCCAAGAAGCGCTGAGCGAGTTCCGTACTCCTTATACGACATCGACTAAGACCATTCTTGTTGCAAAATAGTAAAAGATCAAGAGGGTATCCATTAAGCGGAATATTCAGCATTTAAAACTGTTCTCTTGCACAGACAGCTATGATATTTGTGTTGATGAGTATGGTAATTTTTATTTGTTATGCTATAATATGGATTGAAAGAATGATGATTCCAAATTATGCGTACATAGGAATTAAGTCATTTCAAACCTAAAGTTTGTTTAATAGAACATTTCCATAGAACAATAATCGCACCTTTGGCATATAAGAACTACCTTTATAATTTGTCGATAAAACATATGATTAATCAAGATATTCAAAAGGGGAATGTTTTATGGCTTCTATTTTATCAGATCCATCCATCAAAACGGCAATTCAAAACATTGCCAGGCGGGCAGAACGTATAGATTCGCAGGAGGCTGTTGAGTCTTTTTATGATTGTAATATTATTTCTCATTTAAGTAATTTTAATCATCAAATTATTCAAGGTAGAAGGGGGACAGGAAAAACACACACTTTATTTGTTTTAAAGCATAAGCTTGAATCTGAAAAGTGTCATTGCATTTACTTTGATTGCAAAACAGCAGGAAGTGCGGCATCTATTTCAGATAAACAATTTCCTGAAAAACATCGTGCAATACAATTAATTCGCGATTTTTTATTTGACATTCATAGAGATCTGACGAACTATTTTGGAAATAGCCAAAAGGATATTTCAGTACATAATTGTCCTGAAATTACGACTCTTTTAGATATACTGCGTTCAGAATGCTATGCAAAAGGTGGCACAATTAACAACTACGAGCGTATTGAGAGTAATACTTTAACGAAGTCTGAAACAGTGCATGGGGGCCTTTCCGTCTCCTTTTCTTCGGCTCCAACAGCAGGTTTGGAGTACAATGAAGATATACAGAAAGGTCGAAAATCTGAAGCCGAACACAAAACATCTGGTACTTCCTATAACAAAATTGTGTTCCCCAATATTTTTCATTGCATAAAGCGTTTATCTGAAATTACATGCAAAAATTTTGTTATCCTTATTGATGAATGGTCTAATATTCCAATAGATATACAGCCACACTTTGCGGAGTTTTTACGTCACTGCTTTATACCTAACCCGTATACTACTATTAAAATCGCTGCTGTGAGGGGAAGAACGCAGTACTGTATTAGAGACAAGGGTATTATATATGGTTTAGAAATTGGACCTGATATAAATGTTGCGATGGATCTTGATGATCTGTATATGTGCGACAGAAATCCTGCAAAAGTATATTCAAATCTTTACAGAATATTATGGAAGCATTTGAAGGCCAGCGGCGTTATAGGAAATATGACCGATGCAGATTTTAGAACAACTCTATTTCAAGATCTTAATAGTTCGCTTCTTCTTGTTAGAGCATCTGAAGGAAATCCCAGGGATTTTATTACAATTATGGATCATTGCATTATTGAGATGGATGGACTTGGAAACTCATCAGGATGGATTAGTTCTGAAACAGTCTATAATGCTGCTAATGAATGGTATCATATAGAGAAAGAAAATGCACTCACACCAAAGCAAAAAGAGGCCCTTTCCGAATTAGCTACATATGTTGTCTCAAAGAACCGTACACGCGGTTTTATTATAGAGGAAACTTTGCTGGAGCACCCTGCAATCAAAGGTCTTATAGATGCGAGAGTTTTGCACATTGCACAAACAGGACGGCGATTTTCAATTATAGACAAAAAAGACATGGCTATTCTTATTTTAGACTTTGGGACATATTCTCGTTTTTGGAGACTTGGAGAACAGGTTTCTTTCCTTACTAATGACTGGCTTGAAAGGCGACTTGTACCCAAAGGCCAGCCAGATAGTTATGGTTATACATTATATCAGTTTGATAAGGAGAGACAATTTCAGGTATGCAATTTTGATCCTATTTTATCGCCGAAAACGTTCCCTATCTTTTCAGAGTTTGGTTCGGGCGAGTAATGACAAGGGCCTTTATTTACCAGTCTGTCGAAAAAGTCCAGAAAAAGCTGGGCTTTTTCGTATATATGGGGTAA
>CAZGTY010000100.1:0-5003 GCA_964528895.1 uncultured Blautia sp. | reverse complement strand
TCAAGCTGAATGGTACCGCACTGCCAGGTTCTTCCGATGGAATCCTCCAGATGGAAATCAATCTTCGGTCCGTAAAATGCACCATCGCCCTCGTTTACCATATAGTCCAGGCCCAGATCATCCAGAGCGCCGCGAAGCGCATCGGTCGCCATCTCCCAGTCTTCATCGCTTCCCATGGAATTCTCCGGACGTGTGGACAGCTCTACGTGATACTTAAAGCCAAATAACTGATATATTTCATCGATCAGCCTTGCAACGCCCTTGATCTCATCCCGGATCTGCTCCGGCATCATGAAGATATGCGCGTCATCCTGTGTAAAGCAGCGCACACGCATAAGGCCGTGAAGCTGGCCGGACTTTTCATGGCGGTGTACCAGGCCCAGCTCACCCAAACGCAGGGGAAGATCACGGTAGGAACGTGGCTCAGACTGATAAACCAGAATGCCTCCTGGACAGTTCATGGGCTTGATGGCAAAATCCGTCTCATCAATGACCGTTGTATACATATTTTCTTTATAGTGATCCCAATGGCCCGATGTCTCCCAAAGGTGGCGGCTCAGCATGATCGGTGTGGAAATCTCCACGTATCCGGCCTTATTGTGAATTTCTCTCCAATAATCCAAAAGAGTATTTTTCAGGACCATGCCCTTGGGAAGGAAAAACGGAAAGCCCGGTCCCTCCTCTCTCATCAGGAAAAGGCCCAGCTCCCTGCCAAGCTTTCTGTGATCACGTTTTTTTGCCTCCTCCAGGCGTGTAACGTACTCTTCCAAATCCGCCTTTTTCGTATAAGAGGTTCCGTAGATCCTGGTGAGCATCTTATTTTTTTCACTGCCGCGCCAATATGCGCCTGCCAAAGAAGTAAGCTTAAATGCTTTCACCGGCTTTGTGGTCATCAGATGAGGCCCGGCACAGAGATCCACAAATTCGCCCTGCTGATAAAAGCTGATCTCCGCGTCCTCCGGAAGATCCTGAATCAGCTCCACTTTATAGGGCTCGTTTTTCTCCTGGAAATAAGCGATGGCCTCGCTTCTGGGCTTCGTGAATCTGGTGATCTTCAGACCTTCCTTCACGATTTTTTTCATCTCTGTCTCAATTTTTTCCAGGTCGTCCGCAGTGATGGGAGTGTCGCTGTCCACATCGTAATAAAATCCCTCTGCAATAGACGGACCGATAGCCAGCTTTACATCCGGATACAGGCGCTTGATGGCCTGCGCCATAATATGTGAGGTCGTATGGCGAAACGCGCCCTTTCCTCCCTCACTGTCAAAGGTAAGAATATTCAATTCACAGTCACTGTTCAAAACTGTGCGCAGATCCACCACTTTTCCGTTTACCTCGCCTGCACATGCGGCACGGGCCAGTCCCTCACTGATATCACAGGCGATATCAATGACACTTTTCCCTTCCGCGTACTCCTTCACAGAGCCGTCCTTTAATGTAATGATCATATCAATTTCCTCCTTAAAAAAATGTCCCTTACAATGCACCTGCACTGTAAGGGACGAATTTCTCGCGGTTCCACCCTGCTTGCCGAACAACCTTCCGTCATTCAGCCACTCTATGATGATAACGGAATCACCGGGCCGGATCAGGGCCACTCAGAGGTAGTTTTCAACTGTTTCCCGTTAAGGCACTTCCAGCAAATGTGCCTCTCTCTGTAACTTTCCGCAGCCTACTCGTCTCATCAACGTGTTAATCTGTATTACGTTCCTCATTATATCTTTGAAAAAACTGTTTGTCAATGCCCTTTTTCTTCACTATATACAGGTCATTTACTTACTTTTACTCAGTTACCTGTATTACGCCAGAGTGTCCGGCTTTTCTACCTCGTAATTACTCCATTCCGTAGTCTGGGACGCACCAGAAAGATCCGCACTGTCACTGTATGTCTCTACCGTAATGGTGTAGGAGCTGGTGCCCTCCACATAAACCGTTCCGTCCGTTCCCGCCACGGTAACCGTATTTCCTGAAGAGTCCATGATCGTACCCGCGCAGCTAAGGCTCCGCAGAGCGCTGTCGCCCGTTACCGTCCAGGTGGAATCCTCACTGATATACATGTCACAATATCCGTCGCCGCCCTCACCGGCACAGCTTTCATCATTTACTACCGCTCCGGTCAGAGTACTGCCTTCTGTCATATACAGATCCAGATTACTGATGGTATCCCATATTATATCGCCCTGCATTTCCTGGCTCACCGCCGTAAACAGGCAGTCCGCACCGTTCCCGCCGGTCTGGCCCCAACCCCGCTGGTTGGCATTTCCGGTACATTTCAGGAAGAAATCATTTTCCTCCGGATATACGATCTCCACATTGGACAGCGTAAAGGTGCTCTCCGTGTTCGTGGTATAGAACATGCCTCCGTTCCCGGCTGTAAGCGTTCCTCCGTTCATCTCAAAGGTGCTGTTTCCCTCCTCCGAATCACCGGACATACTCTGATACAGGATCACATTCCAGGTACAGTCATTTTGCTCATCATCACCCATATTTCCCGTAAGCCGGGAATCATAAAGATGAATCGAATTCAATCCCTCTATACAAACGGCCTCCGAACCGGCAGCGGTCAGGTCCGCATTGTTTACAGCAATGTCCGCCGTACAGTAAATAGCCGGGGAACCAACTCCATTGGAGGTATAGCTTCCGCCGTTTACCACCATGGTTCCGCCTCCTCTGTCGCTGCGGATAGCTGCAGAGGATCCTCCGTCCGTCTCAACATTCAGATCCCATGCATAAAGCGTTCCGCCGCCCGCTGCATGAATGCCTCCCGAGGTATCCTGCTTTGTGGTGATCGTACTGTCGGATACATAGACCGTTCCCTGATCATAAGCAAACAGTCCGGCTCCGCCCGCCGCATCTGTCGTAATCGTAGTTCCGCTCACATATGCCGTTCCATCGCTTGCAAGGATTGCCGCGCCCACTCCATAAAAGCTGGAGGAATCACCGCCCGTACTCTCCTCTGAAACTCTGCTGACCTGCCCATTCTTTATAGAAACCGCAGCTCCGCCATAAATATGAATGGCATTTTCATCTTTGCCTGTGGATTCATAAATTTCTCCATCAGTCTCCGTGTCCTCAGTATATTCTGTTACCGCCTCGTAGCTCTCAGGCTGGCCCTGGGCCCCTGCTCCGCCCGGCTGTCCTCCCGGTCCCCCCTCCGGCATTTCCGGTGGCTGGCCGTCTTCGCCTTCCGGCGGCTGGCCTTCTTCACCCTCCGGTTTTTCCGGCGGCTGGCCTTCCTCACCCTCCGGTTTTTCCGGCGGCTGACCTTCTTCTCCCTCCGGCGGTACGTTCTCTTCATTTGCTGACTGTACATCCTGCGCAAAAACCGCCGTACCCGCTCCATTCAGAGCTGAAATACACATAATCGATCCTAAAAGTAAAGCCAGATATTTTTGTTTCATATTTTGATCATCCTTTCTGTCGCAAAAAATCTATGCCGACTGTTACAGTATACGGAAAAAGCCTGAAATAAACCTGAAAAGAAATGTGGGTTTCTGTGAATTTTCTGTGAGGTCTTTTCCATAAATACAAAACTCCCCACGAAAAATGGCAGAATAAAAAACAGTTTCAAAGATTTCCCAACAGTTTATCCTTCAGTATCGCCAGAATTTCCCTGGGAATATAAAAGAACAGCCGCCAGGTACGATATGGGGAAGGGATGGGATAAACCTCCCGAAATCCACATTTTCTCCCGATAGCTGTCCCCCGGAATACGTGGAAATTGTTGGTTACCACACCCACGGAAACATCCCGGGTACCGATAACCTTCATACTAAAGCAGAGATTTTCCTTCGTAGTGGTAGATTTTTCTTCCAGCAGCAGCCTTCCGGGAGCAATTCCACATTCCGTCAAATAATTATACATAGCCCTGGCCTCCGTAATGGCTTCACCGGTACCCTGGCCTCCCGACAGGACTGCCCTGGTGCCTGGATTTTCCTCAAGATACTGCAAAGCCCTTCTGGTGCGTTCCAGAAGGGCCAGCGTCAGCCGGGTTCCGTCCACATGAGCGCCCAGCACAATAATATAATCCAGATCCTTTTTTACTTTCATTATTTTCCGCAGCAGTGTTTATATTTCTTGCCGCTGCCGCAAGGACAGGGATCGTTTCGCCCTACTTTTTTCGGCTTCACAATCGTACCGGATTTCTTCTGCTCCAGATACAGCTCTTTTCTTTTCTCCGCCGTGAAAATGGCCTCCCACTGAGGAAGCTCATACAGCCAGTCAGCCTTTGCATCCACCATGTTCTTGTACAGAAGCTCTTTGTCAAAGCCAAGATTTACAGTTGTGTCCTCATCCATGGTCTCGATGGGGTTCGGCTCCTTTAAGCTGTCGTTGATACCGTCCAGAAATCCCACCATGGTAAGTATTTCCTGACCATATTTTTCCGCGAGCTCTTTTACAGTACCGGTAACCACCACGTCCGGTTCAGAAAGAAGCTGCTCATAAATTCCTTTTTCAATATTAAAATAAGTAGCCCAGAATTTCTGAAGTTCTTTTTTATCAGCCTGTTCATTATAGGCGATGGTGCGCCACTGTTCTAATATTGTCTTATCGCTCATTTGTTTCATCCTCTTTTCCAATGATTTATTCATATCTGTCCAGCAGTCCGTCAGATCCCATCCGCTGAACAGCTGACCTCTTCCACATATATGGGATTCTGTTCCCCGGCAGGAATCCGTACATCCTTCCACTGCCGCGTATCGGAGTTCATTATATCATGTTTCCCCTTAAAAAACAAATCTTATTGTATTATTGTTTAAAAATCTTGTTTAAAAATCCTTTTATTCTTTTTATAAAATTTTTTTAAAAAATAATTCTTCGTGTATAATCCTTGCATACGACGGCCATAATACTAATGTTCATTGGAACCCCCTTCAATCGAACAACATTACCAAAGACAAATTCAGAAATACTTATATCCTCCCCTTACAAATCCCCGCAGGCTCGCAAATACGCTTGCTTGTGGGGATTTCTTATACAATCCGGAATGTTTTCACGGCGAA
>CAZGTY010000099.1:0-5086 GCA_964528895.1 uncultured Blautia sp. | reverse complement strand
TATTTTATTTCGCCGTACCGCTCCCCGCTCTGCTCCCTGCAATCTGCAGAGAAACGGTACCGCTTTTTCCCCTTTTATTCCTGTACATCCAGAAGGGGCCGCATCATCCCCACCGCATGATCCAGATCCTTTTTCCATTCCGGATTACCGGTATACCACATCTCTGTCACATACCTGCGCGCCCCGGCCTTCCACGTCTCTTCGATCACTGTCTTAAAATCCACATGGCCGGCGCCGAACGGCACCTCACGGAAAACTCCCGGAACGGTTTCCTTCAGATGCACCGCATCCAGATGGCCCGCTCCCGTGCGTATATCGGCCAGCACATCCGTGCCATAGGTTACGGCGGCATTTGTAATATTTCCCATATCCGGATAAACCCCCAGATAAGGAGAATTCACTTTATTTACATAGACCATGGCCTTTTCCACCGTGTTCATAAATTCGGTCTCCATAGTCTCGAAGCCCAGAATTACGCCCGCTCTTGCAGCCATCCGCTCGCATTTCCTGAGATTCTCCCCGAAACGCTCCACGGTTTCCGGCGTAGATTCCTCATAATACACGTCATACCCCGCCAGCTGAATAATGCGGATCCCCAGATCATCCGCCAGCTGAATAGCCTTTTCCATAATCTCCATACCCCGGGCACAGATTTCGGGATCACTGCTGCCGATGGGATATTTCCGGTGACCGCTCAGACACATGGTGCGGATCGGAAGCCCCGCTTCATACATGGTATTTACCAGATCCCGGCGCTCCTCTCTGCTCCAGTCCAGCCGGGACAGCTTCGCATCTGTCTCATCAATGCTGATCTCCAAAAAATCATAGCCAGCAGCCCTGGCTGTCTCCAGCTTTTCTTTCCATGTCAGAACGCCGGGCATAGCCTTTTCATACAAACCTAATGTATATGCTCTCATATGTTTCTCCTGAAAATTAATATTTACCGGAAACGACGGATTATTGCCGTTCCCCGCAGCAGGTTCAGCTTTTAAACCCTACAGCAAGCTCAGTTTTTAAAGCGCTCCCATGCACTGCTCAGCCCGTCGATCACCGCACGGTATGTGGCGTACTTCTCCTCATAAATCTCTTTATACTCCGGGCGGGGCATGATGGTTTTGGTGATCCTTACTGTACGGCTGATGGCCTCCTGATAATCCTGGTAAACGCCTGCCGCAATTCCCGCCGCCATTGCGGCTCCCTGCGCGCCGAGCTCCTTGTCTCCCACCACGTCAATGGGAATCTGCAGGGCATCCGCAAAGATCTGTACCCATACATCGGAGTTTGCCGCGCCGCCGGAAAGGCGGATGCTCTTCGGGATCTCACGGTTTCTGAGAAGCTTTTTCACATGGGTCACATGGGAGAACACGATCCCCTCGTACACGGCACGGAGCATGTGCTTTTTATTGTGATATGCGGTCAGGCCCACAAAAGTTCCCTTGGCCAGCGCGTCCTCATTGGAGCCGTTCAGGAAGGGCAGGAAAATAATATTATTATCCTGAGGCTCGATGGATGCCACCCACTCATTGGTGATATCATAAACGGAACCGCCCTTCGCTTTGGCCTCTTCCTTCTCATAACTCATTAGATTCCGGATAAACCACTCCATATTTCCCGCCGATGTAGGGCTGCTCTCTTCTATCAGAAAATAACCCGGCATACAGAACATGGAATTCAGAGCCACCGTACCGTTGGTCACCGGCGCCTTTCCGATAAATTCATTGATGCTCCAGGTCCCCGCGATCATGCACATCTGCTCCTCATCCGAAAGGCCGGAGGCAATGCCGCACGCATTTACGTCAAACATGCCGGCAGCCACAGGGATGCCCTCCGGAAGCAGCGTTTTTTCGCCGGCCTCTTTTGTCACATGGCCGCAGATATCCGCCGAGTAGCGCAGCGGAGGAAGCTTCTCATAGCAATCCTCCAGCCCGTAGAGCGCCATCAGCTCTTTATCATGCTGTTTTGTCACCATATTGACCAGATTTCCGCCCGAACAGTCCGTATACTCGCTGTAGGCTTCCCCCGTGAGCATATAGCGGATGTAATCCTTCACTGCAAAGATGTATTTTGTATTTTCCAGAACCTCCGGCTGATTATCCTTAAACCAGGCAAGCAGGCTTACGGGCTGCACGGCCAGGATCTCCTGGAAGGTCTTTTCATAAACCTTTTTGTTGGTGCCGTCCTTATACCACCTTTCCACCTGCGCCCAGGCCCTGGTATCCGTGGACATGATCCCGTTATAGGATGGCCTTCCGTCGTGGCCTATCATGTAGAGTCCCTTGCCCGCGCCGGAAAAGGAGACTCCCGCAATGTCAGCCGGATCAACGCCGCTTTTTTCGATAGCCTGGCGAATCGCACGGGCGTTCACCTCCCAGAGCTCGTCCAGATCCTTCTCCGTATATCCCGGTTTCGGCGTGAGCGTCACCGTAGGCACGCTGGCAACGGAGATCTGGCCGCCATCCTCGTCGAAAATGGCCGCTTTTGAAAAAGTGCCGCCATTATCTATACCCAATAAATATCTCATATGATTTCCCCCTTCGTTTTTGCTTACACATTAACCATATGCTTATAAAAATTATAAGGGATTCTGTCTTTCTTCACAAGAAGTTTTTTCACACAAATCCCTTATATCCGGACAATTTTTATTTAAATTCCACAACTGCATACGGATTTCCGCATTCGTCTCCCAAAAGAACCGTCACCCGATTCTCCTCCGCTGCATACTCCGGAACGATCACATCCTGCAGACGCGCCTGCCTCTTATATTCCGCCCTGAGCTGCCGGACCATGAAGCCCTCCGGCAGATAATCTGCCGCCATGACCACATACTGACAGTTATTAACATGATGGTTTGTATCCAGATGATGCTTCTGCACGCAGAAGGGCGGCGCCTTGAAAAAATCCTCCGGCAGAGCGATCTTTCTGGGCGCGTACTCCATATCCAGCTTCGCCTCCCGGACATAGCCCCTGATGTCCTCCTCCGTAAGCTTCGCGGGAACACCCTTTTTCAGATCCAGATTGGCCCAGTAAGAGTTGGCGCAGGCCAGCCGTTCACCGGAAGCCGTATCCATCGTAAAATTACGGAGCCCCCTGAAGCCCTTAAACTCATATGGCCAGGTGCTGAGCACGATTTCCTCTCCCAGTCCGGGATAACGGTCTATCACCACCTGCCAGGAGGAAAGTACCCAGACTCTCCCGCGCTCTTTCAGCACCTTCATGCCCTGCCCCACGGACTCCGACTGAAAGGTACTGCAATCCTGAAAATAATCCAGCACTCCCGGCAGCGTCAGACAGCCATCCTCGCCTGTTTCACTGTATCGCACCCTGCTGCTAAAAGAATAACCCATTTCCTGCCTCCTGTTTCCGCCCCGATATCTTTCTCAGACAGCCTTCATAGAAACACTGTCCTTTTCCTTCACATCTATCAGGCATAGCTTTTTCCACTTACCGCTGAAGTACCGCGCTAAAAACATGATCGTCCGGAAGATCCAGTCCAGCACCATGGCGATCCAGACGCCCACCGCTCCCATTCCCATGCGCACGCCCAGAAAATAGCTGAAGCCAACCCGGAACACAAACATGGAAAAAACAGAGACCACCATGGTATACCTCACATCATTGCAGGCCTTGAGCATATTGGGAAGCACAAAGGACAGCGGCCATAAAACCATGGCGCTGCCATTATGAATCCACACCAGCAATGCAGCCAGCTCCGTAGTCTCCCCGCTGAGCCCGTACAGACCGAGAAGCGGCTTTAAAAAGGCAAATATCACAACGATCACCGATATCTCTCCGATATAGGCGGTTCCTGTCAGCTTTTTCGTATAATAGCGGATCTGCCGCTCATCATTAGCTCCCACACACTGACCGATGACCGTGATCATGGCCAGATTCATGGCCTGCCCCACAATAATACCCATGCTGTCCAGATTGTTTGCCACTCCGTTGGCGGCGATCTGCACAGTGCCAAATCCAGAGATGATACTCACCACCAGCACACGGCCAAGCTGAAAGATCCCGTTCTCTACACCGCTTGGTATCCCGATATAGAGAATCTTTTTTATTACGCGGAAATTCAGCCGGAGCCTGCCCTGGCTAAAGTGAACAAGACGCGCCGGATCCCTTAAGAGCACATAGAGAATGATCGCTCCCACCGCCCTGGATACAAGGGACGGAACAGCCACGCCCGCCACGCCCATATTCAGAACAAATATGCAAAGGGCGTTTCCCGCAATATTGATGACATTGATGATCAGAGATATCCTCAGAGTCATGCGGGAATTTCCCATAGAACGGAACAGGGCCGCACAGGCATTATATACGGCCAGAAAAGGATAGGAAACGGCCGATATCCACAGATAGGTAAGCGCATCATTCATTACATCCCGCTCGATACTTCCGAAAAACAGCCTCAGCAGCGGGCGGCGGAACACAATGGACAGGATGCCGATGGCCACACCTCCCATAATAACCGTATAAAGAAGCTGTTTTGCGGACTCACAGGCTTCATCGCTTTTCCTTGCGCCGATATTCTGTGATGTGACCACAGCGCCTCCTGTGGCAAGCGCTGCCAGCACGTTAAAGATCAGCACGTTTATCATATCTACCAGCGAAACTCCGGATACGGCCGCCTCTCCTGCGGAGGATACCATCATAGTGTCCGCCATACCTACGGTAATAGCCAGAGCCTGCTCAAAAATCAGCGGAATGATCAGTCTTCGCAGATCTTTTTTTGTAAAAAGATATTCCAATTTCTTCATCCCCAAAATAAAATACTTTTGTACGGGAAATAGTATACAACATCTTTTAAAAAAATCAAACGAAATTTATCCCTTTCCCCCGGGTAAAAAATAACCCGCCGGGCAAAAGCCCTGCGGGTCATTTTTCCGTTTTTCCATTCTTCTTATTTAGAACGTGTTCTTACGTCAAATGCCACTGCAATGATAAAGATGATACCCTTTACCACATACTGCATGGAAATATCCACTGCCATGAGGTTCATGCCGTTTGTAAGGGACATGATGACCAGTGCGCCGATGATTGTGTTCGTAACTTTACCCACGCCTCCGCTTACTGCGGTTCCTCCGAT
>CAZGTY010000098.1:0-5280 GCA_964528895.1 uncultured Blautia sp. | reverse complement strand
AAATCCTGTTTTCAAAAATGTATACTCTTGTAATTGTAAAAATGTACGATATAATTTAAAAATGAAAAAGAATATATTTGGAGGAAAAATGAAGAGAGTATTTTTGCTGCTGATGCTTATAGGAGTTATTTTTCTGACATCCTGCGGTCAAAAGAGCGGGGGACAGACAGAAGAAAGGGAAACGATTACCGTGACAGTGATGACACCGATTTTTTCAGATGATAGGTTTCAGGATGCCGTCAAACAGTATTATCCGGAAATACAGATGGAGTTTTTCAGGTATCCGGAGGAACAGTATTATACGGTACTGAAGAGCCGCCTTGCTACTGGAAAATCAGCAGATATTCTGGATATTCAGCTTGGCTATGCCGGCCCGAATGGTGTGGAAGAGATAGGCCCTGCGGGATATCTGCTGCCTCTTTATGAAGTGCCGGAGGGATATTCAGAAGAAAATGAAGAAAACCTTTTGATTTCAGAAGGAAAGGTTTATGGGAAAGCCCTGCAGAGGATGTCTTTGGGTGTTGTTTACAACAGAGAGCTTTTTGAGGAATATCAGCTCTGTTATCCGGAATGCTGGGAGGACTTTCTGGAATGCTGCGAAACCTTGAAGGAACATGGGATTCAGCCTCTGACAGCGGGGGGACGGGACGTTTCCGGGTTTCAGTATGCCTTGTATCAGATGGCCGCCAACCAGCTTTATCCGGAGGATCCCGCGTTTGATCGGAAGCTCAGGTCCGGAGAGGCGAAATTTACAGATGAAGGTACCTGGGACGACCTGCTCGGGATGTATGTTTCTCTTTTTGAGAAGGGATATATCAGCCGGGAGGTTTTGGAGCTGAAGCACCAGGAGGCTGCAGAGGAATTGTTCCGGGAGAAGGCGGCTATGATGATCACTACCTCCTTGTATTATAGCTCTGAAGTTGATACAGAGGAAAAAAAGCAGAAGTTTTTCTTTGCTCCTCTTCCGGCAAATCACAGAGGCCAGCAAATGTATGTGAGTGAATCACTGGTGGGAGGATATGGAATCTATGCAGGCTCCACTCAGGGGGAATATCTGAAAAAGGCGCTGATGGATTACAATGACAATATTGAGGAAGACTTTTACAGGAAGGGCGCCGCATTTTCTGAGGAGAAATACAGGGAGCTTCCTGCCTTTTATTTTTGTAATCAGGGATGGCCGAATGAAGTGGAGATTGTAATGGAAAATAAGCTGGCGGCGTACCTTTCCGGGGCAGTAAAAAGCATTGAGGATATTACAGCCTCCATGCAGAAGGAACTGGAAAAATAGGATGCCTAACATTTGTACATCTTTTTTTTAACAAATGTACGTGCTTTTTCTTGTACAATAAGGTTAATCAATTATATTTAAAAGGAGGAGCAACATGAAGAAAAATGTAAAAAAAGGCATCGTTGTTGTAATCACTGCTGCTATGGCGGCAGGCGTCTTTTCTTCCGGGATGGTGATGGCGGAGGGAACGTCCCTTACGGAATCTTCTATCAGTGCGGCTGAGTTTGCCGAGCCGTCAATGCAATACCGTCCCGGCGTACGTTGGTGGTGGCCGGGCGGAGCTGCCAAAACAGAAGATTTGATTGCTCAGATTGAATATCTGGCAGAAAATAACTTCGGAACGGTAGAGATCAATCCCTTTAACAACGGCTTTGTAATGACGGAGGCGACCCAGGAAGATCTGGAAAATATTCTGAACTATGATACGCCGGAATATTACGAAAAACTGGAGGCTGTTATTGCTGCAGCCGCAGAGAAGGGAATTACCGTTGACCTGAATATAGGTTCCGGCTATTGTGCGAGCGACGATTCCGTACAGCAGGAGGATACCATGGGCAACATGGGACTTGGCCGTACGACGATTACGGTTGCTGAAGATGCAGTGGGAACGGAAGTGACCCAGGAAGTTCCGCCCGTGGAGATCAGTTCCCTTTATCTTACAGAGCTTACTCCGTTTGTATATGCTTACTGTGCCCCGGATGGAACGGAAGGAACCTGGACCGGAAACAATGAAACTCTTCAGGCTGTCATTATTTCCAAAATTGTCAGCACCGATGGCGCGAACATCATTGATCCCAATGCGGGTATGTTCGGAGAGTCTTCGGAAGGAGATGAGGGTGACGAAGAGACAGAGCCAACTCCGTTGAATTTTTATGACCCTGAAACAAAAGAAATTACCAAATCCTATACGAAGCAGTATATCCTGGATCCGGAGAAGACAGTTGTGATTTCCGTAGATGATTTAAAAGATGGAAAAGTAATGTTCACACCGGAGGAAGCAGGCGACTATGAGGTGATCGGCCTTTATAATGAGGATTCCAACAGCATTGGCATTACAGAGCTGCATTACAATTCAGATAAACGTGATTATGTGGTGGATCATATGGATGCAGATGCAGTTGCAGAATATGTGAAGAACTGGATTGAAGGAAATGAAGAATATCCAAGCGACCTTTATACCATTACCGAAGAGTATGGAGATACCCTTCGTGCTGCATTTAATGACAGCTATGAATTCCATAATGATAATTTCTATAATGACAAGATTTACGAGGCAGCTTCTGACAGCAGCAATATTTTGGGCTATGATTTTACCAAATACCTGCCGATCATGTATGAGATCGGTTCCGCAAACTTTAACCTTGGTATGGTAATGAATCCGGAGAATCCGGAAATTACCTACCAGACAACATCCAATAATCCTCTTACCTATAACCTGACAGAGGACGAAATAGCCAGAATTACTTATGATTTCCAGCAGTTGATCGATCAGGCGTTTCAGGCTGGCATGGAAAGCTTCAGTACCACACTGGCAAACTATGGCCTTGTTTACAGGCAGCAGGCGTACAACCCGCCCATTGATACTCTGAAATCCTCCAAATATGTAGATATTCCGGAAACAGAGGGACTGGATGAACTGCAGCTTAAGAGGGTGACCTCCGGCGCACATCTTTACGGCAAGAATCTGATTACTTCCGAGGTTTACACACTGGGAAGTACACCGTACACCCTTACCCCATCCTTCATTAAAGAAGGGTATGACCTGATGGCAACGGCCGGTGTTACGAACTTCTTCTATCATGGACTGAATGCAACTTATTATGGTACGGAAGAACAGGAAAAAGCTGGCGTATGGGGAGAAGAAGGATGGCGCGCATGGCCGACCATCGGTATTGAAACAAATGAAACAGATTCCCTTTCCGGTTATTACAAGACACTGAATATGTATAGTGCGCGTAACAATTATGTGATGCAGTCCGGAACCCAGAGCGCAGATGTGGCTGTATATATGCCTCTGTTTGGTTCTATTGAAGCAAATGATACCATCAATACCCTTAATACAGAGGGATATCTGTACGATATGATGAACGATGATGTGATTCAGAATGAACTTTCCGTAACAGACGGCAAGCTGGTAGTTACAGCATCCGGAATTGCATATGACGCACTTGTTATTGACAAACAGACGTTGCCGCTGGCTACAATGGAAAGCCTTGCGAAGCTGGCGGAAGATGGCGCTAATATTATTTTCGTTGGCGAACTGCCGAACCGTCAGCCAAGCTATCTGGACGGTGCGTATCAGGAAGCGGATTCAGCGGTGTCAGACCTTGCGGCAGGCATGCAGGAAGCAGATACGGTAAAAATTGCTGCCAGTGCGGAAGAACTGGCGGCTGCTCTTGGAGAAACTGTTGTTCCGGAGATCACCTATGCCTCCAATGATCAGGTAAGAATGAACAGAAGAACTTTGGAAAGCGGCGGTGAGGTTGCTTATATCCGCAATATGAACCAGACGGAAAACAATATGGTGGAGGTGCAGGTGGCAGATAATCTGGTGAATGGATATCTCCTTGACCAGAATACAGGTAAGATCTACAATGCAGATATTGCAGACGGGACGATCTCCCTGGAACTGAAGGCAGATGCATCTGTAATCCTTCTTTGCGAGACAGAAGGATACGGATATGCGGAGACAGAAAGCGGTGTTCCGGAAGCACTGGCAAACTCCCCGTCAGAAGAGAGCGTAGAGCTTGGTGCATTTACCCTTACGATAACCGCAGATAATATTGGGACCAACCTTCCCAAAGCAGAAGCAGAAACAAAGACTTATGAAGGCGATGTGCTGGGAGACTGGGGAAGCGATGAATTCCAGAGCGGCGAGCTGAAATATGTAAGCGATGAAGGCGTTTATAATACAACGTTCACCATTGATGACTTCAGTGCATATGAAAGCGGCGAAAAGAGTCTGGTGCTGAGTCTTGGAGAAATCAAATATGCGGCAGAAATTATTATAAACGGACAGGACATGGGACAGCTTGTATACGCTCCTTATGAGAGGGATATCACATCTGCTCTGGTTGAAGGGGAAAATACTCTGGAAATCCATGTGCAGCCTTTGAGAACCAACCGCCGTGTAGGGCTGAAGGAAGCCTATGAGGCGGACCCAGAGGCCAATGCACAATATGAGTATTACAGCAAAACCGTAGGCACTGCTATGGGAGATGCTCCTGGCGTTATGGGCGGCGGTATTGTCGGCCCGGTCGAACTAAACGTAGTAAAATAAAAATTCAGCGAAATTTATAAAGAGGGCAGTCCCTCAAGTCATTTCATGACTTTGGGGACACCCTCCCTTTTTGTGCTTTTAAAATAATTCCGGGTCATACATTTCCTGTTATCCATTTACCGGAGGCTATGCATCGTAACACATCCATATCGTGAATTTTTGTGCTGCTATTTACGCTTTTGATATATCCTCATAGGTAACGAGCGTTATGTTGCCCAGTTCGCCTGCCCTGTTAATACAGCCTTTGGTAAAGCCTGTTTTTGCAAAGAGATAAAAATGCGTTTTCTTATAACTGAACATAGTGCTGCATCCTACAAGTGTTTCAAGCACATCAAGGCCAACCTTTTCATTTGTCCATTTACACTCGGCAAAAAGGGCGGTATCTTTGTCCGTTCCCATAATGTCGATTTCTTCCTGGGATCTGGTCTTGGGGTTTGCTCCCCACCAACGGCCGAGAACGGTAAAGTTTACCGCACATTTTCCTTCAAGGAGCAGCTTCCAAAGATACTGTTTACAAATATCCTCAAAAACGCCGCCCATATAAGAAGGAAGTTCAGGGGCGATGCGGTTATACGCCAGATCGGCAGCGCCTCTTGAAATAACCGAAGTGTTTTCCGGCACGAAGCGATACCAAAAGCGGAACATATTATCCTCAATGGAGTAAATCGTCTTGCGAGTGGACTTTTCACCGTAAGGCGATTCTTTTTTTACA
>CAZGTY010000097.1:0-5363 GCA_964528895.1 uncultured Blautia sp. | reverse complement strand
CCGATACATAAGCATAACGAAGTTTCCTTCGCTTTCCTCCTTTAAAAGATGTTATCCATAGTATAGCGGATAATCGTGTAAAAATCAATGAATTAATCTTATATTTTCGCACTAAATTACACGAATATTACCGTCATACTCGCAAAATCAGGCACAAAACGAATGAACTTTTCGGGTCGGAGGCGAGGGTCGGGTTTTGACCAGGATACTGACTGATATTTTATGTTCCAGCATAATTTCCAAAACTCAGTATACGCTTTGGTCAAGCAGTTCAAAATTAACGCTCTTAAGGAAATGTTCCAATTTTCATTTTCATTAAGCAGCGGGAAAATGGAAATCCTGCTAAGGTATATATCTGATTTTTGTCATATTAAACGCCGCCTTTCAACATAAAATTATAACGCAGATATGTGAATAAATCTACCAAAAGTAAATGCCCGCTTGCTTTTACACCGCAAGGGCATACGCAAAAGAAAACGGCATAACTGGCGTAATGCCAACTATGCCGTTTTCTTTTAAGGATTAAATTCCTTAGTGAGGACCCCGTTTCGAGGAACTCCTTTTTGCTCAGTCGAAGCGACGGGATTCGAACCCACGACCTCTGCGTCCCGAACGCAGCGCTCTACCAAACTGAGCCACGCTTCGCCAACTGCAAAGGTTATTATATTCATTTCCCGTCCTTTTGTCAATACACAAAAAAAATTTTTTTTGCCTGACATACCTAAAAACAGGAGAGGCCTGCGGCCTCACCTGTTTTTATATCCAATTACAACTGATATACGTCCGCATACTGCGTCCCGAAGTTCAAAGCCGTCTCATGGCTGTCAAAATAAATATCCACATGTCCGTAAGGCGTACCCAGATCCTCCACTGTATAAACCGTTCCGTTGATCAAAAGCTGCGTACCAAAAGGAACGCCTGCCATAGCCACCGTATGCCCTGAACTGGGCATTACTCCGCTGGCAGTGGCATTTCCGGCCGTACCGCAGCATTGTGCGCAATTACAATATCCTGTCAGCATAAAGTTACCCAGATATGTACCCTGTCCGGAACTGTCTGTCTCTTCCTCGTATTCCTCTTCCTCATAATAGGATTCCTCGTAATATTCCTCCACCACAGCGCTGCTACTGGAGCTGCTGGAGGACTCAAGTGTATCCGTCTCAGGATCAAACTGGCTCATTGCATCGGAAGATACCGCCGCAGTCTCCGCTGTACCGGAATCGCCGCTATCACCGTCCGAAGCTTCCGCCGCCTGCATCTCCTGAGCCTCCACAGCTGCCTGCTGCATCAATTCGGAAATATTATTATCCGCATTGTTGATCTCTGCCAGAAGAACTCCCGCCTCTTCCTGAGACGCACTGATCTCATTCACATAAGAGAGGATACTGGCGCTGGTGGTCTCAGTCATCGTCTGAATTTCCTGCCGTTTGCTCTCTTGCTCGCTCAGAAGCCTGTCGATCTCCGCGGCTTCCTCCTCCACTCTGCTTTCATTCTCTGCGATAACAGCTCTCGTTTCCTCATATTTTGTCAGCATGTCCCTGTCATACCTGGAAATTTCTGCCACATTATTGGCATTATTCAAAAAATCAGCCAGACTTTCAGAAGATAATAAAACCTGAAGCATGGTCATGCCGCTGTTTTCATACATGTAGGCGATCCGGATCTTCATGGCCTCATACTGTTCCTCCGCCGCTGCCTTCGCCTCCTCCAGTTCCGCCTCTATCTGCTTTAATTCCTCTTCCTTTTCACCGGCCTGTACGCTGAGCTCTGAAAGGCCCTCCGTAAGCTGGTTATACTGAGCATCCAGTTGTGCAAGGTAATTTTCAAGCTCCGCCCTCTTGCTCTCCAGACTGTCAATTTCCGCCTGTGCCTGGCTCAATTCTGCTTCCGCCTCCTGCTTCTGCACCTGTGCCGCAGCAATTTCATCCTCCGTATCCGCCAGAACCGGAGACGATCCATAAGTAAATGCCATAATCCCTGCCAGGATAAACGCAACAATTTTTTTATTCATCATAAAACACCTCTTCATTGCTTTCTCCAGCAGATTATAACACATTTTTAAAATAAATCAACAGTTTTATTTAATTTTTGTAATAATTACGTAATATATTGCATGAAAACAGCGCTCCCTTTCGAAAGCGCTGTCTCTTAATTTCTGTGATTTTGTCTTCCAAAGCTTTGTCAGTCGATGAATGAAGGCACAGTATCCGCTTCCTGAGTCATCGCCTCCTGATATTTTTCAATAATAATCGTCTGAATCCTGTCTCTTGTAGCAGAATTGATCGGATGTGCAATATCCCGGTATTCGCCATCTGTAGACTTACGGCTTGGCATAGCGATAAACAGACCCTTTTCGCCCTCGATCACCTTAATGTCATGTACCACAAACTCATCGTCAATGGTAATGGAAACAACCGCTTTCATTTTGCCATCCTTTGCAACCTTTCTCACTCGTACATCTGTAATGTTCATCTTAGCTACCCTTTCCCTTTCCATACGTATTGCAAACGTTCCCTTTTGTGAACTAAATTACGTATCGATCACTTGTCTCCACTACAATTTTAACTTTTCCCTCTTCTCCGCAGTAATAAGAATTCGCCTTAATTGTATCACGGCTCTCAACAACACAATTTTCAATGTACGTATTATCTCCCAGATATACGTTGTTAAGAATTACAGAATTCCTGATCACACAATTGTTTCCTACAAACACATTTTTAAACAGAACCGAATTTTCCACAGTTCCGTTGATAATGCATCCGCTGGCTACGAGAGAGTTTTTCACATCGGCGCCCGGATTATATTTCGCAGGAGGCAAATCATCAATCTTGGTTTTGATGGACGGCTCCTGTTTAAAGAAATAATTCCGATTTTCCGGCTCCAGAAAGGACATATTTGTCCTGTAATAAGACTCTGCTGTGGAGATATTGCTCCAATATGTGTCTATTGTATATCCATAGATCCGCTTCAGATTTTTATAACGGATCAGAATATCCCTGACAAAATCATTCCGCCCTTCCTGTGCTTCCCTCTCTATATATTCGATAAGCTGACGCCTGCGTATTACGTAAATACCGGTAGAAATGGTATTATATGCGGAAACCACCGGTTTTTCCTCAAACTCCTCGATCCTGCCGTCGTCGTTCATCCGGATAACGCCAAACCTCTCCACCTCGCTTTTTTCCGGACAGGTAGTGCATACCACGGTAATATCCGCGCGTTTCGCAACATGATACTCCAGAACCTTATTATAATCCAGCTTATAAATTCCATCGCCGGATGCGATCACCACATATGGCTCATGGCTCTGCTTCAAAAAATCCAGATTCTGATAAATCGCGTCAGCGGTTCCCTGATACCAGAAACTGTTCTCCTTGGTAATGGTAGGCGTAAAGACAAACAAGCCGCCCTGCTTGCGCCCGAAATCCCACCATTTGGAGGAGCTTAAATGTTCATTCAGAGACCTGGAATTATATTGCGTCAGCACAGCCACCTTCTGTATATGGGAATTGGCCATATTACTCAGGGGAAAATCAATCGCCCGGTAGCTGCCTCCGACAGGCATTGCCGCAATGGCCCGCTTATTGGACAATTCCCTCATGCGGTTATTATTTCCGCCTGCAAGGATAATACCGATCGCCCTCATACTCTGTCACCATCCTTCGCCGTTATTACCTGACCGCTCCTGAGAATCCCTCCCGGATAATCTTCCGGAACCGTCACTCCGGAAATCGCCGTATTTTTGCCGATACGGACATGATCCGGAATCACGCTCCGCTCCCCGATCGTAGCGATACCAAAGGAATATACCGCAGGCTTTTCCACATTCGGGGCCTCCTCACCGCAGCCGATCTCCACATTCCTGCCGATCTCCACATCCTCTGCCACGATCGCTTTATTTAAAATGCAGTCCTCTTTTATGGCTGAGTTTCGCATGATAATGGAATCCCGTACAACACTGCCCCGCCCTATGATAACATTCGGGCCGATAATGGAATTATGGACCTCCCCGTAAATCTCCGCGCCCTCGCCGATCAGGCACCGGTCAATAATCGCCTCCGCCGATACATACTGAGGCGGAATGATGTCTCCCTTTGTATAGATCTTCCAGAATTCCTCATAAAGATTGAATTCCGGAATAATATCGATCAGCTCCATATTGGCTTCCCAATAGGAGCCCAGGGTGCCTACATCTTTCCAGTAACCATTGTATTCATAAGCGAACAGGCGCTGATTCTTCTCTTTGCAATAAGGAAGGATATGCTTCCCGAAGTCGCAGCCGTTCTGGTCCTTCAACGCCATCAGCGCTTCCTTAAGAACCTGCCAGCTGAAAATATAGATCCCCATGGACGCCAGATTGCTGCTCGGCCTCTCCGGTTTCTCCTCAAACTCCGTAATTCTTCCGGTTTCATCCGCCACCATAATGCCAAAACGACCGGCTTCCTCTATGGGTACCGGCATACAGGCAATGGTGATATCCGCCTTATTAGCCTTGTGGAAATTCAACATTACCTCATAATCCATCTTATAAATGTGATCTCCCGACAGGATCAGCACATAATCCGGATGATACTGTTCCATATAATCCAGATTCTGGAAGATCGCATTGGCAGTTCCCGTATACCATTCGCTGCTGGTACTTTTTTCATAGGGAGGCAAAACAGTCACGCCGCCCTCATTCCGGTCCAGATCCCAGGGAATACCGATCCCGATATGCGTATTCAATCGAAGAGGCTGATACTGAGTGAGCACTCCTACGGTGTCAATGCCTGAATTAATGCAGTTGCTCAGGGGGAAATCAATAATACGGTATTTCCCTCCAAAAGCCACCGCCGGTTTGGCAACCTTCTCAGTCAGTACCCCAAGTCTGCTGCCCTGGCCTCCCGCCAGAAGCATGGCGATCATCTCTTTCTTTATCATGCAATCACCTCTTGTATGTTAATCAAATTATGACGCGATCAGCGCCGTATTCCAGCAATGGATGCGGAAATCTATGCGCAATGATATAATATTTGTCTGTATTATATCATATTCATATAAAATAGTGAACATATTTTACAATTATTTTGTTCCGACAATATTTTTTTTATAATTATTGCATATATTTTTTTGTGTTTAACTTCATTTTGCTGCTTTTATTTATCCATTTTGCACAATTTTTGATAAATTTCGACAGGTTCCGCATTATTTTCTCCGTTTCTCCAGGGTCAAAGAAACGCTTTTCATTTTTTCCGATACGGGTTATAATGTCGATATAATATGATGACGTTGGGGCAAAAGGTATTTTGACATCTTTGATACCTGATTTCGAAAGCAAGCTTGCATCGGATTTTCGACCCTTTGGCCCTGGCATCATATGATGA
>CAZGTY010000096.1:0-5617 GCA_964528895.1 uncultured Blautia sp. | reverse complement strand
ACTCCAGAAGATTATCAAAGGATTGCCAGAGCAGAACAAATACGTAATGCTTCGGACTATGATGATTTTTATGTGGCAAATAAGGCCGAATCCAGACAGCAGGTAGAAGATGCGGAGTATTTGTTAAATAAGATAAAACAGTATATAATCGGTTTGAAGAAATAGAGGACTCTGACTCCGTCATTTCAAGGTTCGAATCCTTGTAGCCCTGGTTAAGAGAACGAACGGACATCTTCGGTGAGAAGATGCCCGTTTTCTGATTTTAGTCTTTTACCCTTTTACACCTCCCAGGGCAACACCTGCCACGATATATTTTGACAGGATCAGGTATACGATAACAAGCGGAATGATCGTCACGAACAGACCCACATTTGCCGTAACTGACTGAATTTTTCTTTTTCTTTCTCATGGCACTCCCCTATTCTTTTTCTGTCATGCCTGACCGGCAGGCCGTCTTTTTTCGTTTGTGCGGGCAGCTGTACTGATTCAGAGCTTTTCAGGAAAAAATCTGTTAAATTAAGACAGGGCTGCCTCAAAAAACTTTGCTGCAGCCCATGCCATTTGTCAGTTTACTTTGCTGCCGGAAACAAGTTAAGCAGCAATATTTTTTAAAATTATTCTACGCTCAGATAAGAGAACGTATCATGAATGGTTGCAGTCAGATCTGCTAATGCCGTATCAAGATCCTTCTCGCCTGTAGCGTAAGCCTTTGTCTGGGTGTCAAGCAGTGACAGGATCTGCTGATCCTCTGCCGTAACAATAGACGCATCCAATCCGTCTGCCAGCGGGAGGAAGAATTCCATGAAGTTCTGTCCGGCATCCGGATACAGGAAACCGTTTCCGTCTGCGGATGCGCCGCTTTCGATGATGCTTGCGATAGCGTCTGTGTTATTTACGTAATCAGAGTTCATGGCGTTGATCGCGATCATACCCTCTGTATCGCATGTGATAAACTCCATGATCGTAGCTGCCAGATCTGCGCGCACCTGAATACATCCGGGCGTAGCCTGCCAGAACAACGCTTTTATATTGCCGTCCCAGTCAGTTCCAAGGTCTATATTATACTGGTACTGCTTTGAGTAATCATCTGCTGTGATGCCGATATCCGCTACCGGCAGTACCCAGTCGCTGTTAACATACTTCTGGACATAATCCACCTCCAGACCCATCATATCTGGATACAACTCGTTGGAAGTATCATCCAGCATGGGATCCAGCTTGCTCTGGTAATAATCGGAACCGCCGGTATTTACGAATACGATTCTCTCATACTCTTCCGGGAATGCTTCCTTAAACGGCCCGTCCAGGATATTTTTAATATCGTCATTCCAACCCCAGATAACAAACGCGTCGTCGCTGGCGGCATCACCGGTAATGGTATTTTCCGGTTCTCGGTTTTGACCGCAAAATAAAAAGACAGTTTCAAAAAAATCTGTCTTTTTATCCTCCGAATCCTGTGGATTTCTCCTTGCGCCGGTGTATTTTTCCGGTTTTGATTTTCTTTAACGTTTTCGTCCCCGTATTTCTGTCAGATACGGATCTCCGTCCCGTGCCTGTGTCAGATACGGATTTCCCGCCTGTACCGCGATATATTCCTTCCAATATCCGGATGGCGTCTGCTCATCCAGCCTTTTCACGGAATTTCCCTGCACCAGCGCTCCTTTGACCAGGATTTTTTCCGCCAGAGCCGTCTTTGGCTGCTCCACCAGACGGATCAGCTCCTCCGCCGCCCGTCTTCCTATAGTCTGCGTATCCTGGCGGACTGTCGTCAGCTTTGGCTCGAGCACCTGTGAAATCGTGATCCCGTCATACCCCGCTATTGAAATATCATCCGGGATCCGCAGCCCTCTTTCCCGTATGGCGTTAATACAGCCAAGAGCCGAGAAATCATCCGGACACAGGATACAGGTAGGCGGTTCTTCCATATCCAGCAGTTCATTTGTCCGGCGTCCAGTCTCCACCGTATCCCTGTATGCCGCTTCGCGCACGTATTCGTCCGGTATCTCTATGCCGAGCTCTGCCAGCGTGCGGTAAAAGCTTCCCAGCCTGGCCCGTGTGGTCGAAGAATCCAGACCGTGAATATATGCGATCCTTCTGTGCCCCTGCCTGCAGATATATTGTATCAGCTCCCGCATTCCGCCCACATTGTCGGACACCACGGCCACCCTGCCGTCAAAAACATGGTCTATAGTGATTACAGGAAGCTTGCTTCGGATCAGCTCCTGAGTCTCCGGCCTGTAAAAATCAATACACGCCACCACAATACCCTCCAGCCCCCGATAGCGGCAATGCTCATAATAGCTCTGGTGTTGTTTCGGCATATTGCAGTTCACAAAGGTAATATCGTACCCTTTTTCCTCGGCCGTCACTTTAAAGCTTTCGATGATGCGGCTGAAATAGTCATGGGTAAGGCCGCTCCTCGCTTCGTCCGCGAACAGAATTCCCAGATTGTAAGTACGCTTCGTCTTCAGCGCGCGGGCAGAAGAGTTGGGAAGATACCCCAGCTCGTCCGCTCTTTTTCTTATCTCAGCGCTCTTCCGGGCGCTGACGTCACTATGTCCGTTCAGCGCCTTGCTGACCGTCGCAATGGAAACGCCGCATTCCTTCGCTATATCTTTCATAGAAACCATGGCTGCACCTCGTTCATCACATCTAAAACGTTTGAGCCTATTTTAGTACAGAATAAATAAAAAGACAATTCATTTTTTCTATTGATTTATACAAAAAAATAGTCTATACTGAGCCTAATAATAACTTAAACGTTTTCGAAAAGACAAAATGAACAAATGAGGAGGATGGTTATGAAATACGGATATTTTGATGATGAGCACAGGGAATATGTGATCACCACCCCCATGACACCGCTCCCCTGGATCAATTATCTTGGCTGCAGGGATTTTTTCAGCCTGATTTCCAACACCTGCGGCGGATACAGCTTTTACAAGGACGCCAAGCTTCTCCGTCTCACCCGTTACCGCTATAATAACGTACCGTGTGATATCAACGGAAAGTATTTTTATATCAGGGACGGCGATACCATATGGAACCCCGGATGGCAGCCGACCAGAACGCCGCTTGATACCTATGAGTGCCGCCACGGTATCGGATACAGCCGTTTCCATTCCTCCAAGGACGGGGTGTCTGCCTCTCTCCTCGCCTTTGTACCTGTTGAGGATAACTGTGAGATCAATGCGCTGAAGCTGACGAACAACAGCTCCGCAGTAAAGGAGCTGGTTCTTTTTTCCTATGTGGAATGGTGCCTGTGGAATGCGGATGACGATATGAAGAATTTCCAGCGAAACCTGAATATCGGCGAAGTGGAGGTCGATGGTTCTGTCATTTATCACAAGACGGAATACCGGGAGCGCAGGAACCACTATGCCGTGTACGCAGTCAACAGCCCGGTTGACGGGTTTGACACAAGCCGGGACGCATTTCTCGGTCCGTACAGCGGCCCGGATGCCCCGCAGGCTGTGAAAAAGGGAGTCTGCAGCAATTCCATCGCCAGCGGGTGGTCTCCTGTTGCAGCTCATCAGATTACGATTACCTTAAATCCGGGCGAGTCCAGAAGCTTTCTGTTTGTTCTCGGCTATGTTGAAAACGATGAGGGAGAAAAGTGGGAAGCCCCGGGCGTTGTTAATAAAAAGCCCGCAAAGGACCTGCTTGCGAAATATCAGACAGACAGCGGCGCGGAACGCGCTTTTCAGGCGCTGCAGGCTTACTGGGAAGAGCTTTTATCCCGTTACCGTGTCTTTACCGCCAATGAAAAAGTAGACAGTATGGTGAACATCTGGAACCAGTATCAGTGCATGGTAACCTTTAATATGTCCCGTTCCGCCTCCTATTATGAATCCGGAATCGGAAGAGGCATGGGATTCCGCGACTCCTGCCAGGATCTGCTGGGCTTTGTTCATCTTATTCCGGAGCGGGCAAGGGAACGTATCATCGACATCGCTTCCACACAGTTTGCCGACGGCAGCGCGTACCACCAGTATCAGCCCCTCACGAAAAGGGGAAATTCCGATATTGGCAGCGGCTTTAACGATGATCCGCTGTGGCTGATCGCCTGTACCGGCGCTTATGTGCGTGAGACGGGGGATATGACGATTCTTGCTGAATCGGTGCCCTTTGACAACAACAGGGCGGCGGCGGCTCCGCTGATAGAGCATCTGAAACGGTCTTTTGACTATATTATCACGCACAAAGGCCCTCACGGCCTTCCGCTGATCGGCCGTGCCGACTGGAATGACTGCCTGAATCTGAACTGCTTTTCCGCGCATCCTGGTGAAGCTTTCCAGACCTTCGGCCCCAGTGAAGGGCCTGTCGCTGAGTCCGTGTTTATCGCCGGCATGTTTGTAAAATACGGAGAGGAATACGCGCAGCTTTGTGAGCTTATGGACCTGCCCGGAGAAGCTGCACGGGCGCGGAATGAAGTAAGCTCCATGTATCAGGCCGTGATCCGCGATGGCTGGGACGGCGAATGGTTCCTGCGGGCCTACGATGCATCCGGAGCCAGGGTTGGATCCGCAGAATGTGAAGAGGGAAAAATCTATATCGAGCCTCAGGGCTTCTGCGTTATGGCCGGTATCGGCGTCGCGGAGGGATTGGCGCAAAAAGCGCTCGATTCCGTGGAAAAATATCTTGATACACCATATGGAATCATGCTCCTGCAGCCTGCCTACACAAGGTATCACCTGGAACTTGGCGAGATTACCTCTTATCCGCCGGGCTACAAGGAAAATGCCGGGATTTTCTGTCATAACAACCCCTGGGTATCCATCGCGGAGACCGTGATGGGACACGGGAACCGGGCGTTTGACATTTATCGGAAGACGTGTCCGGCTTATGTGGAAGAATTCAGTGAGATACACCGGACAGAGCCTTACGTATATTCACAGATGATTGCCGGAAAAGACGCTGTTTTTTTCGGCGAGGCAAAGAATAGCTGGCTCACCGGCACGGCAGCCTGGACCTTTGTCAATATTTCCCAGTATATCCTTGGACTTTATCCTACCTACGGAGGGCTTTCCATAAATCCCTGTGTACCGAAGGGCTTCGGGGATTTCCGGATCGAAAGGAAATTCAGGGAGGGTATTTACGATATCTCCGTCAAAAATCCGGAGGATGTGGAGAAGGGAATCCGCTCCCTTACGGTTGACGGACAGCCTGTCAAGGGCAGTGTGATTCCGTATCAGAAGGGGAAAAAGCACTACGAAGTAACCGTTGTTATGGGTGAGTAAGGGATATATCCCAGATACCGGACGCCGATTTTTCAATTTAAAAAGCCGCTTCTTTTCCGCATGGAAGGAGAGCGGCTTTTCCACGTTGGGTTGGGCTTGTAGCTGCCCTTCCTCACCTGTTCAACCAACTCAGTCTGGTGCTCTCTCAGGTAGGGCTGGAGTTCATCCACCTGCATACCGTCAATTCCACCTGCTCCCTTGTTTGCTTTCACTTTCTTGTAAGCGGCGTTTAGATTGTCACTTCTGAGAATCGTGTCTAACAGGTTGTCCGTCCAAAAGTCCGTGTCGGTGTCGGGGTTCCCGGTAATCCGTCCATGGGCGTACACTCCTGCTGCCATTCCCTGTTCCGCAGGTATCTCTCGCAGGTAGTCCTCAAT
>CAZGTY010000095.1:0-5656 GCA_964528895.1 uncultured Blautia sp. | reverse complement strand
AGTATACCACAGAAGGGAAATAACGTAAAGCTATTTAAAATCAATTATACTAGGAGTCAGAATACCGGCCTTGATCAAATCTTCAGGCTGCGGGTCACGGCTATTTGGATAATAGAGGGAGCATTTTGGGTGCTTCTGCTTTTGAACCGCTGTTTTCAGCGGTTTTTTAATTGCATAAAAAACGAAGGCCGCTCAATAAGCAAGGCTTAACAGCGAAGTAAATGAGTTGGGCGGTTGAAGTCATAAAAAACACAATAAGGGAAATTACCATTACCGCACGAAAGATGTCCGTGCAAAAAAGGAGAAGATGCATGACACGAGAGATTATGAAAAGATTTCTGTCATTGATTGTCATTTTACTGGGACTTTCTATTCTCACATTCGGATTGACTTATATTTTGCCTTCCGATCCGGTGGAACAGATGGCAGAGTCGATGGGGGCAGGCCATGATCCGGAGATGATGGCCAAATTGGCCGAAAAGTATGGGCTTAACCGGTCCTTTGCAGAACAGTATTTCAGCTGGCTGAAGGGAGTTTTGCACGGAGATTTCGGAATGTCAGTAAAATATGCGCAGCCGGTGTCGCAGGTATTGGGAAGAAAGCTGCCGCATACAATCCTTCTTGCGATTACTTCCTTCCTTTTAATGATATTGATTGCATTTCCCCTTGGAATCCTTTCCGCAGTTTATAAAAACAGGGCTGCGGATTATGTGATCCGGTTTATGTCCTTTATCGGGATATCCATTCCCAGCTTCTGGGTGGGTATGATTTTAATATATTTTCTGGCAGTACGTCTGCACTGGCTTCCAGTAGGAGGCTCAGATTCTTTTAAAAATTTAATTATGCCCGCCATTACGCTGTCGTTAAGTATGAGCGCTTATTATATCCGGAGGCTTCGGGCTGTTATGGTTGAGCAGATGAATGAGGAATATATTAACGGTTGTAAAGCCCGAGGGATCGGAAAGATGCAGACGATTTGCTGTCATGTCCTGCCAAATTCTTTACTGACTGTCGTCACTATGCTGGGAATGTCTTTTGGCGGTCTTCTGGGCGGAACGATGATTGTGGAGACGGTATTCAGCTGGAACGGGATCGGAAAAGCAGCGGTGGATGCGATTTCAAGCAGGGATTATCAATTAATTCAGGGATATGTTTTATGGATGGGGTGTATTTACGTTATCGTGAATCTCCTGGTTGACTTGTCCTATCAATGGCTGGACCCAAGAATCCGTCGAAGGGTGGTTTCGCATGGGAAATAAAAAAAACCGTCCGGGGAATGAGAAAATTGGCATGAGAAGCAGAAAAAGGACATGGATTTCCTTCACAGTAACATTGGCTCTGGCAGCGCTTTTTTTGATTTTTGCTTTGTTTGCAGGAAAACTTGCGCCGTATGATCCGCTGGAATCACACTATATGCATATTTTGGAAGGCCCCGGAAAAATGTTTTTTTTCGGGACGGACCAATTGGGAAGAGATATTTTTTCAAGAATTCTGTATGGCGGAAAGACCTCTTTGCTTATTGCATTTGCCGTGACGGGTATTATTGCATTTGCAGGTATTACGGTAGGGACGCTGGCGGGATTTTGGGGAGGATTATTTGACGCGTTGCTGATGCGTATCTCGGATATGCTGATGGCCTTTCCGGGATCCATCTTTACAATTGCTCTGGTCAGCTTTATGGGAACCGGTTTGCCGCATTTGATTCTGGCTATGTCCCTGACGGGCTGGACGTCCTATGCCAGAATCAGCCGGTCGCTGGTACTGTCTATAAAAAATAATACCTATATTGAGCAGGCGAGGTTAGGCGGCGCCGGGAATCTTAAAATTATGTGTTCTTATATCATACCTAATGTCATGCCATCCCTGCTGGTAAATATTACACAGGATATCGGAGGCAAGCTTTTGACGATTGCGGGGCTTTCCCTTTTGGGCCTTGGATCGCAGCCGCCGACACCGGAGTGGGGATATATGCTGTCAGAAGGGCGGGACTATATGTATTCCGCACCTTGGATGCTGATGTTCCCGGGACTTGTGATTTTAATATGCGTCATTATCTTCAATCTTCTCGGAGACAGCCTTCAGGATCTGTTGAATCCAAAACACGGGGGATAGATATCATAAGGGACGCCGGATGCGCTCCTGTGGATTCGTTTTGCGTCCACACTTATGATTCTAATATATACAATTCAAGGAGGAAAATATCATGAAAAAGAAATTGGTTTACTTGCTTGCCGGAATGACCGCATTAAGTCTTGGGACAGGCACAACAGCATTTGCGGAGGAGAACAGCCATATTAATATAGCGCTGTACACCTACATTGAGGGAATGGATCCCGCTACAGACTGGTGTGGATGGAATCTCACGAGATGCGGGGTTGGGGAAACGCTTGTGACTGTCAATGAGAATATGGAGCTTGTCGGACAGTTGGCGGATGAGTGGGAACAGGTAGATGATCTGACCTATCGTTTCCATATCCGTCAGGGCGTTCAGTTTAGTAACGGTACGGAACTTACGGCTGAGATTGTAAAAGACTCAATCCAGCGTTCGATCGATAACAATTCCCGCGGAGGCGATTTAAAAATTGCTGACATTGAGGCGGATGGGGAATACGTAGTATTTACGACAGAGGTGCCGTATAGCGCATTTGTTTCCGGCCTGTCGGAGCCGATGTCAGTAATCGTAGACACGACTGTTGATACAAGTGATTACAGTTCTATGCCCGTTTGTACCGGGCCATATGTGATAGCCGAATATGTATCCGAAGAAAAAATTGAATTAGTGTCAAATGAGAATTACTGGGACGGCGCTCCGGAAATTAAGAGCATTACTGCAAAAAATATCGGAAGCGACACAAAAGTAGATGCGATTCTGGCCGGGGATATCGACCTGGCGCAGGGTGCAAGCGCAACGACATTAAGTCGTGTGGAAGATGATGAAAATATTCAAATCGTAAAAGTGACCGGAACAAGGGAACAGGATTTTGAACTGAACTGCCGCGAGGGCAATCCCCTTTCGGATAAAAACCTGCGTCTTGCGCTGTCGTATGCGATTGATCGTGACGTTATGGCACAGGTGGCCGGAAATGGCTATGCATCTCCTATCAGCACCGCATTTCCGCCATCGGTAGGATATCGAACCGATGAGGTGGACGGACAGGTTTACGATCCGGAGAAAGCAGCAGAATATCTGGAAGCCGCAGGATACAGTGATACGGATGGAAACGGTTTTGTAGATAAGGATGGAGAAGATCTGACGCTTACCATTTCTCTTTCAAACGGTTCTTCCACTACATCATGCGAGGTTTTCCAGGATATGTGTAAGGAGATCGGTGTGAATGTTGAAATTGAACTGCTGGAAAATGTTAGCGACAAACGTGCGGCAGGCGAATTTGATATCCTGCGTTCCCCGGACTGGCAGAGCGTTAATGCAGGTGACGGTCAGAAATACCTGATAAATCGTTGGTCTGATGGCGGAAGCGATAACTACAGCGGTTATCACAGCGACGAATTTCAGGCGGTTTTGGACAAGCTTGATGCAGCCTTTGACCAGGAAGAGCGAGTGGAGGCTTTCGTGGAGGCTCAGCAGGTTCTGGCTGACGATGCCCCGGCTATCTGGATGTATGCGAATGACAATGTAACGCTTGTAAACAGCAGCAAAATTGACAATGTAACAGTATTCCCGATTGACTATTATCTTGTTACGAATAAGTGGACGCTGGCTGAAGAATGATAACGATTTTGGATGTTGAACATTGCTCTATTTGTTATGGCGGGCAGGCGCCTGCGGTATCTGACGTTTCCTTCTCTGTTGGAGAGAAGGAAATCGTCAGTATTGTGGGCGAGAGCGGCAGCGGAAAAACGACATTGATTCGAGCCATTCTTGGTATTCTTCCGCCTGGTGGAAAGATACTTTCTGGTAAAATCCTGTTTCAGGGCAGGGATCTTGCACAGCTTGAAGAGAAAGAGATGCAGATGATTCGGGGAACGGATATCGCAATGGTTTTTCAGGATGTGGGAGCAGCGATGGATCCGATTCGGAAAATCAGTACCCAGTATCGGGAATCTATAAGGGCTCACAAAAAAATGACGCTGAAAGAGTGCTATGAGCTGGGTAAAGACATGTTTATGAAAGTTCGTCTTACAGATCCGGATAGAGTCATGGATTCCTATCCATTTGAGTTGAGCGGAGGAATGAAGCAGCGGGTAGGGATCGCTATGTCAATGACAGCGAGACCGAAACTGCTCCTGGCGGATGAACCGACTTCCGCCTTAGACGTTACGATTCAGGCGCAGGTGGTTAAGCAGATGAAGGAGATGCGCAGCCAATATAACGCTTCTATTATATTGGTGACTCACAATATGGGTGTGGCGTCTTATATTTCGGATAGGATAGGCGTCATGTGCCGCGGCGAGATGGTCGAATTTGGAAAAAGAGATGACATTATTTTCCGCCCCCGGCATAATTACACCCGGCAGCTGTTAAATGCTGTACCGAGACTGGAGGGAGAGCGCTTTGCAAGATGAAGATATCCTGCTTAAAGTATCAGATGTAAAAAAGATATTTTCGGTAAAAAAAGAAAAGCTTTTTGCAGTGGCAGGGGTAAACCTGGAGCTTCATCGCGGTGAGTGCCTCGGGATTGTCGGAGAAAGCGGATGTGGAAAAAGTACGCTTGCAAGAGTGATAGCCGGCATTATTCCGCCCTCGGAGGGGTGTATGGTTTTAGCCGGCACTGATTATACGCAATGGAGAGGAAAGCAGAAGCGGGAATTTCGAAGAAATATTCAGATGGTATTCCAGGACCCCTTAAGTTCCTTCAGCCCGCGTATGAGAATCGGAATGTATTTGACGGAATCGCGGCGCAATTTTGACCGCATTACTCGTAAAGAGGCCGTGTTGGAAGCGGAACATCTTCTTGAGATGGTGGGACTGTCAAAGGAATATGCCCAAAGATTTCCCCATGAGCTTTCCGGGGGACAGCTGCAGCGCGTCGCTATTGCGCGTGCGATGGCGATTGAACCAAAGCTGCTGATCTGCGACGAGGCAACCGGGGCGTTGGATGTTTCTATTCAGAATCAAATTGCACGATTATTGGTGGAGCTTGTGGAAACAAAAAACATTGGCTGCCTGTTTATTGGGCATGACCTTGCGCTTGTCCGCAGTGTAAGTCAGAGAATTGCCGTTATGTATCTTGGAAGGATTGTGGAAATCCTTGAGAGTGAAACGTTATCTGAGAGGGCCGCGCATCCCTATACCAGAGCGCTGCTCGATTCCATTTTTGATGTGGGGATGGATCAGAATCAGGAAATCACACAGATTCAGGGTGAACCGCCAAGTCCGCTGAAGATGCAGGAAGGATGTGCCTTTGCAGCACGCTGCAAAAGATGCAGGGAGAGGTGCAGACAGGAGACTCCGGCTTTAAAGGATATCGGAGAAGCTCACAGGATTGCATGCCATAATCCATTTTAAAACAAATCGAAGATACCCCATAGAATGTGCAGGCCCCGTAAGGGCGTCCTCACTAAGGGATTTTAATCCTCAAAAGAATAACGGCATAGCTGGCATGGCGCTGGTTATGCCGTTTTCTGTGTGCCCTGTGGGCACACGTTCTAACGGGTGAAAGTCCCCAATCCGCCCGGCAGTGGGAAGGATACAGCC
>CAZGTY010000094.1:0-6165 GCA_964528895.1 uncultured Blautia sp. | reverse complement strand
AGATTACCATATCTTCCTTTATCTGTCAACATCTTTTTTCAAACTTTTTCAAATTTTTTCAAAATAACACGCAATATTTTTTGCCGGTTAATTCTCGCTCATTTCACCTCCCTCTTCATAATTTATAATGACAAAATACAAATTTTCTCAGCCGCATTCTACCAGCCATACGGCAACTATTAGCCGCAGCTAATGATTTTCTGATTACAAAAGGGAAAATTCCTCTTATAAAATCATTGGAACTTTTGTATATATCCGATCGCATCCTGTATCCAGGAAACAAAAATCAGTTCGATTCCGGAAGCTTTCCCCAAAGAGCTGCGGCAGACCTCCGGAAGAATCACCGTTTTAAAGCCCAGCTTCTTTGCCTCCGCCACTCTCTGGCCGGCCATGCTCACTGCGCGCACCTCTCCGCTCAGGCCCACCTCCCCAAAGGCAATGACAGAGTCCGGTATCACAATATCCCTGTAGCTGGATACCACCGCCAGAGTAATTCCCAGATCAATGGCAGGCTCCGTCATCTTCATACCTCCCGCAATATTTATATAGGCGTCCGAGGACGACAGATGTATACCGACCTTTTTTTCCAATACTGCCATCAGGAGATTTAAGCGGTTAAAGTCTGTCCCAACCGCCGTCCGTCTGGGTATACCGAAGTTGCTCTGACACACCAGCGCCTGGATCTCTACAAGGATGGGCCGGGTTCCCTCCATGGAACAGGCCACAATGGAACCTGACGTCCCGCTGGGCTTTCCGTTCAGCATAAATTCCGAGGGATTCTTTACCTCCTCCAGACCCGTGCCCCGCATTTCAAATACGCCGATCTCATTGGTGGAACCAAATCGGTTCTTCACCGCCCGGAGAATACGGTAGGACGCATGACGGTCTCCCTCAAAATAGAGAACGGTATCCACCATATGTTCAAGCACACGGGGGCCGGCTACATTTCCCTCTTTTGTCACATGTCCTACGATAAAAATGGAAACGCCCAGTCCCTTTGCAAGCTGCATCAGTACATTCGTGGATTCTCTCACCTGAGATACGCTGCCCGGCGCCGAGCTGATGTCCTCGTGAAACATCGTCTGAATCGAGTCCACCACGGCTACATCCGGTTTTTTCCGCTGGATCACCTCGCGGACATTTTCCAGATTTGTCTCGCAGAGGAGCTGCAGATTTTCATTAAACTCTCCGATACGGTTTGCCCGAAGCTTGATCTGGCGAAGGGATTCCTCTCCGGATATATAGAGCACGGAGGATCCGTGAAAAGCCAGATTCCTGCACACCTGTAAAAGCAGCGTGGATTTGCCGATACCGGGATCACCGCCTACCAACACCAGGGAACCGGGGACGATTCCGCCTCCCAGCACCCTGTCCAATTCCGCTATTTCTGTTGTCGTTCTTTCGTCCTCCGTCAGGCGGATATCTTTCAGAACAACAGGCTCCGCTCTATTTTCCGTGAGCTTGCTGCTGCCGGAAGGCTTTTTCGGAGAAATCGCCTCTTCAACAAAAGTATTCCATGCTTTACAGCCCGGGCACTGTCCCATCCACTTGGAGGATTCATAGCCGCATTCCTGACAGAAATATACGATTTTTTTATTTTTCAGCATTTTCTGATCTTCACTTCTGCCGCAGCATTTCCAAGCTCCACGCTGAAGGAAAGCTTGCCGCCCAGGTTTGTCTTCATTTTACCTGTAACCGTGCCGTTAATACTGATCTCGTACTCCGTATCCGCCTCCATCTCCACCGTGATCTGCGCGTCCTCCGCGCCCTCCACCGTAAAGGCCATGCTGTCGCCGTCCTGCTCCAGACCGAATACGGAAGTACCCGGAACAGACTCATAAACAAACATTCCGTTCCGCTCCAGCTTGGTGATCTCGTTAAAGGTTTTTACTTTATATATATCACCCTGATGCTGATAATCAGATAATTTCGATTTTTCCCCCAATTCATAATTTCCAAAGCTGATGGTACTGTTTTCCTCTGTACGGATCAGTTCTTTCACTACTGCCATCTTACATGTCCTCCCTAAAACACTTCTAACATGGTTTTGTTTTATTAACTATTATGACACCAAAGTCATATGATTTACCCGTCAAAAGCTGATTCCCGGATTGTTCCGCGCTTCGCGCTCCCACAATCCGCCCAATATTCACATTCCCGTGGCGCTTACGCACCACTTCATGCTCATATCGGGCCGGGTCACTAAGCCTTGTCTCCACTGAAATGCAAGCATTCCGTGGAGACAGGCTTCTGATCCTGGAATCATTATATAATAATCCGACTTTATTTGCCAGCCTCTAACACAATTTTATAATCTTTTTATACATTGTCCCGGGTGGTAAACCGGATCTCTTTTTTTACCAGCTGGACCGTGACATGATCTCCCGCTTTGATTTTTCCTTCCAGGATCTCATTCGCCATCCTGTCCTCAAGCTTTGTCTGAATGGCACGTTTTAAAGGACGCGCTCCGTACTTGTGATCAAAGCCTGCTTCTGCCAGATGATCCCGCACTGCCGCGGTCACCTTAAGCCGGATATCCATCTGTTCCGCACAGCGGTTCTGCAGATCCTTAAGCAGGAGCGTCACAATTTTCTTAATATTCTCCTTGTTCAGCGCATGGAACACGATGATCTCGTCGATCCGATTTAAAAATTCCGGTTTGAAAATCCGGCGCACCTCCTCCATAACCCCGGATTTCATGCGCTCATAGTCCTGCTTCTCATCGGGATTGGAAATAAATCCCAGCTTTTTGGGCTCAATGATAGCCTGGGCTCCGGCATTGGATGTCATAATGATGATGGTCTGCTTAAAATCCACCCTTCTTCCGTGTGCGTCTGTGATATGGCCGTCATCCAGCACCTGCAGAAGGATATTAAATACATCCGGATGGGCTTTTTCTATTTCATCAAAAAGAATGACACTGTACGGATTCCGGCGAACCTTCTCACTGAGCTGGCCGCCCTCGTCATATCCTACATATCCCGGAGGGGATCCGATGAGTTTGGATACGCTGTGTTTTTCCATATATTCCGACATATCCACCCGAATCATAGCCTGTTCACTTCCGAACACCACCTCCGCCAGCGCTTTAGAAAGCTCTGTTTTCCCCACGCCGGTAGGTCCGAGAAACAGAAATGAGCCGATCGGCCTGGCCGGATCCTTAAGTCCTACCCTTCCTCGTTTTACAGCCTGAGCTACGGCCTTCACGGCCTCATCCTGCCCCACCACCCGTTTATGAAGCTCCTGCTCCAGATGCGCCAGCTTTCTGGTTTCGCCTCCTGTGAGACGCTGTACCGGTATCTTTGTCCAGTCCGAAACAATATCCGCTACGGACGCTTCCGTCACAACCAGCGTTTTTTTCCGGTTTTTCCGCTCCAGGCGGCTTTTGATCCTGTCAAGCTCCGTTTCTGCCTCTTTCTGACGCTCCTGCGCAATTTTCGCCTGTTCTATGTCCGCAGACCTGATGGCGGTCTCCTTTTCCAGGAGGCACTCCTTTATCCGCTGCTCCAGCGCCTCAATCTCCGGCGTGGAACGGTAACCGGCAAGTCTGACCTTTGAGGATGCCTCATCAATGACGTCGACGGCCTTATCCGGGAGAAAGCGGTCGTTTATATAGCGCACGGACATTTTCACAGCCGCTTCCAGAGCCTCATCCTCGATGGTCACTCCATGATGGGCCTCGTAATAGGGCCGCAGGCCCTTTAGAATATCCACAGCCTCTTCCTCTGTGGGTTCATCTACCGTAACCGGCTGGAATCTCCGTTCCAGTGCAGCGTCTTTTTCAATATATTTGCGGTATTCCTCCAATGTGGTGGCGCCGATCACCTGTATCTCCCCTCTGGAAAGAGATGGTTTGAGAATATTCGACGCATCCAGCGCACCTTCCGCCCCTCCTGCTCCGATAATGGTATGCAGCTCGTCGATGAACAAAAGAATTCCCTTATTATCCCGAACCTCTCTCACCACGTTACGGATCCTCTCTTCAAATTCCCCCCGGTATTTGCTGCCTGCCACCATTCCGGAAAGGTCCAGCACTACCACACGCTTATCCTTCATGGTATCCGGCACCATTCCGGATACAATCCTCTGTGCAAGGCCCTCCGCAATAGCTGTTTTTCCCACGCCCGGTTCTCCCACCAGGCAGGGGTTGTTTTTGGTCCTTCTGCTCAGGATTTGAATGAGGCGGGCGATCTCCCGGTCTCTCCCCACCACGGGGTCCAGTTTCCCTTCTGAGGCCATGGCTGTCAGGTCACGGCTGTATTGGTCCAGGACAGGGGTATTGCCGGCATTTTTATTTTTCATTCCTCTGGCGCTCTGCATTTCCTCAGCCACTGTATCCGCGTCCAGTCCCATAGCGGTGAGCACCCCCGCATAGAGCTTCTGGATGTTCGTTCCCATCGTATAAAGCAATCTGGTGGCCACACAGTCCGTCTCCTTCAGCATTGCCAGGAGGATATGCTCTGTACCGGCCTCCTTGCTCTGCATTGCCGCAGCTTCTTTAATCGCGCCCTCCATGAGTTTTTTTACACGCGGGCTGTAGCCCGGCGCCCGTTCCTCCACCAG
Source organism: uncultured Blautia sp. (assembly GCA_964528895.1). Lineage (GTDB taxonomy): Bacteria > Bacillota > Clostridia > Lachnospirales > Lachnospiraceae > Blautia_A. The sequence goes on along the minus strand of CAZGTY010000094.1, from coordinate 1,602 downwards.
GGTATCCGGCGGTGCGATCAGCTTCTGTATCAGGGAAAGCAGGCGTTTAGGATCTATGTTAAATTCTCTCAGGACCTGTCCTGCCGTCCCCTCCTCTTCCTGTAAAAGCCCCATCAGGATATGCTCGGTTCCGATATAGCTGTGTTTACAGGACTCTGCGGTCTTTTTTGCCAATATGAGGGCATTTTCCGCCTGTCTCGTAAATTTTTCCTGCATCGATCTATGTCCTCCTACTACTTTTTATACTCCGTATTCATCGATAATCTCATCGATCAGCTGGTGTACTTCATCTCTTGAAACATTTTTACACCAGCTTCTGGCCAGAGCCATGGTGAGATTATCCTTCAGTTCTTCCAGCGCTTTCATTTTATCGACATCTATGGAAATAACTGCGCCCCGTCTCCGGTCTATGGTTACGAAGCCTTCTCTGCGCAGCAGCGCGTACGCTTTGTTTACTGTGTGCATGTTGATACCGATGTTTTCCGCCATCTGGCGGACAGAGGGCAGTGCGTCCCCCTCCTGCAGACGTGATGTGGCTATCCCCATGATGATCTGGTTGGTCACCTGCATGTAGATCGCCTCTTCGCTGTTAAAATCGATCTTTATAAACACGTCGCAGCCTCCTTTTTCTTCTGTATCATATGTTTCCATATGTTATAGATATCGTAGCACAAAATACATTTTTTTCAAGTGAAATTTTTCGCAGCCGGCGCCTTCGTCTGCGGACACTGGCTGCAAAATGGCTGTCCGGAATCAACCGGGCAGCCATATCATTATTTTGTCATTTTTTTCATCTGATCCTTATTCAGGAGCAGATTCACTCCCATGGGATTTACCACAAAGGCCACCGCATCCGGGATGATCACTCCAGGCAGCTTAGAAAACTGCACCTTCGCCAGCTTATACTTCTTCCCCTTCGCAAACTTCTCATATTCCATCACATCGGAAAAAACCGGATGCAGGATATCCCCCTTCTTATTCTTTAAATAAGGAAGCTTCATCTTTTTCGGATCCTCTTCATTCTCCTCCAGGGCGATCAAAAACTCTGATCTCATCAGATTCACCACAACCTCTTCCTCGAGCTCTTTAAGCCTTGCCGTATCCCTGGATTCCTCCGGGCGACGAAGCTCCTGCATAAAATAAATAGCAGAAAGCTGCAGAGACGGGTTTAAAAGGGGCTGCTTTTCCGGAGGCTGCTTGCTATAATCCGGCTGTCTGACAAAATCTGTCAGCTCCACCTCCAGCTCTCCGGTCTCTTCCACCCACACTACACTGTTCACGCCGATGGTAAACAGAGTACCATAAAACATGGGGAAATTTTTTGTCTCCAAAACCACGCCCCTGATCGCGATCTTTTTCGCCACAAGCTTTTTCCCGAACTCCTGCAGCAGCTTTTCCGTGGCAAAAATACGCACCTGGTCATTAAAGCTTTCTTCATCACAGCTCACAAAAGGCAGCTGCGTGGCCTGTGCGTATGCCACATAGAACTTCCTACTGGTTCTGAGTTTCTTCACAACATTTTCTTTGCTCAATCCCATAAAATTTATCCTCTCTGTATCATTTCCCGTATAATCCGCTTCATCTCCCGGATCACCCGACCAG
>CAZGTY010000093.1:0-6370 GCA_964528895.1 uncultured Blautia sp. | reverse complement strand
CAGCAACCTGGGATATGTAGCGGTCGCCGTTTCCGGCGCGATGCTGGCCGCTGCAGGGACGATTGCGATCGGTGATATTGTGGCATTTGTCCAGTATGTCAAACGGTTCACTCAGCCGATCACCCAGATGGCGCAGGTCTCCAATCTCCTGCAGTCTATGGCGGCCGCGGCGGAACGTATTTTTGAGTTTTTAGGAGAGGAGGAAGAAGTCCAGATAGCGGAACATCCGGTGGATCCGTCCGTGATCAGCGGCGAGGTTTCCTTTGAACATGTCCGGTTTGGATATACTCCGGATAAGGTTATTATCCATGATTTCAATGGGGATATCCAGCCGGGACAGATGGTTGCCATCGTAGGTCCTACAGGCGCGGGAAAGACAACCATGGTAAAGCTGCTGATGCGTTTTTACGATGTGGACGGCGGCTGTATCCGGCTGAACGGCCATCCGGTCAGCGAGTTTGACCGCAATGAGCTGCGCAGAGGCTTTGGTATGGTATTGCAGGATACCTGGCTTTTCAAGGGGAGCATCATGGAGAACATCCGCTATGGGAGGCTGGACGCTACGGATGAGGAGGTGATCCGGGCGGCGAAGCTTGCAAGGGCGGACAAATTCATCCGTTCCCTGCCGGGCGGCTACCAGATGGAGATCAATGAGGAAGCCTCCAATATTTCCCAGGGACAGAAGCAGCTGCTGACGATTGCCCGCGCGATCCTTGCGGACAATCCGATCATGATTCTGGACGAGGCCACGTCTTCTGTGGATACCAGGACAGAGCATCTGATCCAGGCGGCGATGGACACTTTGCTGAAGGGGCGCACCTCGTTTGTGATTGCCCACCGTCTGTCCACCATCCGCAACGCCGATCTGATCCTGGTAATGAAAGACGGGGATATTGTGGAGCAGGGGACGCATCAGGAGCTGCTGGAGAAAAATGGTTTCTATGCCAGCCTCTACAACGCGCAGTTTGAGGAGGCTGTCTGACGAAATCCCAGGCGGCGGCAGAAATATAAAATATTTATAATTTTATTGACAAGAGAAAGCAAACGGCATATAGTGATTTAAAATTTAATAATTTAAAAATAATGCTTTAAAAAAAGCAATTTTTTGACTTCCGGGCGCGCTTAAAAGAGTAGAATGCAGCAAGACAGAAAGGAATCAGGGTTTAATGTTAGAACTGAAAAAAATTAAAAAGGATTATCCGGCAGGAGACGGTACCGTACATGCGCTGAAGGGGATATCCCTGCAATTCAGGGAGAGCGAATTTGTTTCGATCCTCGGCCCTTCCGGCTGCGGAAAAACGACGATGCTCAATATCATCGGCGGGCTCGATCAATACACAGAAGGCGATCTTGTTATCAACGGACGCTCTACAATGGATTTCAGGGACAGGGACTGGGACGCATACCGCAACCACTCCATCGGCTTTGTTTTTCAGAGCTATAATCTGATCCCACATCAATCTGTCCTGCGAAATGTGGAACTGGCGCTGACGCTTTCAGGCGTGTCAAAAGCGGAACGCAGAAAGCGGGCGAAGGAAGCGCTGGAACGCGTGGGTTTGGGGTCACAGATAAACAAAAGGCCCGGTGAAATGTCAGGCGGACAAATGCAGCGTGTCGCCATCGCGCGCGCCATTGTCAACAATCCGGATATTATTCTCGCAGACGAGCCCACGGGCGCGCTGGATACTGAGACGAGCCGGCAGGTGATGGATATCCTGAAGGAAATTTCCAGAGACCGACTTGTGATTGTGGTAACGCATAATCCTGATCTGGCAGAACGGTATTCGACGCGAATTATCAAAATGCTGGACGGCGAGATCAAGGATGATTCGGCGCCGCTGACGGAGGAAGAACAGAGTTGTGAGCGGATGACGGAAAAAAGCAAAACGGAGAAAGCGCAGAAAAAGAAAATGCCTTCTATGTCTCTTTCCACATCCTTTGGCCTGTCGCTGAAGAACCTGTTCACGAAAAAGGGCCGTACTGCGCTGACCTCCTTTGCCGGCAGTATCGGCATTATTGGGATAGCCCTGATCTTTGCCGTATCCCAGGGCATGACAACCTATATTGACACCCTTCAGGAGGAAACGCTGTCCTCCTATCCCCTGACGCTGAATGAGCAGGAGACGGATATGACGTCCCTCATGCAGACATTCATGAATGCGGCTCAGTCGGACCATGAGCATGAGAAGGATGCCGTATATGCAAAAGGCATGATTTACGATATGGTCAACGCCCTGAGTAATCTGGAGACTACGGAAAACGACCTTTCTGCATTTAAGGCATATATCGAAAATGCGCTCGCTGATGAAGATGATACGAGCGGACTTGCTGACGCGGTCAGTGGGATTCAGTACACTTATGATCTGGATCTGCTTATTTATACCCAAAATGTGGACGGCAATATTCTTCACGCTGATATTCAGGAGCTGATGCAGTCCCTGCTTATGGAATATATGAACATGGACGTATCCTCCCTGATTTCCATGCAGGAGGATTTTGGCGCTGATGATAATATGCAGCAGATGTCCGCGCTGATGGGAGGGGGAATGTCGCTGAACGTATGGCAGGAAATGCTGCCCGGCAAGGATGGAAGCCTGATCAATCCGGTTCTTAAAAACCAGTATGATGTGGTCTATGGCTCATGGCCCAGTGATTATGATCAGATTGTACTTGTCCTGGATGAAAACAATGAACTGAATGACATGACTCTGTATGCGTTGGGTCTGAAATCCGATGAAGAGATGTCTGAATTGATAAAAGCGGCAACGTCCCAGACAGGGGCGGAACCGGATACAACGAGCTGGAGCTATGAAGAAATCTGCGATATGGAGTTCCGCACGATCCTGAACGCGGACTGCTACGCGTTGGATGAAGAAACCGGACTTTATCAGGATCTGCGCGAAACCGACGCAGGGCTGCGCTATCTGTATGACGATGGGATGGCTTTGAAGGTATCCGGCATTATTCGCCCCAAAGAGGATGTGACGGCCGCCATGCTTTCCGGCTCCATCGGCTATACCAGTAAGCTTACGGAATATGTCATTGAACACTCGAAGGAATCAGCGGCGGCCCGGGCACAGCTTGCCGATCCGTCCACCGATATTTTTACAGGCCTGCCCTTTAACGAAAGTACAGGTTCGCTTTCTGACAGCGAAAAAGAAGCCGCATTCAGAGAATATATCGACGGACTGGACGAAAACGGAAAGGCCAGTACCTACGTGCGTATTATGAGTATTCCGACTGAAGAACAGCTGAGCGCCGCGGTTTCTCAGAGCCTGGATTCAATGAGCCGGGAGGATATGGAGACGGCGCTGACACAGGCCATGACACAGCAGACAGGCATGAGCGAAGCGGATATTCAGGCTTACATTGCGTCTATGAGTGATGATGAACTGAGGGAAATGTTTACGCAGATCGTGACCGAACAGGTGAAGACGCAGTATGCGGCGGGGGTTCATGATCAATTGGAAAATATGACTGCCGCCCAGCTGTCTGCTGCTTTGGATCAGGCGATGAGCGTCTGCACAACCGGACAATGCGCCGCTTACTATGACGAGATCATGGAGTTTTCCGAGTCTACTTATGAGGACAATCTGGAAGAGCTTGGATGTATTGACCTCGATAAGCCCGCCAGCATTAATTTATACGCTTCTTCCTTTGACAATAAAGAAGTCATTGAAGACGCCATTTCGGATTACAATAAAACAGTGGATGAATTACATCAGATCGATTACACCGACTATGTGGGTTTGATGATGTCCTCTGTGAATACGATCATTAACGCCATAACCTATGTACTGATCGCATTTGTAGCGATTTCGCTGATCGTGTCCTCGATCATGATCGGCGTTATTACTCTGATCTCGGTACAGGAACGCACCAAAGAAATCGGCATCCTTCGTGCAATCGGCGCTTCCAAACGCAATGTGTCCAGTATGTTCAACGCAGAAACTGTTATTATCGGGTTTACATCCGGAACGCTGGGCGTACTGATCACTTACCTGCTCTGCATTCCGATCAATATGCTCTTACATTACCTGACCGGAATTGGGAACCTCAACGCATTCCTGCCGGTACCTGTCGCCGCCATTCTTGTTTTGATCAGTGTGGCGCTGACATTGTTTTCCGGCATTATCCCGTCAAGAAGCGCGGCGAAGAAAGATCCTGTTGTGGCTCTGAGGACGGATTGACCAGGGAGGTCTGATGGGCGTATTATTGAAGATAATCGTAACTTTTTTTGCAGGAATGGGGGCGGGGCTCGGAACGGGCTTCGCGGGGATGAGCGCTGCGGCTGTGATCACTCCGATGCTTGTGACATTCCTTGATGTGGATCCATATATGGCAGTCGGAATCGCATTATCCTCCGATGTTCTTGCAAGCGCTGTATCCGCTTATACCTATGGAAGGAATAAAAATCTGGATGTGAAAAACGGCCTTGTTATGATGGCAAGTGTGCTGGTGTTCACGATTGTGGGGAGCTATATTTCCAGTCTGGTTCCCTCTGTGGCTATGGGGAATTTTTCTGTATTCATGACATTCCTTATAGGAATTAAATTCATTGTAAAACCGGTTATGACAACAAAAGAATCCATGGAGGAGGTTCCCGCTGAGAAGCGGATGGCGCAGTCTCTGTTGAGCGGAATGCTGATTGGATTTATTTGTGGTTTCATCGGAGCCGGCGGAGGAATGATGATGCTTTTAATTCTTACCAGCGTTCTGGGATATGAATTAAAAACAGCGGTCGGAACCAGCGTATTTATTATGACGTTCACAGCCTTGACGGGAGCGATTTCTCATTTTTCTATGGCGGGGGCTCCGGATATTTCCGTTCTTGCGCTATGTATTGGGTTTACATTTATATGGGCGCGGATCGCGGCGGTGATCGCGAATAAGGCAGAGCCTAAAACCCTGAACCGGGTTTCAGGGGTAATTCTGGTAGTATTGGGCATAGTGGTTATGGCATTTTCAGCTTTTTGACAAAGTCATGATAAAGGAACACCGAAATAATCAGTGTTATCCCGTCCGCTACAATCTGCGTCCAGGCGATGCCATACATTCCAAAGCAGGCGTTCATCAAAAAGAGCACGGGGATGTTGAAGATCCCCTCCCGGCAAAGCGTTACAAGCAGGGATTTCCCGCCGTTGCCCATCGCCTGGAAGGTGTAGCATATTTTTTTATTATAAAACAGAACCGGCGTGATCAAAAATCCGATCCGCACAAAATTCGCGGCCAGCTTGACGGTTTCCGGTTCGTCAATAAACAGTCCCGCGATCTGATTGGCGAAAACCTCAAAGACAGCAAGACAGATCAGGTTAAAAATAATGCCTGCGTTTCGGGCGCACCGGATAGCGTCCGTCATGCGTTTATGATTGCCGGAGGAATAATTGTAGGCCACCAGGGGGATCAGGCCCTGGCACAGACCGACGCTCACATTCAGCGGGAGCATTTCAAGCTTTTTGAAAATCCCATTGGCCGCCACCGCCGTATCGCTGTAGGTCGCATACAGGCCGTTTGTAATCATGATCGTGATACTGACGAGGAAGCTGCTGACAGCGGACGGGAGGCCGATCATCAGAATTTTCCAGAGCTGTCTGAAACCGCACATGGCTCTGTGTGGTGAAAAGGAGAGGATCGACTTCTTCCGCAGACGGAAGAACACCGTTGCGCAATAAATCATAGCGATGATGTTTGAAAGCATTGTGGCAATGGCAGCTCCGGTAACCTCGTTTCCTTCCGGGAGTATGACAAACATAAAAAGCGGGTCAAGCACAATGTTCAAAACGCCGCCCATCCCGACACCGAAGCCGGCCTGCTTCGCGTAACCGGCGTTCCGGAGCAGGTGAGACATCCCCATGCACATCGTTGCCGGGATACCGCCGATTACGATCGCAAAAAGAGTGTAGGATGCCGCATAATCGATCGTGTTCTCCGTAGCGCCGACTAATCCTAAAAGCGGCTTCCTCAGGACAAAGCACAGGAGAGCGTAAATCCCTGAGATGATAATTGTGCCGTACATGCTGGCGGCGCAGATTTCTTTCGCGCCCTTCTCATTTTTTTGGCCCAGAAGCTGGGACATGAGGCTCCCTCCGCCGATCCCGAAGAGATTCGCCCATGCGGTCAGCAGAAAGAACAGGACGCCTGCCACCGATACGGCAGCAACCTTAAGCGGGTCATTCGTCTGTCCGACAAAAAAGGTATCAGCCAGATTGTAGATCATGGTGATCAATTGGCTGATAATGGTTGGAACCGCCAGCCTGGCAAGAGCTTTGCCTGCCGGCATGGTTTCAAATAATTCTGTGTTATTGTCCATAAACGGTCATTCCTTTCTTACGCGTATCGCGTGCATATTATCAAGAGCCATTTGCAGCAG
>CAZGTY010000092.1:0-6478 GCA_964528895.1 uncultured Blautia sp. | reverse complement strand
TTACATCCAGACCGGCGATCTTTCCCGCGTCCTTGGTTGCCTGACGCTGTGCGTCGTTGAAGTATGCCGGAACGGTAATAACCGCATCCGTAACCTTTTCGCCCAGATAATCCTCCGCATCCTTTTTCAGTTTCTGCAGGATCATTGCGGAAATCTCCTGTGGAGAATACTTTTTACCGTCAATGGTTACGCGATAATCCGTACCCATCTCTCTCTTAATAGAAGAGATCGTCTTCTCTGCGTTTGTCACTGCCTGCCGCTTTGCCGGCTCGCCTACCAGACGCTCGCCTGTCTTTGTGAACGCAACTACGGAGGGCGTCGTTCTTGCTCCCTCTGTATTTGCAATAACTGTGGGCTGTCCGCCCTCCATAACAGCTACGCAGCTGTTGGTTGTCCCCAAGTCAATACCAATAATTTTTCCCATGATTTACTCCTCCTGAATAATTATATTTTCTTTCTGATAATAGATTAATTTGCTACTTTTACCATACTGTGGCGTACCACAAAATCCTTGTAGGTGTAACCTTTCTGCAGTTCTTCCACCACTATGTTATCACCTGCTTTTTCATCCTCCACATGCATCACCGCATTATGGAGATTCGGATCAAATTCTTTTCCGACGGCTTCGATCGGCTTTACACCCAACTCATCCAGAGTGGTCATAAGCTGCTTATAGATCATCTTCATGCCGTCTGCAAAGGGATCGCCCTCCTGTGCCTGATCAAGACCGCGTTCAAAATTATCCACGATCGGAAGAATTTTCTCCACGATCTCCCTGGCGCCGATCACATACATACTGGCCTTCTCCTTTTCCGTCCGTTTGCGGAAATTATCAAATTCTGCCATAGTGCGTTTTAACCGGTCGGTCAGCTCCTCTATCTGCTGTTCGAATTTGTCTTTTTCTTTTTTCTTTTTTCCAAAGAAGGAAGTCTTTTTTGACTCCGGCTGAGGCTCATTTCCCGTCTCCTCACCGATGTCTTTTTCAGAGTCCTCACTGATGTCTTTTTCAGAGTCCTCACCAATGCCTTCTTCAGAGTCCTTTTCGGTCTCTGTTTCCGGCTCCTGCGTGTCTCCGGCATTTTCCTGCCCGCCCTGAATTTCCGCCTCTTCTTTCACCGGCTCGGTTTCAGGAATGTTTTTTTCCTCTTCCTCCTGCGATTTCACTGTGTTTTTATTTTTTTCCGACACGCTTTCTCTACCGCCTTTCTTCTACTCTAATTTTTTCCGGAATACGCGGTCCAGCTCCGTCTTTAAGGTTTTCAGGTTCTCGACCACGTTTTCATAATCCATTCGTTTCGGGCCGATGATGCCGATCGTTCCGTGCATCCCCTGGCCCAGCTCATAAGTTGCCGTCACAACGCTGCAATCCTTCATCGTCTCACTTGGAAGCTCATCCCCGATATATACCCGGATGCCCGTGTTTTTCTCATCGGACATCCGCTCCTTAACCAGATCCACCAGCTGCTGCTTCTCTTCAAAAGCGGATATCAGCTCGCTCGCTGTGCTCTTATCGGAAAGCTCCGGATACTTGAAAATATTTGTAGCTCCTGACGTATATATTTCCAAATCATCTTCATCCACATGTATGGTCGCCGCCACCGCATCCAGCACCGTCGCCACCACGCCGCTGTGTACGCCCGCCTGCTCCTTAAGCCTTGCGATCATACCCAGATTAATATCCTGAATGGGAATACCATTCAGGTTCGTGTTAAGAAGAAGGTTAATTTTCAATATCGTTTCATCATCCATCTTTTCATCCAGATTGATGATCTGATTGCGGATAACATTGCCCTCACAAACCACAACTGCCACAAGCTGCAGCTCATTTACCCTGGAAAGCTGGATAAATTTTAACTTGCTGCCGCTGTACTGGGGTACGGAAATCATGGTGGCGTAATTTGTATTCGATGCGAGGACCTTCACCACATTTTTCAGTACCTTCTCAAGCTTATCCGTCTTCTCGATCATGAGATTACGGATCTCCGCAAGCTCCTCTTCCTTCTCCTGCATCATCTCATCCACGTAAAAACGATAGCCTTTATCTGAGGGGATCCGGCCTGCGGAGGTATGGGGCTGCACGATATATCCCAGATCTGTCAGATCAGACATCTCATTTCGGATAGTGGCTGAGCTGACGTTCAAATCCGTATATTTGGAAATGGTTCTGGAACCGACAGGCTCTCCTGTTTCCATATAGGTCTTAATAATAGCCTTCAGTATTCGCCTTTTGCGATCGTCCAGCATTTCGCCCATTCTTCCAGCTCCTTTCCTTTTAAGCCCCTCTGTTAGCACTCGAGTTTAAAGAGTGCTAACATCTATGCTTTAAAGATAGCACTGACTTTTCCGTTTGTCAATAGAATTCACAATTTTTTGCAAAAAATTCTCACACATCTTATATTAAAATATATTTCCCGCAAATAATATGATGATATTGAGGGCAAAAGGTATCCTGCCCTGATCATAATTAAGAAATAAAATAATCAAAGGCCGCTTTTCTTTATTGCGTCCACTGCCTCCCTGATCTTCTCCGGCGGAAGCACCAGGGCAAATCTCACATACCCCTCGCCATGGGGTCCAAAGCTTGCTCCCGGAGTTACGATCACTCCCGCCTTTTCCATGAGCTCCATACAGAACGCCATGCTGTCCGTACGTCCGCCCGGGATCTTTGCCCATACAAACATGGTCCCCTTTCCATTCGGCAGATCCCAGCCGATGTTTCTAAGGCCATCACAGAGAGCATCTCTTCTCTCCTGATACATACGGCACTGCTCCTTTACACTGTCCAGAGGACCGTTCAATGCAGCGATAGCAGCCTGCTGAACCGGCAGGAACATGCCGAAATCGATCTGGCTCCGCAGCTTGCGAAGAGCTGCGATCACATCCGGACGTCCCACCAGGAAGCTGATCCTCGCGCCTGTGACATTAAAGGATTTGGAAAGGCTGAAAAATTCCACGCCCACCTCTCTCGCTCCGGGTACAGCTAAAAAGCTTCCCCCATACGCGCCGTCAAAAATAATATCGCTGTACGCGTTATCATGAACGATCAGTATATCATACTTCCGTGCAAACGCCACAATTTCCTCATACAGCCCCGGCACGGCAATACTGCCCACCGGATTTGACGGCAGAGAAACCACCATATATTTCGCTTTTCCTGCGACTTCCTCCGGGATGTCCTTTATATAGGGAAGAAAATCATGCTCTGCCACCAAAGGATAATAATAAGGGACTGCCCCGGCCATCAGGCTTCCCGCCGCAAACACGGGATAACAGGGATCCGGGAGAAGCGCCACATCGCCCTCATCACAGAGCGCCATACCGAGATGCCCCATACCCTCCTGGCTGCCATATACGGTCATTACCATATCCGGCGTGATCTCCACGTGGAATCTTTTCCTGTAATAGCCGCACACTGCATCAAGTAGCTCCGGAAGATCACGGAGGCTGTATTTCCAGTTATTATCTTCCATAGCTGCATCCGCCAGCGCCCGCTTAATATGATCCGGCGTATGAAAATCCGGCGTACCTACACTCATATTATAAATTTTCATGCCCTGCCCTTCCAGCTTCAGCCGCCGGTCATTCAGAGCTGCAAATATCTCACTGCCAAAGGCATCTAATCTTTTGGAAAATTGCATTATTATTCCCTTTCTTCAGAATAATGGCCCGAAGACAGGCGCTCTGTGTTACAAAATATTCTTCGCGTACTGTATCCGGAACCATTATTTTTTGTAAAATCATGTTGTATTTTAGCACTTTACCCCATAGAACACAAGCATTTTCCTACTTTTCCAGCTCCTCCAGATTGCGTTTCAGTTCCAGCATCTTATCACGAAGCTCCGCAGCCTGCTCGAAATTCAGATCTGCGGCTGCCGCACGCATCTGCTTTTCTACCTGAGCGATCAGCTTCATTAATTCCTTCCGGTTCATGGATTCCGGATCCTTTTTCAGCCTGCGCTCTGTATCAGCCACTTCCCTGGACACTGCGATCAGATCCCGGACCGCCTTTTTAATAGTCGTGGGAGTAATGCCATGTTCCTCATTGTACGCCTCCTGAATGCCCCTCCTTCGCTCGGTCTCCCGGATTGCATTTTTCATGGAATCCGTCATATTATCCGCATACATGATCACCCTCCCCTCACTGTTCCGGGCAGCTCGCCCAATGGTCTGGATCAGTGAAACTTCGGAACGCAGGAAGCCTTCTTTATCCGCATCCAGAATGGCCACCAGAGTGATCTCCGGTATATCCAGGCCCTCCCGCAGAAGGTTGATCCCCACCAGGACGTCGAATACATCCAGACGCATATCCCGGATAATTTCCGCACGCTCCAGAGTGTCGATATCCGAATGAAGATAGCGCACACGGATCCCCACATCTCTCATATAATCCGTCAGATTCTCCGCCATCCGCTTAGTAAGTGTGGTAATCAGAATCTTATGGCCTTTTTCCGCCTCTTTGTTCACTTCACTGATCAGATCATCGATCTGTCCTTCCACAGGCCGGACCTCCACCCTCGGGTCCAGAAGGCCGGTGGGCCGGATGATCTGCTCCGCCCGAAGGAGCTCATGCTCGGCCTCATACTGTCCCGGCGTGGCAGACACAAACAACACCTGATCCAGCTTTGCCTCAAATTCCTCAAAGGAAAGCGGCCGGTTATCCCTGGCAGAGGGCAGACGGAAACCGTAATCCACCAGCGTCTGCTTGCGGCTCTGATCTCCTGCATACATGCCGCCCACCTGGGGAATGGTTTTATGGGACTCATCTATGATCAGAAGGAAATCGTCTCCGAAGTAATCCATCAGAGTGTACGGAGGCTGTCCCGGAGCCAGGCCGGTCAAATGCCTGGAATAATTTTCGATTCCGGAACAAAATCCCGTTTCCTTCATCATTTCAATATCAAAATTCGTGCGCTCTGAAATCCTCTGAGCTTCGATGAGCTTGTCCTCGCTCTTAAAGTATAGGACCTGTTCCTGCATTTCCTTTTCAATGGCATCTGCGGCCCGAAGAATCTGCTTCATGGGAACTACATAATGGGATGCCGGGAAAATCGCGGCATGATTCTGCACGCTCTTTACTGCTCCCGTGAGCACATCGATCTCCGTGATACGGTCGATCTCATCTCCGAAAAACTCCACGCGTATGGCGCGGTCCGAATAGCTGGCCGGAAATATCTCCAGTACATCCCCTCTCACACGAAAGGTCCCCCTGTGGAAATCCATCTCATTTCTGGTGTACTGGATGTCGATCAGCTGACGGATCACCTCGTCCCGATCCTTCACCATGCCCGGCCGCAGGGAAATCATCATATCAAAAAATTCCTGCGGTGCCCCCAGTCCGTAAATACAGGACACAGAGGACACCACGATCACGTCCTTCCGTTCACAAAGCGCCGCTGTGGCAGAAAGCCGCAGCTTATCAATCTCATCATTGGTGGACGCATCCTTGGCGATGTAGGTGTCCGTGGATGGGACGTAGGCTTCAGGCTGGTAATAATCGTAGTAGGATACAAAATACTCCACTGCGTTCTCTGGAAAGAACTCCCTGAATTCTCCGTAGAGCTGAGCGGCAAGGGTTTTATTGTGGGCTAAAATAAGGGTCGGCTTGTTCAGAGCCTGGATGACATTTGCCATGGTGAACGTCTTGCCGGAACCCGTAACCCCCAGTAAAGTCTGGCATTGATTGCCTTCCCGGAAGCCTTTGACAAGGGCTTCAATAGCCTGCGGCTGGTCGCCGGTGGGCTGATATTCTGAGTGCAATTTGAAAGTAGCGCTGCCCTTTGTGCAGCTTTCATGAGCAAGCAGCGAAGCGGACATCGTGCCCTCTGGGTATTGCGAATATCCTTGATTATTCATAAGTGTATTTTTCCTTTCCAGTACCACATCTGACACCCGACTCATCTGGTAAAATATTCCATCACTTCCTGTGTGGTGTACTCAATCATTTCCTGCTGCTGATTTGTCATGCATCACACCTACTTTCTTCAAATACTGCAAGGCTTTCTCAGTATGAAACGTATCTCTCATACCAGTTTGCAAATTCACTGATACAAACAACAATATAATCTAATAAATTCCTATCTTCTTTTGTCATGTTGTCCTTTCCTTTCCGGTATCTTAGACCTGCTTTGATTATAGCAAAAATTTATAAATCTTACACTACACTTTTCATTTTTATCAGTATTGCTCACTTTCGAGTTTTCTATTTTTGAGCAGTACCGCTCAATTTTTCGCCTCTATCTTCTTTTCAGGACTGTCTTTACGAATGAAAATCAATAAACTCATTCAGTCCATAACGCAATGTTCTCTATTTTTACTAAGGGAAGAACCAAAGGTGGGTTGAATAAGGAGGCAGTTTTTGTGCCCCCTTATTCAGCACACCTTTGGTTCTTCCCTTAGTAATTATGTGGCTTTTCTCATAACCAGTCCACTTCCATGGCATCCCCGGGCTTATGATGGATCCTCATCGTAGCTTTGGATT
>CAZGTY010000091.1:0-6568 GCA_964528895.1 uncultured Blautia sp. | reverse complement strand
ACGAGCAAGCTCGACGAATCTGTGTATCTGTCCAAATCGGCTGTGAATAGTAACGCAGAGAGAACAAAAAAGCGGTATGAAAGCACTTACACATTTGCCACATAAAAAGTGACTATAAACGAGGATAAAAAAACAGCATAATTCACAAATAAAAGAAAAAAAACAATGTTTTTTTAAATAAAGCTTGTTAAAATGCCCAATATGTGCTAACATAAAAACACCGCAAATGAATGAGAAAAAGCGGGGCAGGAGGTAAAACCTGTAAACACTTACATTTTCAATAAGGAGGATGTTTTACTATGAAAAAGGTAAACAAATTTGTCGCATCCCTTCTGGCAGGAAGCATGGTGCTGTCTATGGCAGCCTGCGGAAATGCGGAAGGAAACGGTAACGACAATAGCAGTGAAGCTTCAAGCTCTGCTGTTGAGAGTTCCGCTGAAGAGAGCTCCGCTGCAGAATCTTCAGAGGAGACTTCCAGCGAAGAAACCCAGGCAGCTGCTGAGGTCGTTAAGCCTGAGACCATCAAGGTTATGTGGGATGGTACGATTTTCAAAGAGGGCGATAACTATGCAGAAGAGTTCTATACAGCTTTGGATGAGGCTCTGGGACTTCATATTGAGTGGGTTCGCCCGGATCACTCTACATACTCAGAACAGGTAGGTATTGCATTTACCGATTCCAATACTCTGGCTGACGTAGTGATTCTGCCTTCCAACTATTATGCATCCTATGCTTCCCAGGGCAGCCTGTGGAACATGACCGATGCATGGAACAATTCCGAGACCGCTAATTCCGGCAGACTGACGGATGTGGCCGACACCATTGTGAAACAGTGGTATGTAACCGGTCCTGACGGACAGGAGGGTATCTATGGCATGTATCCTGCACGGGGTAACGGTACCATCACTTATGTGAAGTCCGTAGCTGCAGAAGCAGCGGGCTATACCGAGGATACCCTGCCTACCACCTGGGCAGAGTTTCAGCAGTTTTTGCTGGATCTGAAAGATGCTACCGGCGTAGCGCCTCTGCTGGCACCCGGCCTGGTGAACCACGAGGCTCCTTATGTAAACTATCTGCCTGAGTTCTATCAGGGCGCATATCCTGAGTTCTACCAGAACGAGAACGGCGAGTGGGTTGACGGCTTCACCGAGCAGGCGATGATCGATGCTCTGGACAGACTGGCATGGGGTTATGAGAACGGTGTGATCGACAGCACGATCTTTGAGAATCCCTCCACCGCTAACGTGCGTGATAAGTTCTATCTGGAGACCGGCACCAGTGTATTTAACTACTGGGCAGGAACCTGGGCGTACACCATCAAGTCAAAGCTGGCTTCGAACTGGACCGGAGAGGTCTATGCTGACGCTGACGCATATGCTACCGCTTGGGCTATGGCGCCTATTGAAGAGGTTGGCGCTTATATGGAGAGACTTTCTCCCATGATCTGTATCACCAGCGCATGTGATAATCCGGAAGGCGTATTTGAGTATTTCATCGACAAGATTCTGGACGGCGGCGAGGTACAGATGCTGTGGCAGTACGGCGTAGAGAACGTTCACTATGTATGGAATGATGACGGTGCTACGATTACCGGTCTGGCTACTCAGGCTACCGCAGGCACCGAGAAAGAATCTAAGACGACCAAGAACCTGTTCGAAGCGAACCTGAAGCTGGGCGAGTTTACCACCACGGATCCTTATGTTGCAGCAGATCCTGTGATTGATGAGTCCTTTGAACTGTTCAACAACAATTCTGCTCCCGCACCCAAGATCAATTCTTCGGATGTATATCAGGCTTACAGCTCCGATCTGTGGGACGAGAAGGATAAGCTGATCGCTGCTGTCGCCAAGGGCGAGATGACCGGCGAGGAGGCAATTGCACAGTATAATGCAGAGTGCGGCGATATTGTAGCGGCTATCCTGGAGTCTTTCAATAACTAAATCAGATACTTAGCAGAGACAGATGGATTTGCTGGCAGAATGGATGGTATCAGGAGCCGTTCCTGATACCATCTGCTGCGGCAGTCATTTTGTTTCCTTAGAGAGAAAGGTATGCTTATGTTGTGTAGATCTTGTAATGCTGAAATCCCTAAAAAAGCAATTCGCTGCCCGAAATGCGGCACTGCAGTGGTGAAGTCTCGCAGGAATATCTATCCGATTGCCATTGCCGGTACAGTGATTTCCTTTGTGGGCGGTTTTTTCCCTGCTATTCAGAATTCCGATTCTTCTAAGAAGTTTACACCTGCTTATGGGTTTATGAATTATGAACATCCGGCGCTGTGGTATTTGTTTATGCTCCTGTTGGTTGTTTCTGTGATTTTGTGCGCTGTTAAGTTAGAAAAAATTTCCATTATTACAACGGTTTTGGCCGGCGTAATATATGCGATTACATATAATAGTATCTGCGGCCTTCACGGTGCTCCCGGCATGGAGAACGGTTTGGCCGGAATCATCGTGATTGTGGGAACCATTGTGGCTGTTGTCGGCTGTTTCCTGGATGTCAATAAGAACGCCGCAGAGCGTAAGCGAAAAAACGGTGAATTGGATTATCAGTATACGGGGAACAAGACCATCTGGCAGAGGATCTATATCTACAGAGGCTTCTACCTGATGTTCCTGCCGGTACTGATCTTCGTGATTCTTTTTAACTATCTGCCGATGGCGGGCTTGCGCTATGCGTTTACGGATTACATTTCCGGCCAGGAGCCCACATATGTCGGCATCAAGCACTTTGTGGATATGTTTGGTCTGTCAACGCTCTCCAAGCTGTCCAACAAGCATTTCATGGCTGCGTTTAAGAACACTCTGGTGCTGTCCATTGTGAAGCTGTTCCTGAATACCTTTATGGCAGTCGTTATCTCGTTGCTGTTAAATGAAATGCGTCAGATTCATTTTAAGAAAACCGTACAGACGGTTATCTATCTGCCACACTTTATGTCTTGGGTGGTAGTTGCTTCCATCTTTAAGATGATGCTGTCCGCATCTGATTCCGGTATGCTCAATCAGCTGCTGATGAATATCGGCCTGATTGAGAAGCCGATTGAGTTTCTGACCTCCGAGTCCACCTGGCGTGGCGTGTACTATTTGGTCAATATCTGGAAGGACACCGGTTGGGGAACGATCCTGTTTCTGGCTACGCTCTCCGGCATCAGTCCGGATCTGTATGAAGCTGCACAGATCGATGGCGCTAACCGTTTTAACCGGATGCGTTATATCACGATGCCGGCTCTGGCAAATACGATCATTACCGTATTTATCCTGAATCTGGCTAAGGTGATGAACCTGTTTGAGTCCGTATTCGTTCTGTATAACGCATCCGTATATGATGTGGCGGATGTACTGCAGACCTACATATACAGGCAGTCTTTCAGCAGCGGTGCCGCCAACTACGGATATACGACGGCGGTAGGTTTGTTCAGGTCACTGGTAGGCTGTGTCCTTGTTCTGCTCTGCAATAAGGCCAGCAAGAAAGTCCGTGGACGTGGAATTATATAAAGGAGGGAAGAACAATGGAAGATACAAAGAAGGTTGTATATAAAAAGCCCCAAA
Organism: uncultured Blautia sp.; assembly: GCA_964528895.1. Classification (GTDB taxonomy): domain Bacteria; phylum Bacillota; class Clostridia; order Lachnospirales; family Lachnospiraceae; genus Blautia_A. Next base: position 3,020 of record CAZGTY010000091.1, on the reverse strand, counting down.
AAAAGATTACTCCCTTCAGCATAGTGAATACGATTCTGTTCATCCTGATTTCCATTATCATCCTGATCCCGATCTGGAAGGTATTGGTGGACTCGCTGGACGCTGCAGCCGGATATGGCATGAGACTATGGCCTGCTAAATTTACATTCGGCGCTTATAAGATGATTATTTCCAGAGCGGATCTGTACAGACCGTTCCTCGTATCCATTGTTGTGACGCTTGTCGGTACGCTTTTGGGATTGGTTCTGTCCACGCTGGGCGCTTATGTGCTGATCCAGTGGGATATGCCGGGACGTAATCTTTTTTCCTGGATTCTGCTGTTTACCATGCTATTCAGCGGCGGTATGATTCCTACATACGTGGTGATGATGAATCTGCATCTGACCAACACCCTGTGGTCGGTTATCCTGCCCATGGGTATCAATGTGTATAATCTGGTTCTGATGAGGAACTTCTTTGAGGGGATTCCTACGTCCCTGTTTGAGTCTGCGAAGCTGGATGGATGCAGTCCTATGGGAATCTTTATCCGGATCGTGCTGCCCCTGTCAAAGGCAGCGCTGGCGGCAATCGGGCTGATGTTCGCCGTTGGTTACTGGAATGACTATACGAACTTTAAGATTTACATTACCGATAACAAGCTGTTTAACTTCCAGATGAAGCTGCGTGCAATGGTTATGGATAACGATCTTCCTACGGATGACGGTTCCCTATCCACCAACACGATCCAGAATGCGGGTATCATCGTGGCAATTATTCCGTTTATGATCCTATATCCTTTCTGTCAGGACTATTTTGTACAGGGCGTTAATGTGGGCGCAGTTAAGGAATAATCTGTGTCAGGTATTGGAATTTGAAAAGTCTCACGGCCCATTGGCGGCTGTGGGATTTTTTGCTTGTATTATAAAACAGCTGTGATAATTTTTTTCTTTTTCCGGGGGTAAAACGTCGGATCTGCAGGAATTTGAGGAGCAGGGCAAAGAGCCGCAAGATAAGCGATGCCTGTCTGTGGGATTAAGGACGGTTATGTAAAGCGGTTATGTAAAGTCAGAAGTTCTGTCTTGTAAAAAATGAAAAAAGCTTTATAATAGTGTTCAGAACGGGCACTGTTTTACCGCTTTCGATATCTTGTCCATACTTTGCCGCATGGCCGTCCATATGGCACAGGTGAAGAGCTGTACCGTATATTTTGGAATCTGGAGAACCTTTTTATGAGAAAAACTCATGTTACAAAAATTTACGTTGCCTTTTATATTATAGCTGCGGTATTTACGCTGGCACTGTATTTTATCACGCTTTCCGGGGATGATAGTGATGAGGAGCCGACTTCTTATTCGGAAACGTGGTTTTTGGATGCGGAGATGACGGAGGAGGCGAGCCTTAGACGGCCCAAGCTGACCGATGGCGCCTGTGTGTTTTATTCGATGGTTCCCGAGACAGTTCAAGTGGGAGACTGCCTGTGGTTTAAATCCAAGAACGCATACATTACGGTGCAAATCGGCGGCGAGGAGCGCATACGGATTAGCGAGAGTGAGGATGCGGCAGCGCTGTACGGCAAAGCGCCCGGAACGAATTGGATATGCGTGCCGCTGGAAACGACGGATGCGGGGGCGGTGATTGAAATCCACTTTTACACGAATTACAGTGACGGAAGCGCTTATATTGACGATATGAGCGTGGGAAACGCTGTGGGTTCGCTGCGCAGTACGTTTTCAGGGATGCTGCTCGGAACGATACTGTGTTTGCTGATGCTGTTTTTCGGCGCTGCGCTTATTATTGTATTTACCATGGTAAGGCTGTTTACAAAGAATATGCCGGCAGAACTTCTGTATCTCGGTCTCTGGGTGTTTTTTACTTCTATCTGGTCGATGTCCGAATTGCGTGTCATGCAGCTTTTTACAGCGAGGAATGCAGGAATCTTTCACAATCTTACCTGTACGTCGCTGATGCTGATTGCGATGCCGATTATTCTTTATTTTAAGAAGGACCTTGACCGCAGAAGCCGCCTTATAGTTCCCGGGTTGATGATTTTGACGGCGTTGAATTTCCTTGTATGCACTGTACTTCATTTTACGGGCATAGCGGATTTTCACGAGACATTGCTCTTCACGCAGATTACCATCGGCATATGTGCAGTATTTGTAATATATGCGAATATCATGCGGCTTTTTAAGAATCCGGAGCACTCGAAGACCGATATCCCTCCTGCAATCTGCATGATGTTGGTGGCTGTCGGGGGCGTTCTGGATATTGCCATGTACAAATTGGGTATTTCGAAGGATTCGTCCCTTTTGACACGGATTGCGCTGTTTCTGTATGCGATAGCCCTTGGCGTAAACAGCGTTATGTACATTATTCAGATGATGCGCAAGGGGATGAAAGCGGATATTGTTGCGCACCTTGCTTATGAGGATGGACTTACGGGCCTTGGAAACCGCACCGCTTACAGTGAGCGGCTGGAGGAAATTACGGGAAGTGTTTCCGTGATTTTTGTTTTTGACATCAATAATCTAAAATATGTCAATGACAATATTGGACATCAGGCGGGCGATGAGTTGATTAAGACAGGTGCAGACATTATCCTGTCCGTGTTTGGAAAAATTGGAAAGTGCTATCGTACGGGCGGCGATGAGTTCGTGTGCCTGGGGGAGGGAAACAACATCGATGCAGAGGCGATTTCCGAGGAATTCTATACGCAGATTCGAACCTTTAATAAATCGGGCGTGCTTGGCTTCCCACTGATGATTGCATTAGGCTGGGAGAAGTATGACGGCGAGGGGAATATTGAGCTTGCAGTGGATTCGGCGGATCACAAGATGTACCAGAAGAAATTGGAGCTGAAACAGGAAGAGAAAGGTAAATATGCCAGAAAATCCACAGCTTGAACACAGCTAGGCGTAATGAAGCGCTCTGCAGACATACGGTCCCGGTCACTCTATAGAAGCAGATTTTTCGAGGGGATAAAAATCGCTGAAGTGAAAAGTTAAATTCCACTCTGAAAAGCCTGGGTGAAGAAGTTGAAT
>CAZGTY010000090.1:0-6626 GCA_964528895.1 uncultured Blautia sp. | reverse complement strand
AAACTGCGTTTTGCCTTACATGATAACACAGTTTTTCTTCCTCATCGAAAACCTGGAATACGCCATGAAGAGTCAGCACTTTTTGTCTGATACGGTATTTCATAGAAAAGCCCCCTTTTGTTTTTTTACATCTTACCATATATTCCGTGTTTTTTCATTTACTTTTTCTTCACATAAAAAATCCTTTCAGGGCAGCCGTGAAATACGGGTTGCCTTTTGCGTAGAATGGGAAACGAAAAAAGTGGAATGTTGTAGTATAATAAAACGAAGCGGCAAAAGCAGAAAACGGCCTGCGGAAGGTTCGGGCTTCTGAGTCGCTGCTTAAAAAAGAAAGAAAAGGGGATAAGAAATGAAAAAATATGTTGCAGAATTTATCGGCACCATGGTGCTGGTGCTTTTGGGATGCGGTACGGCTATGCTGGTGGGGTGTGACGCGGCCAGCGGAAGCGGCTATCTCCTGACGGCGCTGGCTTTTGGCCTGGTAATTGTAGGAATGGCTTACTGCGTGGGAAATATTTCAGGTTGCCATATTAATCCGGCGGTTTCTCTCGGCGTTTTCATGACGGGAGGAATGGAGGCAAAGGATCTTGCGGGCTATATTGTATTCCAATGCCTGGGCGCGTTTGCCGGGTCTGCGGTTCTTGCTCTTATTTTTAATCTTGGCGGCGTTAAGGATATGACCGGCGGATTTGGGAGCAATGGCCTTGGCGGCGTGAACGGCAGCGTAGCGGCAGGTCTCCTGGTGGAAGTGGTGCTTACGTTTATATTTGTTTTGACTGTTTTAGGCGTTACGTCCAAGAAGGCGAATCATGGGTCCTTCGCAGGCGTTGTTATTGGCTTTACCCTTACGCTGGTACATATTCTCGGGATCGGCCTCACCGGAACGTCTGTAAATCCGGCAAGAAGCATCGGTCCGGCCATTATGGCAGCGTTCACGGGGAATACGGCTCCTATTGCCTGCGTCTGGGTATTTATAGTCGGCCCTCTTGTAGGAGCGGCGCTTGCGGCGGTTGTATGGAATTTTTTAAGCTCTGAGGAATAAATAGATCCGGAAGCGGGAGGAAGTAACCCGCAGCAGTATATGTTCCAAATGTTTTCAGGTTTGGTAACGGATAAGATGGATAATGATAAAAGGGCGGAATTGACTTAAATCAATTTCGCCTTTTATTGTGAAAATGAAAAAATGAATATGGACGCTGAAAAAAACGGGTTGGCTGTGACGGATGGACGGTCTTTTCTGCCCGGCGTAACAAAGGCTTGATTTTTACCCGGGGAATCAGGTAAGATAGTAAGATAAAGATTAAGAGAAAAGATTAAGGCAGGAAAAAATGATTAAGATTGCAATTTGTGATGACGAAATGAAGGATCGGGATGCGCTTGGGAAATATGTGACGGATTACTTTGAGCAGAAGGAAGAAACCTGCGAGTTACAGAATTTTTCCTCAGGGGCGGATCTCCTGGAGGCGACCGCAGGCGGTCTGTTTGATATTTATTTTCTGGATATCCTTATGCCGGGGATGAATGGTATGGAGCTCGGACGTGTCATACGGGATAAAAATATCTGGTCATTTATTGTTTTTACGACAGTATCCAGGGAATTTGCCTTTGACGCTTTTTCCGTACAGGCGTTTCATTATCTGGAAAAGCCGGTGCGCGGGGAAGAAATATCAGAGCTGCTGGATAAAGTAAGAGACATCCGAAGAAAGCGGGGGGACAGGAAAGTTGGGATCCATACAAAAAAAGGGACGGCCAGCGTCAATGTAAATGAGATTATGTTTGTAGAAAATATCAACCGGTCGTCTGTTTATCGGCTCAGTGATGGCTCCAACATTGCCGGAGTGTGCAATCGGAGTACCTTTGAGGAAAGCGTAGAGACGCTCGGGGAGCAGGCGGATTTTATTCAACCGCATAAATCCTATTTTGTGAATATGCGCCACATCCGGACGCTGACACTCTCCAGCCTGATCATGGACGATGGGACACAGATCCCCATCAGCCGGAAGCGAATGGCGGAGACAAAGCACGCATTTCTGAAGTTTCTGGCAAATGAAAGGGAAAGAATATGATATCATATCTTTATTTCTGGCAATTTCGGATCGCGATTCTGGTTTTGATCGTGTTTGACTGCCTGTTTCTGCCGCTGCGGTATTCCATTAAAAAGACTATATTTATCGGAATGACGACATGGGCGCTGACGGGAGTGTTTGACAGTTATTGTTATCTGTATCTGAAAATGGATAATACGCCGATCTGGGTGACGCTGATCTATATTGTGATTATGCAGTCGATACCGTTTATTATAAGTAAATACAGGGATTTCCGGGCTCTGTTCATAGGGCTGACCGCGTCTGCCTGGGAAGTATTTGGCAGCGTGCTGGCAACTTCTGTTTATGTGATGACAAACAACATTATGGAAGCAATTTCCGGGATGCTTTTGCTGGATATTCCTATGCTTGTCTTTCTTATCTGGAAGTGCAGAAAAGGCTTCCTGGAGGTGCAGGAAAGCCTGGAAATTGAATGGAGGTGGCTATGTCTGATACCCGCCCTGTTTTATGCATCGGTACACGCGCTGCTCGTCTGGCCGGTTAATGTTTACGATAATCCCCGGATACTTCTGGCATCATATTTTGTGCTTGCGCTGACAATCTGTTCAGGAGCGGTGATTTTCCGGCTGATGAATTTACTTCATAAGAAACGGGAGCAGCAGCATAATCAGATTTATCTGGAGAATTATGCGAGACGGCTGCGGCAGGAAGTGGATCTGATGCAGGAACAGGAAATACAGGGAGAGGTGCGGAACCATGACCTGAAGCATTTCATGATTCTGATAAGCAGCTATCTGGAGGAAGGAAATAAAGAAGAAATAAAAAAACTGCTGGGTGAGATGGAAGAGAAGGTGAAATGGAATAAACCCGCCCGCTACTGTGAAAACCTCCCGGTTAACTGTATTCTCACCTATGCGGCCAACCGGGCGAAGTCTGAGCAGGTCCGGTTCGAAACGCACATCGAGATGCCGAAGAAGCTGACCGTCAACGAGCTGGATTTCGTTACGGCGTTTTCCAATTTGATTGAGAACGCTCTGGATGCTGCTGCAGAGGCAGCTGAGAGGGAACGGCGTTTTGTAACGGTATTAGCGAATGGAGTTAAAGGTCAGCTTATTTTGGAGATCCGGAACGGCTTTGGCATAATGCCGGAAATATCGAAGGAAACGGGGCTTCCCCTTTCCAGAAAGGGCCAGGCCCATGGACTGGGCCTGATCAGCGTGCTGAGCTTTGTCCGGGAAAACGACGCAATGTTTGACTATTCAGTGGAAAGCGATGTTTTTTGTGTCAGGCTGCTGATAAAAAATATATGAATTGTACATATTTTTGATAAGTGAAAGAGGCTATTTGAAAATCACCCCGAAATCATGCGAAAACGTGAAATTTTGGGGCTTTTTTGTGAAGAAATGCAATCTGTCTCCAATTTGAATTGTATTATAATGATACCAGGATTATGAAATACGGAATAATCCGTGGTTATCCGGGAGACTATTTGACTACAGTACTAATAACAGGAGGATGATGAATAATGAAGAAAAGTGGAATGATTCTGGTTATCGGGACGACAGCGCTATGTCTGGCAGGAGCAGCGAATATTTCTGCGGCTGTGCCGGATGACGCGGTAAGTCAGGCATATAATGCAGCGGTGCAGCTGCAGGATAATCTGGACGGGTTTGATGCGACGGTAAATGGGACGGTCAGCGTTGCCGGCGACACGACGTCCACTCAGAAAACCATTCAGATCCAGGTCAGCGGTATGCAGGAAGCCGGAAAGCTGCAGGCAGCCATAGATGTTCAGACTACGGACGGGGAAAAGCAGCAGTATTATACAGACGGTTATTTTTATTCCAACCAGAGCGGATCGAACCTGAAATATGGCATGGACGAGGCAACGATGCTGGATCTGCTGAATTATTATGTATATCTGGATTTTGATTCGGAATATCTGTCTACGCTTCAGGAGCAGGCAGCTGATGACGGTTCGGTCCTTTATTCCTTTGCCGCGTCCCAGGAATCGATCGGGAATTATGCGGATAAACTGCTTGAGGGGGCTCAGGACGAGCATCAGATCGAGATCGTTTCTCTGCAGGGTACGGTCAAGACCGATTCTACAGGCGTTATCACAGAACGTGACATTGAAATGATCTATAATGTAAAGGGCGGGGATTCCGGTCAGGTATGCGTTCTGAACTCCAACGCTGTGTTCAATAATGCGGGAAATGTGACGGTAAGCCTTCCGGATCTGTCTTCCTATGTAGAAAAGCAGGCAGGTGAGCCGGCAGTGAAGATTACGGAGCTGGTGCAGACGCTGTACGCGACGACTGGCGTTAATGTGCGCGCCCAGAATAACGTGACCTCTGCGGTTATAGGAGGGATCAGCGCCGGCGGACAGATGCAGGAGCTGGGCTATACTGACAACGGATGGGTACAGATCGACTATAACGGTACGGTCGCTTATGTGTGCGCGGATTATGTGAGCGTGACGAAGCCCGTGATCGTAACGGCTATGAGCGGCACCATGTACGCGACACGAGGGGTAAACGTGAGGGATACTTATTCTACAGACGGCGGGATCCTCGGCGGTCTTTCCGCAAATGAAGCGGTGACGGTTACCGGCTATGCAGACAATGGCTGGATCCAGGTGTCCTATGACGGAAAAACTGCGTATGTATTCGGTTCGTACCTTACCTGGGACGCTCCGGAGATCGATTATGGCGACGATACCGCCGGGCACAATGTGATGAATGACAATAATGGTGATGATGCAAGCGATAATGTGATGAATGATAATAATGACGACGGCAATGGTATCGTGCGCTCCTACGGCACAGTGATCGCCTACGGGATGTCTGCCATTACAGTTGCGCTGGATGACGGCTCTACAATAAGTGGAGATAAGGACGATGTGTTTATTGAGGAAGGAATGTACGAAGGCGCTTATGTTGCTGCAGATCACGCCGGAGATACCCTTTATCAGGTAGTCCTGGCATAGTAGAAGGTCTTCGTGTTAAGACCCCTGTTTTCGGAGGAGGCTATGGAATAGATGAGAGTGAAGAAGATTCGAAAAACAGTGATCGCAGCTGCCGCTCTGACTCTTGCTTTTATGGGCGCGCCCTGTGTCGTTTATGCAGCGGGAAGTACCTTAAAGGTAGGCGTCCGGGACGATATCATGCATATGGGATATCTGAATCCGGATACCGGAAAATATTACGGGCTGGAGATCGATCTGGCTGCTGAGCTGGCGGACAGCCTTGGCTATAAGTCAGTCGAATATATTACCGTAGAGCCTGATGACCGGAAGGAAGTTCTGCTCTCCGGTGAGGTGGACTGCCTGATCGCCGCGTATTCGGTAGAGGCGTCCCGGCTGGAAAACTTTGATTTTTCGCCGGCATACTATGTGGATCACAGTGTGATCATGGTGGAGAAATCATCGCTGATTACGGAAATCAGCCAGCTTGTAGGAAAAAAGACCGGCGTCCTGAACGGGGCCAATACCGGGGCCAAGCTGTCGGAAAAAATGATCGAACTGGGTCTGATCACGGAGGAGGATACAAAGGGCTCTTCGCTGGAAAAAATGGAATCCTACGAGGCCCTGTCAACGGCTCTGGAGGAGGGCGATGTGGATGCAGTGTGTATGGACGGCTGTATCGCCAGGGCTTATATGGAGGATGACAGAGAGATCCTGGACGAGCAGATTGGCGAGGAGCAGTACGCCGTGGCGACGCAGAAGGACTCAGCCCTGAGTGAAAAGGTGTCTGCAGCCATCCAGAAAATGCTGGATGACGGTACCATTGACCGCCTGATCGAAAAATGGAATTAAGAGGGGAACTCTGTTATGAAAAAGGGAATGAAAAGAAAGATTGCTGCCGCTGCTGTGATTGAGATATTGAGTATTATCATCCTGGGGATTTTCCTGTGTAATATGCAGATGAAACTTGCCTTAAATAATCAGCGGACCAATACACAGGAAAAGCTGGACTCCATGCAGGCTACCATCGATGCTGCGGATGAGGCGGCAGCCCAGAATGAGTCTTCCTATGACGAGGTATACCGCTCTAAAGCGGAGAGCATCGCTTTTATGGCGAACAATGATGAGAGCTTCGAGAAGACGGACGCTTATATGAGCACCCTTGCCGGGATGATGAATGTCACTAATATTCTTCTGCTGGACGGGAAAGGAAATGCGATCGCGTCTGCGGAGAAGTCCGCCGCAGATTTTACTGCCCATCGTTTTGATCAGCTCCGGACAGTCTTTGATACGGGATCGCCGTCAGATGCGTTTGAGGTAACCATTGACGGCGTTACCAGACGTTATTATGCCGCTAAGATCGACGAAGCCTCCGAAGCTGTTATTGAACACGATCCGGAGGAGCTGGACCAGCTTCAGGCGGAAACCTCCTCCTGGGCGAGCATCCTGAGCAATATCCAGGTGGGGCTGGACGGTTTCAGCTTTGCCGTATCCAACCAGGATTATACGTTTCTTTATTATCCTGATTCGAATATGATCGGGCAGGATTCTCTGGATGCCGGGATACAGGTGGAACAGCTTGAGGATGATCAGTTTTCCTGGATGTCGATAAACGG
>CAZGTY010000089.1:0-6648 GCA_964528895.1 uncultured Blautia sp. | reverse complement strand
TTCAGCTTCTGATAAAGATCCTTTGCGTAGCTGTCCGTCATTCCGCTGATAAAGTCTGTCACAAGAAGGAGACGAAGGTACAGCTTCTCCCCCTCGCTTTTGGCATTTTTTGCATAATGCTTATAGGTCTGGCGGTAATTTTCGGAGATCAGAGTCACCAGCTTTTTTTCCATCATCTGCAGCGGTTCCTGGGTGTCATAATACAGCACGGCAGGCACAAAACGGTCCAAAAGGAAATTCAGGATCGTTCCCGCCGCCACTTCCATCTGCAGGATCTGCCTGGAGGTAAAGGCATACCGGTAAGCGATATCTCCAAGAGCTTTCATCACCCATTCCCCGTAGGTCCGGTAAAAAATATCATGGCCGTAGGTTCCTTCCATGATCTGGCTGTAATTGGAGGTAAATCCATAAGTAGCGCAAAAGATCAGGGAGCTCTGAAGCCGTACCAGAAAATTCTGCAGCGCATAAAGTCTGGGATTGCTCACTTTCCTGGCGATTGCATTCTCATACTGATGATCCAGCATGGCAACGGGATTGAATCTGGCGGTATCCGTATCTGAGCGCTCCTGGGCCGTGACCAGCTCCTCCCGCAGGTTCTCATAGCTTATGCACCCCTTTTTAAAAGCATCCTCAATATCCGCCGTGCTGTAGGCAATATCATCCGCAGCCTCCAGAATGAAGGTAAGCGGATGACGCCTGCCCGCAGTCCCCATTTCGCTGGAGATCATCTCGTAAAGATTCTGCTCCGCATAAAAGTATCCCATTTTTTTATCCTTAATATTCCCGCTTTGTTTGCGGATCCCTTCTGAAGATACGGGATATTTGATAATGGTATTTAAAAGCGCATAGGTAAGATTCATCCCATGTTCATTTACAAGGAAATGAAGCTTCGTCACCTGCCTCAGAGCCTGGGCGTTTCCCTCAAAATGATAAAAATCCTGCAGCATCTGATTTGAAAGGATCTCTGTCACCGGCCTGCCCTGAAATTTCAGCTTCCTCATATTCCTGGCGAACCAGTCCCGGATAGCTTCCTCCCCGAAATGGCCGAAGGGAGGATTCCCAAGATCATGGATCAATCCCGCGCACTGAAGAATATCGCAGATATCCGACTTCGTCTGCTGCGTGAAAGCAGGATCCTTTTTATTCTCAATAAGGTACTGGGCGATGTTCTGTCCCAGAGATTTTGCAAAAGAGGAAACCTCCAGCGAATGGGTCAGCCTGGTCCGGATAAAATCACTTTTATCCAGGGCAAACACCTGCGTCTTATCCTGAAGACGGCGAAATGCGGAGCTTCCGATAATACGGTGATAATCCTTTTCAAATTCAGTTCTAAGATCCGTCTGGCGCTGCGCATTTGCCTTGCCATAATAACCCACACGCTTTGAAGATAACAGTTTATCCCATTCCATAATCATTTCCCGATTCCAAGTATTTTTTTCACTGCAGCAGGCATATCCTGTGCTTCTACCACTGTATCATGAAGGACCGGGGCCGTCCGGATCTCTTCCACTGCTTTTGGTATTTTTACCCCGGAAAGCTTCTCAAGAGCATCCGCCAGGGCAAAATCATCCAGACCCCCATAACGGTCGGAAAGCGCATTCATAACGCTCCTGGTAAATTTGTAGGGGCTTGCGGTAGACGCGATCACCGTCACCGTATCATCCTGCGTCTCTCTCAGATACTTCTGGTAAACTCCGGCGGCAACAGCCGTATGGGGATCGATCACATAATTGCTTCCATAATATGTGGCGCTGATCGCTTCTCTTGTCTCCCCTTCGCTGCAGAAATTCCCATAGAAATCCGCCAGCTGTCCTTTCATCACGTCTGTGATAGTATACTCTCCCTTCTGTCCCAGCTCCTGCATAAGGCGCGCACATTCGGCAGTATCCTCACCGGTCAGTCGGTAGATCAGTCTCTCCAGGTTACTGGAAATGAGAATATCCATAGACGGGGATGTGGTAAGAATAAACTCTCTCTTTTTATCATAGGTGCCTGTGCGGAAGAAATCATAGAGAACCTTATTTTCATTGGAGGCACAGATCAGCCGGTTAACCGGAAGTCCCATCTCCTTCGCATAAAAGGCTGCCAGAATATTGCCGAAATTCCCGGTGGGAACCACTACATTGATCTTCTGCCCTTCCCGGATCTTTCCTTCTCTCATAAGCCCGGCATAAGCGTATACATAATATACGATCTGCGGTACAAGACGTCCTATATTAATGGAATTTGCAGAAGAAAACTGAAAACCGGACTCATTGAGCTCTGCTGCAAGCTCCTTGTCATTGAACATCTTCTTCACCGCAGTCTGCGCATCATCAAAGTTTCCGGTAATACCCACTACATAAGTATTATTTCCCTTCTGGGTGATCATCTGCTTTTCCTGAATGGGGCTTACGCCGTGCTTCGGATAAAACACAATGATCCTCGTGCCTGGAACGTCCGCGAACCCCGCCATAGCCGCCTTTCCGGTATCCCCGGAGGTAGCCGTGAGGATGACGATCTCATTTTTTACCTGATTCTTTTTCGCTGCTGTTGTCATAAGGTGCGGCAGAATGGACAGGGCCATATCCTTAAACGCGATGGTAGCGCCGTGAAACAGCTCCAGATAATACACCCCGTCCGCCTCATGAAGAGGCGCGATCACTTCCGTGTCAAATTTTTCATCATAAGCCCTGGCTATGCAATGCCTCAGCTCATCCTCCGTAAAATCTGTCAGGAAACGGCTCATAACCTGATATGCTGTTTCCTGATAGTTCATTTCTGAAAGCTCCTTCAAAGATACATCCAGCTTCGGAATAACTGTGGGGACAAAAAGGCCTCCGTCCTCCGAAAGTCCTTTTAAAACAGCCGCGGAAGCAGTGACTGCCTTCCCTGTCCCCCTCGTGCTTTTATACATAACCTGCATAATAATACCTGCCTTTCCGACTTTATATAAATCCATCTTCCATTTCTGCAAATTATTTTCTATTCTAACATGAAGAAGCCAAAAAAGCCATATATAAAGACGCAGAAAAAGCCACACAGAGAAATCTCCCGTATGGCTTTATATACAATTTACTGCTCTTCCTCCAGCTTCGCCATCTGAACAGCATCCGTTTCTGCCGAACTGTCTGTTTTTTCCGGTTCCTCGGAAGAATCTTCATCCGGATACTTATAAAACTCATGGACGCCATGCTTGAACATAAATTCCAGTTCCTCTTCAAACCACTTGACATTGTAGGATTCTGCCGCAGACTTCATAATGAAAAACAGCGCTCCGTCCGAATAATCCACTCCCTCCAGAATCTGTTTCACAGCTTCCCGCGTTTCATCTGAAACGGTAGCCGTATCGATACTGCCGTCATATACAGGCGAAAACTGAGGTACGCCGTCCACATATTCCCAGACAACGTCCGTGACCGTATTGGGATACTTGTCGCTTTTCACGCGATTCATGATCACATTTCCCACCAGAATACGGCCTTTCAAATCCTCTGTTCCCGCCTCCGCCTCCACGATCCGCAAAAGCGTATCATAATCCTCATCGGACATGATCTTAGGGTTGGCTGCCATGGAAACGGCTGTGGAGTCCAGGCCATTTACCGCGGTTTCCATGGATTCGCTCACGTTGATCTCCACTGCCGCGCTCTCTACCTTCTGCACTCGCTGGCCCACGACTACCTTTTCAAGGGAGGTCCCCAGACGGTTTACCGTACTGCCCGGCAAAGGCGCTTCTGATATGCCGTCGATAATTCCCGCTATTCCGGTAGGAATGGAAACGTCTGCTGCCGCGGAATCCTTTTTTTCTGCGGCAGCATACACCTGATCCTGTTCGATAATTCCCACGACTCTGGAACCCACGGTAAACACAAGGGCCAGAATTCCCAGCGCAAAGACCAGCAAAAGGCCTCCCAGAGAATTACAGGCCTGATTTCTTTTCGTCCTTTTTCTTTTACGTAATTCTTTTTTTACCATCATATCATCATTCCTTGCATCCATTAAATATCGCGCTTCAGTATTTTATCAATTTCGTAATATTTTTGTAACGCATAAGAAAATTATATGTAATGTAATTTGATATGTCAAGATATTTTTACTATTTTTTTAATATTTTTAATAATTTTGTAAAAATATGCGGAGATAAATCCTTTATATCACCCGCAGGCGCAAAAAAAGAACACCCTTTGCGAATCCGTCCCCTCAAAAACGCTCCGTGCGCATGAAAACGGAATACCGCTTACGTGTCCCCTTAAAAATCTCCCCAGATTTTAAATATAATATATATGAAATTTATCTGCCTTTTGCCCCAACATCATTTGATAAAATGTATTATAATGGCAGTTATAGATTACGTCAAGCTTTTTCATCCGCCCTTTTTTACTGCGTTTCCCGTATATATGACAGGAAACGCAGTTATTCGGCAGGATTCGCCCGGGACTTATATCCGCTCCCATAACCCCTTCTGAAAATTTCCGGTTATGAAAAAAGCCTTATCGATTATTGATCGCCGTTACCAGCGCGTCGATGGAAGCCCGGATAATATCAGGATCAACGCCTGCGCCCCAGGAAAGAGTTCCGTCCGGCTTACGGATGCCTACATAGGCGATGGCTTTGGAACTGGAGCTCTGTTCCAGTGCATGCTCCTGATAGGTAATAAGATCATATTTCAATTCATAAGCCTTCTTTAACGCATTGCTGACAGCATTGAGACGTCCGTTCCCCTTTGCCTCCGTAATAATGGTTCTGCCCCGGAAGGTGGAAGTGACCTGCGTGGTGATTCCGCCGTCCTTCTGCTGGAAATGGACCTCATTGATGCTGTATGGGTCTGTAACATTCTCAAAGGTCTTTTTAAACAGCGCAAATACCTCTTCCGGAAGAAGCTCTTTGTGGCCGTGATCAGAAACGGCTTTTGCGGCATAGCCCATGGCCTCCCGCATCTTCGGCGGCAGGTTCAGGCCGAATCTGGTCTCCAGGATATAACCTACGCCGCCTTTTCCGGACTGGCTGTTGATACGAATAACGTCCGCGTCATAGTTGCGTCCCACATCCGTCGGATCAATGGGAAGATATGGAACATTCCAGTGATCCGGGTCATTCTCCTCACGATAGTGCATACCCTTTGCGATGGCGTCCTGGTGGGAACCGGAAAATGCGGCGAATACCAGAGCGCCGCTGTACGGGCTTCTTTCTTCCACCTTCATACCGGTACATTTTTCGTATACCTCGCAGATATGAGGCATATCGGAGAAATCCAGCTTCGGATCCACACCCTGGGAATACATGTTCATACCCAATGTGACAATATCCACGTTTCCGGTCCTTTCGCCGTTTCCGAAAAGCGTACCCTCAATACGGTCCGCGCCGGCCAGAAGGCCCATCTCGGAGTCTGCCACACCGCAGCCACGGTCATTATGGGGATGCAGGGAAACGATGACGTTTTCACGGTACTTCATATTTTCACACATATACTCGACCTGGCTTGCATATACGTGAGGCATAGAATGCTGAACGGTAACCGGAAGGTTGATGATACATTTATTATCCGGCGTGGGTTTCCATACATCCAGAACCGCATTGCACACTTCAAGCGCATATTCTGGTTCTGTGCTGGTAAAGCTCTCCGGGCTGTACTCAAACTGGAAGTTTCCGTCTGTCTCATCCGCCAGTTCTTTCAAAAGAGCCGCACCCTCTACCGCGATCCTGAGAATTTCTTCTTTGGACTTCTTAAATACCTGCTCTCTCTGTGCCACGGAGGTAGAATTATATACGTGTACGATTGCCTTCGGAGCGCCTTTGACCGCTTCAAAGGTCTTCCGGATAATATGCTCTCTGGCCTGTGTCAGCACCTGAATGGTCACATCTTCCGGTATCAGCTTCTGTTCGATCAATGTACGAACGAATGTATATTCTGTCTCGGAGGCGGCCGGAAAGCCCACCTCGATCTCCTTAAAGCCAATCTCCACCAAAAGCTTAAAAAAGCGTATTTTCTGCTCCAGACTCATTGGGATCACCAATGCCTGATTTCCGTCCCGAAGGTCTACACTGCACCAGATCGGCGCTTTATCCACATAATCCTTTTCCGCCCATTTCATGGACTTCACTGGCGGCATGTAATACTGTCTCTGATACTTTTTGTGATTCATCATTTTTCGTTTCCTCCTCTGGATTTTTCTGAATTTCATATTTCCTGTCCGCCGCAGTGTGATCCTGCGCGGATCGTTTTCAGGAAAGTAAGGATTTTTCTATATTATAAAAAATCTTCCGGCTCTACAGATAGACTGTAAGAGACGAAAGACAACTGCCCTGCGCGGTACCACTCTTATTTATGAAAGGGTTCATACACTCATCGGATACGGAATAATAATATCCTTATATCCTTACCATATAACGGTGGTTACCGTCTGCGCCTACTCTCCTGAGATTTCGGACAGATGCTCCAAGGTGAGTTCCATGAATTCCTTCCGCCGCTTTACACCAGCCAGCAGCTCTCTGTGCTCCGGTCCGCATGTACTATTCCTTTTCGTTGCATTTTCCGGTCATATTATTTTCATACAACTTATTATTAAAAAAATGAGATTGAGGAACAACAGGCCGTTTCCCGTTACCGTTGTTTCCTCAAAACATAGTAACATTATATTCAAACCGTCCCGCCATGTCAAGATATTTTTT
>CAZGTY010000088.1:0-6817 GCA_964528895.1 uncultured Blautia sp. | reverse complement strand
AGACACGATGCACATCAGGACTGATGAAGCTGCAGACGCAGTGCGCGTCAGAAACAGAACGGCAGCGGACACAGTGCGCGTCAGAAACGGTGATGCTGCAGACGCGATGCATTTCACAGACGGAGAGATGCCTGCCGTATCAGAACCGGAGCGCATGATGCAGGAAATAAAGGCTGCGGGGATCAAATGCTGTATCAACTGTCCGCCCGTATTCCGCGACAGAGAAAGAAACCTGTTTGAGAAAGACGCCATGAAGCGGCTGATGATGCTGGCGGACGGATTTTTATTACATACCATCGATGAACTGTCTTATTTCAGGAGATTTGCCGCAGTGAATCATCCCGCGGCAGAGCTGATCGCGGATGATAATTTTTATGCATATAATCATCAGGCAGAACAGTTCCTGAGAGAACAGGGCATAAGCAGGACTGTACTGCCGGCGGAGCTGAATTACAGGGAGCTTTTGAGGCTGGGCGCCAGGGAAAAGGAACTGATCGTCTACGGATACCAGCCGCTGATGCA
Organism: uncultured Blautia sp.; assembly: GCA_964528895.1. Lineage (GTDB taxonomy): Bacteria > Bacillota > Clostridia > Lachnospirales > Lachnospiraceae > Blautia_A. The sequence goes on along the minus strand of CAZGTY010000088.1, from coordinate 6,295 downwards.
TTCAGCCCAGTGTGTACAGAAAAATGCTTTTGGCTGCACGAAGCTTCCGGCTATTCTTTATCTGCAGGACAGGAAGAACGCCAGATTTCCTGTATTGAACCGTTGCCATCTCTGCTGTAATACAATATACAACAGTGTCCCGCTTCAGCTTGGCGGATGCCGCAGCGAGCTGCAGGCGCTTTCGCCATCCTTCCTCAGGCTTTCCTTCACGGTGGAGCCTGCCAAAGACGTAAGGCGTATTTTGCAGCTATACCATGAGCTGTTGTTTGCGGAACATTCTACATATGATCCGGATTTGGGGGATACACGGGGACACTTCAAAAGGGGAGTAGAGTAATCCATGACGAATCTTATTATTCAGGTTTCGAAGTATCTTATTATTATTTTGATGGCTTTGTATACATTTCAAAGCTATACGGTCTTTCACAAGAAAGACGATGAAGCAAGGGAATATCTTTTTTTGCGGCAGAACTTGCTGATGTTTGTGATGCATTTTGTAGCATTTACCGTATTGTTCCTTGAAATGTCGGAGACTACCCTGTTGATTTTCTACGGTGCGCAGGTTATTTATCTGGCGGCTGTGCTGGTGCTGTTCCGCAACCTGTACCCTCTGGCTTCCAGGCTTTTGATCAACAATATGTGCATGCTGATCTGTATCGGCTTCATCATGATAACGCGTCTGTCTTATGACCAGAGTATCAAGCAGTTCAAAATAGCGGTATTTTCTGCGGTGGTCGCGTTGCTGATCCCGCTCATCATACGGAAGCTGCGCTTTATCACAAAGATGTACTGGCTGTATACGCTTGCAGGCATCGGCCTTCTGGCTCTTGTCGCGATTGCCGCGAGATCTACAAATGGCGCGAGGCTTTCCTTTGATTTAGGTGCAATTTCCATCCAGCCTTCTGAGTTCGTAAAGATCATTTTTGTGTTTGCGACTGCCGGTCTGCTGTCTCATGCGCGGGATTTTCGAAGGATCGCGATCGCTACGGCGCTGGCGGCGCTTCATGTGCTGATCCTCGTGGTTTCGAAGGATCTTGGAAGCGCGCTGATCTTTTTCATTACATATCTTGTGATGCTTTTTGTATCCACGAGAAATCCATTTTATGTGCTGGCAGGCATCCTTTCCGGATCGCTGGCAGCAGTAGGCGCGTATTTCCTTTTCGCGCATATCAGGGTCCGGGTACACGCCTGGCAGGATCCCTTCCAGGATTACCAGGGCGGCGGTTATCAGATATGCCAGTCCCTGTTTGCCATCAGCGCCGGAAGCTGGTTCGGGACGGGACTTTGCCAGGGTTCTCCCGGGGCGATCCCCTATGTGGAACAGGACATGATGTTTTCGGCGATCGCGGAGGAGCTTGGCAGCATCTTCGGCATTTGCCTGATCCTTGTATGTATGAGCTGCTTTATCATGTTTGTCAATATTTCCATGCAGTTGACCAATCGTTTTTACAGGCTGGTGGCAGTGGGGCTTGGCGCCACATACGCGACACAAATTTTCCTGACTGTAGGCGGCGGGATCAAGCTGATCCCGCTCACGGGAGTCACCTTCCCGCTGGTCAGCTACGGCGGCAGCTCTATGCTGAGTACCTTTATCATGTTCGCAATCGTGCAGGGACTGTATATGCTGCAGCGCGATGAAGAAATAAAAAACGAGCAGAAGCGGCTTTTGCAGGAACAGCAGCGATATTATGGGCCGTATCAAAACAACGCGCCATATCAGACAGATGTGCCGTATCGCCGTAATACGCCGTATCAGGAAAACAGAAATACCGATGCTCAAACGGATATGTATAACACATATGGAGGGAATGGATATGAAAAAGGGCAGCAGCCGTACAGCGAATACGACGGAACAAGATACGAATACTACGGGGATGACGATGGATACGGAGAATATGACCCGTACTGGGACGAACCAGACCAATAAATCCAGGCAGGGAGGGAAGATTCCGGTTAAGGTAAAAGAGGTATACTTTGAACAGGAACCAGAGCCGGTAACCGGAAAAGGCAGGAATACGGAGCTTGGCATCGTGACGTACACTTTTGTTTTTCTCTTTCTGCTGCTGATCGGTTATCTTTCCTATATCAATATATTTAAGGCAGATGAACTGAATTCCAATTCCTATAATACAAAGCAGGACGCCAACACGGACAAGTACATCAGAGGTTCTATCCTTTCTGCTGACGGAAGTGTGCTGGCCAGGACCGATGTTTCTGAGACCGGTGAGGAAACAAGGGTGTATCCCTACGCAAATGTTTTTTCCCATATCATCGGTTATTCCTCAAACGGAAAATCCGGGCTGGAAGCCAGTTGCAATTATGATCTGCTGTCTTCCCATGCCTCTGTGCTGACGCAGCTCAAGGACGAAGCTGAAAATGAGAAGATGCCGGGAGACTCCGTAGTGGTCACATTGAATGCCGCACTGCAGAATGCGGCTTACGAAGCGCTGGGCGGTTATAATGGGGCAGTGGTGGCGCTGGAACCGGATACAGGAAAAATACTTGCCATGGTTTCTAAGCCTGATTATGATCCGAATACCATTGAGGATATCTGGGAAAGCCTCATTACGGACAGCACAAGCAGTGTTCTTCTGAACAGGGCGACCCAGGGTCTGTATCCTCCGGGCTCCACCTTCAAGATACTGACGACATTGGCTTTTATGCGTCAGCAGCCCGGCAGCTTCCAGAATTTCCAGTATGATTGTACCGCGGAGTATACAGTGGATGATGTCACGATCACCTGCTACAATGGTACAGCCCACGGCCAGGAGGATCTGAAAGGCGCGTTTTCCCATTCCTGCAACACGGCCTTTGCTACCATCGGAATGGAACTGGAGAATGATGATTTTAAATCGCTGTGCGAGGAATTTTTATTTAACAGGTCTCTTCCAGCCACGATGCAGCACAGTACTTCACAGTTTTCTTTAGATGATGATTCATCCTATGGAGAGATGATGACGACGGCTATCGGCCAGGGTGATACTCTGGTCACGCCGCTCCATATGGCGCTTATCACGGCTACCGTGGCAAACGGCGGTATTATGATGCGCCCGTACTGTGTTGACCATATTGAGACATATGACGGCGATACGGTGTCCAAGACGAGTCCGTCCAAATACAAACGGCTTATGACGACGGAAGAATCGCGTATTTTGACAGAATATATGCAGGAAACCGTAGTGAGCGGGACTGCGACAGCGCTGGGATGGTACAACTTTTCAGCGGCAGGAAAGACAGGCTCCGCGGAGTATGTTTCCAACGGATATGAGGGGACGCATTCCTGGTTTGTGGGATTCTCCAATGTGGAAAATCCGGATCTTGTGGTGGCGGTCATTGCCGAGGACGGCGGTACAGGCAGCGAGACGGCGGTTCCCATTGCCTCACAGATATTCCAGGCATATTATAATATTTATGGTTATTGAACCGGCAGACCGCAGCGTTTTACACCGGATTTATAGTTGCGCGATTTCAGAAAAAGAGTTATACTGATTGCAGTCATTTGTAGCACAACGCGAACAGGAGGGATTGCAATGATCGAGGCAACAAGCTGTGGCGGTGTGGTAATATTCAGAGGGAAAATACTTGTTTTATATAAGAGCTACAAAAACAAGTATGAAGGCTGGGTTCTGCCGAAGGGGACGGTGGAGGAAGGCGAGGAATTTAAAGAAACGGCTGCCCGTGAAGTATTGGAAGAGACAGGCGTGCGAGCTTCCATTATCAAATATATCGGTAAGAGCCAGTATACGTTCAATGTGCCGGAGGATACGGTAGCAAAGGATGTCCACTGGTATCTGATGATGGCGGACAGCTATTACAGCAAACCACAGCGAGAGGAGTATTTCATTGACTCAGGGTATTACAAGTACCACGAGGCGTACCATCTTCTCAAGTTTACGAATGAGAAGATGATTCTTGAGAAAGCTTACAGTGAGTATTTGAACTTAAAAAAGAATAATCTTTGGGGAAACCGAAAATACTTTTGACCACATGATGCCGGGATTCCGCCTGCTGCGGAATATCGGCATTTTAAACATATTCCAGATATCAACTGGAATAGAAAGGAAATATCATGGAATGGTATCCGAGGCTGTATGTGGGGAAAAATGCAGAGAAGAAAAAGGAAACTCTGATTCGAAAGATAGAAAATGGGAAAACTCCTGTTAATACGTACCTGCTGACACTGCCGCCGGGTGAGGCTAATCAACTGGAGATCATTCCGGTATGGAACCTGAGGTCATGGTACAATAAAAAGAGCTGTCCCATGATCGTGGGGCTTGGATGCGGCAAGTCCGAGATGATCGGTCTGGTCCGGCAGATCCTTCAGGAATCGCTGGACAGGACGGGCAGCGCCGACCTGCGGAAATATCTGGAAGAATGGAAATCGTGATCAAGAAAGGGCGCAGGAGAATATGCTGCATATTATTCTGGGTATAATAAAGCTAATCGGAATTATTCTGGGTGTTTTGCTTTTGCTTCTTCTGGCTGCGGCGCTGGCGGCGGTGTTTGTGCCGGTGAGGTACCAGATTCAGGCTAAGAAGCAGGAGGACGAAGTCTGCGCCGGAATAAAGGCGAGCTGGCTGCTGCACATAGTCAGCATTTTTTTGAAGATAAATAAACAGGCAGAGCATGAGATGGTAATACGCCTGTTCGGTATCAGGCTTCCGCTGTTTGGGACCAAAAAGAAAAAAAGACGGGCAAAAAGGCATACGGATCCGGTTAAGAGAAAAGAACCGGGGAGGATGAGGGAGGATCCGGAGGGTGAAGATATCCTGAAGGACATGGAGGATGACGATATCCTGAAGGATCTGGAGGATGAACTGCTTCCGGAAAATGACGGTATTCTGGAGGATGACGCTGCCCCGGCGGAAACACCGGGCATTCTAATAGACGGCTGTGCGTCTGAGGATAAGGCGCCCGCGAATGGACAAAGAGAATCCGGTAAAATCCGTTTTTCTTTCCGGTGGATATGTGATAGAATAAAGGAAGTTTATGGAAAGCTGAAAGCGTTTATCATGAAGCTGTCCTCCCTGATTTCAGGCCTGGCAAAAAAGGCCGCGGAGCTTCCGCAGAAGATTTTGGCTTTATCGGAAAAAGCAGGCGCACTGGCCAGAAAAATCAGAGAGCTTGCGGGAAAGCCGGGGCAGATGCTTGAACTGGCGGAAAAGCTGGAAGCAGACAAAGTGCTGCGTGATATTTTGGGATATCTCACTTACTTACTCCGGCATTATGCGCCGCGGCGTATCCGCGGATTTCTGCGGTTTGGTACCGGTGATCCGGCAGTTACAGGGCAGCTTACCGGTTTGATCTACCTGATATTGCCCGCCAGGGCAGATCACTTTACGGTACAGCCTGAGTTCGGGGATGCTGTTCTCGAAACAGAGATCTCCTGTAAAGGACATATCAGGGCAGTTCATCTGATCCGTGTCCTCTGGTGGGGCTTCCGCAGCAAAAGGCTTCGCCGCATCCTCCGTTACCGGAGCAGGGGCTGACTACGGGAATGATTCAGAATATGGAAAAGCTTACATGATATAATATAAGTGTATCCGAAAGGATACGGCATATGAAAGGAGAACAGAGATGGCAGAAAATTTTCAGAGTACAGTAGAAGCATTGTTTAGGGGTATGGAGAATTTTATCACGACAAAGACGGTAGTCGGCGATGCTGTGACGATCGGTGAGACGATCATCCTTCCTCTTGTGGATGTTACCTTCGGCGTGGGTGCGTCTGCAAAATCAGAGGACCGCAGGAATAATGGCGGCGGCGGGATGGGCGGAAAGATCTCTCCCAGTGCTGTTCTCGTTATCCAGGACGGTACGACAAAGCTTGTCAATGTCAAGAACCAGGACAGTGTCACCAAGATTCTCGATATGGTTCCCGATTTTGTAAATAAATTTACCGCAGGCAGGGGAAATAAGCAGCAGGACAGTGACCCGGATGTGGATGAGGCGATCCACAACGCATCCTCCGGGGAAGAGACCTTCTGATACGCCATAGATTCACCGGAACGGTGGGTGTCTAAAATTCAGGCTTCATGCATATGATATAAGAAAAGGAAAAAGTATCTGATGCGGAGGCTGATTGGTTATACATTGTTCTGGGTTGCAGCCGGGATGGTAATAGAACTGTTGATTGAGAGTATCTTTATAGATGTACTTCTGATACTTTTTTTCCTGCTGCTCGGATATAATCTTTTCGCCTGCTGAGACCCGGGGCGGGCGTAAATCAGAATGCAATAGAAATGAATCAGTACCACCGGCTAAGCCGGTGGTTTGATTTCCGCCCTATAAGGGCTCG
>CAZGTY010000087.1:0-6855 GCA_964528895.1 uncultured Blautia sp. | reverse complement strand
TAATAACCCCATCAAAAAACTCACATGTGATAAATAAAAAAGAAAACGGAGGTAATGATGGAAGCCGCCAGGATCGACGGAGTCAGCGAGTGGAAGACCTTCACAGCGGTGGCTCTTCCCATGATCAAGCCGGGTATTGGCGCGCTGGCTATCTTTACATTTATCAATTCCTGGAATGACTATTTCATGCAGTTGATTATGCTGAGCAGTACCAGCAATCTGACGATTTCCCTCGGTATCGCCAAGCTGCAGGCGGAGAACGCCACGGACTTTGGCCTGATCATGGCAGGCGCCTCTCTGGCAGCCATACTGATCGTTACACCCCAGAATATTGACAGGGCCTATGCGAATACGGATATTGCCCTGACAATGGGAAATGGCTGTACAGAAAAATAAAGGAAATTATCTAATTTGATTATTTTCTCTGCGGTATTCCAGGGGCGTCATGTGATGATGCGCCTGGAATACACGGTAAAAGTTTGCCTTGCTGCTGTAGCCGATTTTTACGGCGATCCGTTCTGCAGTGAGGGAGGTGCTTTCCAGCAGGCGTTCCGCCTCCCTGAGTTTCAGGCGCTGTATAAGCTGCGAGAAGGTCTGACCCGTATATTTTTTAATAAAACGGCTGATGTATGACTGGTTATAATTAAAATATTCAGACAGGCCTGCCAGAGTGACGGAAGGGAGGTTCTGCTTCATATAAGTCAGGATCCGGTAGATATCCATGTTATTTTCCCGCACACTGTTCTGTGAATCGGAAATAAGCGGATATTTTGCCAGAAGCAGAAGGAACACGTTTTCGATTGTATTTTCCTGAATACTGTCCCTGTAAAAATTCCGGCGTTTCTCTTCATAAAAATACCGGAAAACAGACATGAGAAGAGCCTCGATCTCTTTATCGTGATGGGTATGGTAATGGAGAAAGGGGGAACCATCAGTCTGATACATGGCATTTGACAGAAAAAAACCGCTGGCCGGATTCTGAGATTCCAGTATTTTTGAGAAGATTTTGTTGACTGACTCTCTCCGGATCATAATGTTAATAATCAGAATATCATCTTCAAAAACAAAAATCTGCTGTCTGGCATAGGGCGCGATCAGTAATATATCGGATTCATGCAGGAAAATGCATTGCCCATTCACAAAAAAAGTGGAGGTACCGTGCAGCATAAATTTTAAATTAAAAAAATCGTGAATATACACTGATTCCTGCTGATACCGCACATAAGGATAGGCATCCATGGTCTGGGAGGAATCGATAAATTCATCCACATAGAAGGTGTGGGAATCCAGGATATATTTTGTGATGAAGCTCTGGTAATCCGATGCTTTCCGGAAAAAACGGCGCAGCTCTTTCTCATAATTCCCGTAATTCTCGCGGGTGATAATATTGGAGCAGACATATTTCAGAGCTTTTTCCTGCTCCTGTGTAATGGATTCTTTCAGCTCCGGCGGTCTGTAATTCATTTTTCATCCTCTTTTCGGGGTTAATAAATTCTCATATTTAACGCTTAAAATAAGTATATTCGATTAAAAGCAGCATTGCAAGAAATAGTACGAATTTGGTCATTTTAAAGAATTGCTGAAACTGAAAACCTCAGATAAAATAGCAGAAGAATTTTCAGGAGGTTATTATTATGAGAGCAAAAATTATTCTGACGGTTCTTCTGGTCGGAACGCTCGGGGCAGGCAGCCCGTTATGCGTCTTTGCTGAAACTGCCGGGGCTGCTGAGACTGCTGAAGCTGCCGAGGAGGTATCTGTTCCGGAATATCTGCTGGAATCAGATATTCCTTACGCAGAGGACGGAAAAGAAGCCCATCTTTTGGATGTTTATGAAGCAGAGGGCACACAGGACAAACTGCCGGTGATTATTGAAATACATGGCGGCGGTCTGATCGGGGGCAGCAAGGAAGTAAATGCGGATCACAGCAATTATTATGCGGACCATGGTTTTGCTGTAGTTACACCAAACTATACACTTCTTCCGGAGGGAATCTTCAAGGATGCGGTGCAGGACCTGTTTTCGGTATTATCCTGGGTGGAAAACAATGCTGACACCTATCGCTTTGATCTGGATAATGTGTTCCTAAGCGGCGACAGTACAGGCGGATATTATGTTTTCATGCTTGCTTCCATATTGAGTTCACAGGAAAATCAGGAGTATTACGAGGTAACGCTCCCCGGCTACGCAGTGAAAGGGTATGCGGCCACCTGCCCGCGCACAAGCGTACAGGTAATCCGGGACGCCTATGAGGATGAAAATTCTTCGGGTCCGAATTCCTATATCGCAGAGCAGATCGGCGGAGAAATTTTGGAAAACGATGATATCATGGATCACGCAGATCTCTATAAAATTATGGATACAGCTGCTTTTCCTGAAATTTATTTCCTGAGTACGCCGGAGGATACAAATTATTATTATATGTCCGTAGATATGGATGCGTTTTTAAATGACAATCAGGTCGTTCATACGTTTGTAGAATATACGGGCAGTGAAAATGAGCTGGGACATGTTTTCAATGTTCAGGACATCACCCTGCCGGAAAGTATCGCGGCAAATGACGGTATTATTGAGTATTTTTATAATTTAATCTGAAAAAAGGAGGCAAAAGCCATGAAACGAAAAATTTTATCTCTGATTCTGGCTGGAATGATGTGTATGACTATGCCCGGTGTTATATGGGCCGAAGGAGAAACTGAAGCTGCTGGAGATCCGGCGGCTGCGGGGGCAGTGATCCTTTCCGCCGCAGACGCAGCCTTCACCGAGGGGGAGGGCATTTCAGCAGATAATGAAAAGGCGGCGACGGTTTATGATGAAGAACATGGCATGATTACAAATCTGGCACAGGACGGAAAAATCACCTATACAATTCCGGATGGCGCCGACGGCACTTATGATTTGTATCTGACGGTTTCCAAGATACTGGCTCAGTTTACTTCCCAGCCGTTTACCTTCAGCATCAACGGCGGAGAAGCATTTTCCGTTCCTGTGGAATGCGACGTCCCGGCGGATTCTCCGGAAGCCTTTACCAAGGACGGCGATGAATATAATACCGGAACTCTTACGGATACCGGGCTGTTTCTGATCGACACAGCGCTGGATCTCAAAGCCGGTGATACCATTGAAGTGACTGCGTCTTTTGGCGCCCGGGCCCCGTCTCTGAAAGGGCTTGTATTTCCTTCAGTAGGCGATATTATGCTTGCGCCTGCCGGGGCAGAGGTGGCTACAGGCTATGACGGTACGGTAAAAGAAGAGGAAGAGGCAGATCCGGATGATCCGCTTTCCGGTCTGAATATTATCTGGGTCGGATCCTCCGTTACCTACGGCGCTCAATCCGGCGGACACTATTCCATGGTGGATGCGATCCGGGACAATCATGCTGCAACTATATGCGAAAAATATGCTATCAGCGCAACCACACTTGTAAATCAGTCTGAAAGCTCTTATGTAGCCAGATTGAAAATGATCCCGAAGGATAAAACGCCGGATCTGATCGTGGTGCAGCTTTCCACAAATGATGCCACTACGAATAAGCCCTTCGGTGAAATTTCAGAAGGCTTTGACATGGCGGACTTTGATGACACTACCATCGCAGGCGCTATTGAGACAATTATCGCCTACGCAAAAGAGACCTTCGGCTGTCCGGTAGTATTTTACACAGGAACCTACTGTGAGAAGGAAAACTATCCGGAAATGGTGGAGCTCCTTCTTCAGATCCAGGAGAAGTGGGGGATCGGTGTGATCGATATGTTTAATAATGAGGATATGACGGCTATTTACGGAACCGAGCAGTATGATATTTATATGAGCGACGAGGTGCACCCGTCCAGAGCCGGATATGTGGAGTGGTGGACGCCGGTAATTGAAGCTGGACTTACAGACTTCCTGGCGTCACAGGAATAACCTGCAGGAAACAGAATATAAGACGGAATAAACGACAGCAAGGCTTATTCCGTCTTATTTTTGTGCGGAAAAAGTTCCGCTGGAAGTTCCGGGATCTCTGTTTGGAAATCCTGTTGACCTTTGGGAAAAAATTTTATATACTTTGATTAGTTTTAACTAACAAAATAATGCGGCATTTTCAAGATGAAATGGATGGATGTGAGGTTGAAGCAGGAAAGATTTATTCCGGATGAAATACATAAAGAGTATATAAAGGCATATGAAATTTTTCCGGGTTTACAGGCGTTTAAAGTAATGTATCAAAAGGACGGACTGATAGAAAAAAGGAAAAAATCTAATGAGCTGGAGATTAACTTCTGTGTGGGCGGGCGTTTTGAATGTGAATTTACGGAGCGTGATATAGGGATCTTAAAGCCCGGCGATATGTCGGTCAGCATGTTTGACGGAAAAAACGGAGTGGAATCCTATTCAAGGTTCCCCATGGGATTCTATGAGGGGCTCAGTATACTGGTCGATTGCGACCGGGCTACGGAATGGCTGCGCCGGTTTTCGGGCGACTTTGCAGTGGATGTGAATATGCTGAAAAATAAGCTCCTGGCGAATCACTGGTACCAGGCCGGAGAGGCCGGGCTGAGGTGCGAGCATGTGTTCCGGGAAATCTATGACGGCATTGATCACGAGCCTCAGAGGTTTATGCAGCTTAAGGTGATCGAGCTTTTTATGCTTATGGAGCGCTTTGCACCAAGCAGGAGAAGGGACGTTTATTATCCCAGGGGCCAGGTCGCGTTGATCAAGCATATCCGCGATCATATTATTACGGACGGCAGTTATTATTCCTCTGTAGAACAGCTGGCAAAGGATCATGATCTATCCGCGCCTCAGCTGCAAAAATTGTTCAGAGATGTATTCGGTATGCCGATCTACCGGTATCTGAAGGAATACCGGCTGGAGAGAGCTGCCGTTGATCTTATCGGTACGGAGACCTCCATTATGGACCTGGCGCAGAATGCAGGATTTTCAAATGCCAGCAAGTTTTCCCAGAGCTTTAAGAAAAGATATGGGATGACGCCATCCCAATATCGAAAATTAAATAAGTATAAGCATTAAAAATTTAAGAATTGAAATGGGATAATTTGTTTGAAATGGAGTAGAATCCGTCCCAAAATGCTTTTATAATCCTATTCAGAGTTAGAAATAGCTAACCATAAAACAGGAGGTTTTATTTATGAAGAAAAAGTATATGTCTTTATTATGGGGAAGCGCTGTGATTTTTTCCATGTCCTTGAGCACGTTTCCTGTTATGGCGGAGGAAGCGGCAGAAATCAGCGAAGCGGAGACTTCCGGGGAGGAGGATTTTCTGAGTAAGATTCAGGGAACCTACATTGAGCTGTTTCCTGAGCTTTCCAGAGAGGAATTCCGGGATATCTGGCTGGAGGAGACCGGCGCTGTTGTAGGTGAGGAAAATGCGGAGGCGGCCACCGATATGCTCATCGGTATGTGTACGGCAGATATTTATGGTCAGGAAGCCATCGATGCCTATGGAGACGGCTCCGAAGGAATGGCATTTGACTGCTATTTCCTGGGAGGTGTGAGTGAATTTACCATCGACGGAAATATTATCAGCGGAACGGATATAGACGGAAATGAGATTTTCAGACATGCATATGATTATGTAAAAACAGACGAAAATGGATTTTACCTCTATGAAAGTTCGGATGATGAATCCGGACAGTTTACTTATTTTTCCTTTGCGCCGGATACCATGGATGAGACATATCATCTGGAGTTCCGCTATGCTGAGGATGAGGCGGATCTGGAAAGCTGGTTCGAGGGCAATTATGCATATTGGAACGCGGCTGCCATTGCAAAGAATTTTGATGAAGAAATGGTAACGGATGCCATTCATCTCTTTGCCACAGAAAATCTGTCGGAAGAATCATAAATGTAAAAAAATGTGTTAAAGCAGGCGGAGGGGCTGTGAAAAATGAGTCAGTCATTTTTCACAGCCCCTGTTTTAGCGCAAGCCTCCTTCCTTTGCGATAACATGACATGATCATCAGGAAATGTAAGAATTAATTCTTGTAAAATAACGGGCAAGTCATTATAATGCAGATAAAAGCAATGAAAATATAAGCAGAGCATAACTATTAATGGAGCGGAACAGCGGAGGAGGGATCATCATGGACAAAAAACGCATTTTAAAGATTGCGGCTGAGGAGGGCTTTACAAACGCCGCCGTGATCAGCACGGATCAGCTTCTTTTTAATTATAATTTCCGTGAATTATGTAAGGAGAATGACTGTGGAAATTACGGGGCGAATTATGCCTGTCCACCGGGATGCGGCGCTCCTGAGGAGATGGAATCCCGGGTGTTAGCCTATGAAAAGGCCATCGTTTTTGAAACCTGCAATCCGGTGGATAATTCCATGGATCCGGCGCAGACAAAGCCTCTGAAAAAGATGCACATGCAGATGACCAGAAGCGCCATGAAGCACATGGAAAGGGAAGGCTTTGACATGGATGGCTTCTTTATCATGTGCGGGCCATGCAGCATCTGCACGCCCTGCGCTATTATAGAAAGCAGGCCATGCCCCCATGAGGATATGCGCTCTTCCTGCCTGTCCGCTTACTGTATCAGTGTCAATGAGCTTGCGGATGTGTGCGGTATCGATCTGGAATGGAGCGGAAACCAGGCTTCCTTTTTCAGTCTGTATGTTTATCAGAAAAGGCCGTAAAGTCTGTATTTTTCCGGGCGGAAAAATTATGTCTGAATAAATTTTTGTTTTTTTTGTTAAATTTCTGAAGAAAGCTTGACAAGCTATCAATAGTGTGATAAAAGGATAGTATCCGAATTGAATATGTGCAATGATTATAGCGTAAAGGTTGTACCGCATTTGCGGTGCGCAAAAGGGAATCCGGTGAGAATCCGGAACGATACCGTCACTGTGTATGG
>CAZGTY010000086.1:0-6894 GCA_964528895.1 uncultured Blautia sp. | reverse complement strand
GTTTTAGCCGCACCAAACACGCCCAAATAAAGCAGCGGCTTGGAATCCATCGGATGCCTTTCGCGCCATACGGATCGGAAAGTTTTTCGCTATATCATAAAAAGCGCTCCGCGCAGGATCGCACTGCGGTGGAATATACCACCCTGCCGCGGCAGATGGTATAAAGGACCCGGCCTTGCAGTTTTCTTCCCTTAAAGGGAGTATTGGAAGATTTGGAAGCGAAGGTCTTCGGGATCCATGTGGCGTCCGGATCAAAGATCACAAAATCTGCGGGGGCGTGGACTTCTATGGCGCCGCCGGGCAGATGATAAAGGCCTGCAGGATTGGAGGTCATTTTTTCCAGCAGCTGCATCAATGTCAGATGTCCCGGCTTTACCAGGGAGGTGATGCCGAGGCTGAGGGCAGTCTCCAGGCCGATGATACCGCTTAAAGCGGCAGTAATAGGACGGGCTTTTTCCTCTTCACTGTGCGGCGCATGGTCTGTGGCGATAAGGTCAATGGTTCCGTCGGCAAGTCCGCCGATGATGGTCTGCCGGTCCTGCTCGGTCCGAAGAGGCGGGTTCATTTTCGCAAGGCTTCCGTGGACAAGAACGGCCTCGTCCGTCAGAGTAAAATGATGAGGCGTGGCCTCCGCATGGATGTTGGCGCCAAGGGCTTTGGCCGTGCGGACGAGGGCCACGGAGTTTCCGGAGCTGATGTGCTGGATCACGGTGTGTGCGCCCGTATGAAGGGCGAGCATACAATCGCGTGCCACCAGAACCTCCTCGGCAATGGCGGGAGAACCGTCGATTTCCAGGGCCTCCGAGACCTTCCCGCGGTTGATTCCGTTATTTTTTATAAAAGAGGGATCTTCCTCATGAAGGCTGATGGGAAGACCAAGGGAAGCTGCCGTCTCCATGGCCTTTGCGCAGAGTTGGGCGTCCAGAAGCGGAACGCCGTCGTCCGTAAAGCCGCAGGCTCCGGCGTCCTTTAATTCCCACATGGGAGAAAGGTCTTTTCCTTTCAGCCCCCGGGAAACGGAGGCAGTCTGATAAATATGAATGGCCTCCTTTTCCGCCCGCTTCAGAATATCCTTTAGGACCGGGACGCAGTCAACCACAGGAGAAGTATTTGCCATGCAGATGACGGAGGTGAAGCCGCCTCTTGCAGCGGCGAGAGCTCCCGTATGAAGGTCTTCTTTATAGGTAAAGCCCGGGTCGCGGAAATGTACATGGGTATCGATGAGCCCCGGGGCAATGGTAAGGCCCCGGATGTCCAGGATTTCCTCGTCCGTCTCAGGTGAGAGTTCTCCGATCTCCCGAATGGCGCCGCCTGCTGTCCGGATGTCCGCCTGCTTTATTTCGTTTGTCTGTGGATTGATGATCCGTCCGTTTTTGATAATCATGTATGGTCTCCTTAAGCATCCGTTTTTCTGTTATTGTTCCATTTTCTATGATGAGATGGATTTAGTTTAGTATAGAAAATTCCCGGAGAGTATGTCAAGGAAAAGATGCGCTGCAGTGAGTTTTGTGAATAAGACGCGGAGGCTGTGGGCCGTAACGAAAAGCTGCGGGACTTTTACAAAGGGGCTTGACTTTCCTGTGAAATGCTCTATAATACAAAAATGCAAACAATTTGCAAATGCAAACAGTTTGCAGATATTAATAAAAGCCGGGGAAGAGGATATGCGGGAGATTTTATTGGATTCGCTGTCAGACAGTGTAAAATTATTGCCTTTTCTTTTTTTGACGTATTTGTTGATGGAGTTTTTGGAGCATCATGCGGGGAGCGCCGCAACCCGCCATCTGGAGGCCGCCGGAAAATTCGGACCGGTCTGGGGCGGTCTGCTGGGGGTGATCCCACAGTGCGGATTTTCGGCCGCTGCGGCAAGCCTGTTTGCAGGAAGAGTGATCTCGGTGGGAACCCTGTTGGCTGTGTTTTTGTCCACATCGGATGAGATGCTTCCCATTATGATCTCCAACGCAGTGCCTGTGGCCACGATGGTGAAGGTCCTTGGTATAAAGGCCGCAGCGGGAATTCTGTCCGGGTTTCTGGCAGACTATCTGTCTGGCCGTTTTTGGAAGCGGCAAAAAGGCGGACCGGATGTGGGGAGGATCTGTGCGGAGGAGCATTGTCACTGCGAGGAGGGTATTCTCAGGTCCGCATTTTTTCATACGGTAAAAATATTTCTGTTTATTTTCTTGATTTCTCTTTGTTTAAATACTATCATTGAATTGATCGGGGAAGACGCCATGGCCGGTCTGTTCACCGGCATTCCTGTGATAGGAGAGCTGCTTGCCGCGCTTGTGGGTCTGATCCCCAACTGTGCATCCTCCGTAATCCTGACGCAGCTTTATTTTGACGGGATGATCAACGCGGGTGCAATGATGGCCGGACTGTTTGTAAATGCGGGAGTGGGACTTCTGGTATTGTTCCGGGTGAACCGGAACAGAAAGGAAAATCTGGGAATCACTGGGGTTCTCTATTGTCTGGGCGTGTTCTGGGGGATCGTGATAGAGCTGGCGGCCATCCGGTTTTAGCCCCGTAGGATTTTGCTGATCCCGGAGGGATCATCAGGAGGAAAAGATGGAAGGAAATGGTTATGTTACGGCAAATCGTAAGCGGATCCTGGAGTATCTTAAGGAGAGCGATGAGAGGGCGGTGACGGCGGCGGATGTTTCCGGCCACTTAAAGGAGCAGAACTGTGAAGTGAATATAACCACCGTCTACCGCTATCTGGATAAGCTTGCCAGGGACGGAACGCTGATAAAATATGTGGCGGAAAAGGGCGGCCAGTCCGCATATCAGTATGTGACGCCGGGACGGGGATGCAGCGAACATCTTCATCTGAAATGTGTAAAATGCGGGCGGATCATACATCTGGACTGTCATTTTATGAAGGAAATATCGGATCATATTGAAAAGGAGCACGAATTTGTCCTGCAGTGCAGTCAGTCCATATTATACGGTGTCTGCCGGGAGTGCGGAAAGACGAAATAAAAATCTCAGAAGCTTACTTAGAAGCATTTCAGGAAATGCTTTCAAATAGGTGAAAAAGGGTGTTCATCAATACCGGTTTGATTCTGCTGGGAGTGGGAGGAATCATCCAGCCCACCACATCTGCGCTGCTTCATAATACCTCGACACTTGCGATCAGCCTGAAAAGCATGAGCAATCTGATTTACACAACAAATCACAAAAATAACTGACACCCTGACCCGGCTGATCTCTATGAGGGGCAGGGCAGCCTGGAAATGTAAAAAATGCGGGAGGCCCGGAAGCCATTTGTCCGGACTTCTCTTTTTATAGGAAACTGCCATTTCCAACGCGTCCTCCTTCCGCAAAATAATCATTTACACAGGAAAATAACAGAGGTATAATAAAAGTTAAATACGAAATGTCCGCGGATTGCTGAACCTGCGGACGAAAGGAGGATTATGGCATGTTAGACAAAAAAGTAGTGGAACTGTTGAACCAGCAGGTAAACAAAGAATTTTATTCCGCATATTTGTATCTGGATTTTTCCAACTTCTATTATGATCAGGGCCTTGACGGCTTCGGAAACTGGTATAAGATTCAGGCACAGGAGGAGAGGGATCATGCGATGCTGTTTATTCAGTATCTGCAGAATAACGGTGAGAAAGTTGAGCTGGGAACCATTGAGAAACCGGGCGTAGCCCTGGAAAACGCAAAGGCTGTCCTTGCGGAGGGCCTGAAGCATGAGCAGTATGTGACCGGCCTGATCCATACGATCTACGACGCCGCATATACCGTGAAGGATTTCCGCACCATGCAGTTCCTTGACTGGTTTGTAAAGGAGCAGGGTGAGGAGGAGACAAACGCTGACAATCTCATAAAGAAATTTGAACTGTTCGGTGATGATCCCAAGAGCCTTTACATGCTTGATAATGAGCTTGGTGCAAGAGTATATTCCGCACCTTCTCTGGTATTATAAGCATGAACAGGGAAAAGGTC
This sequence comes from uncultured Blautia sp., assembly GCA_964528895.1. GTDB lineage: Bacteria > Bacillota > Clostridia > Lachnospirales > Lachnospiraceae > Blautia_A. Next base: position 2,940 of record CAZGTY010000086.1, on the reverse strand, counting down.
GTTTGTTCCTGCTGTCATGTGACGAAGGGCGATGTGGCTGATGCCATAAAAAGCGGCGCCTCTTCTTTCAAAGAGGTAAAAAAGGCTACGAAGGCCGGTAAGGGCTGCGGCAAGTGTAAAAAGAAGGTGAAGAAGCTGACAAAAAAGCTTCTGGCAAAAGAAAAAGAATAGAATTGGCTGGATAATCCCCCGGTACTCTGACCGGGGGATTTCTGCCGGACTATAGATTTCACTGCCAGGCAGAAATCCTCGCTGTCCGGTTAAGAGGAGAACAGAATGCATATTAAAATCGTAAAAGAGGATATCATGAAACTGGAAGTCGTCTGCAAAAAAATATCCGGAATACAAGGCTGATCCGAAAAAATGCCGAGCAAAGTTTGAGTGAAACAACCCTGATTTTTTTTAAGGATGAATTGACACACTGTTCTATTGTTGCTATAATAAAAATACATATCTGGGTAATTTCTAAGCCGAATCGGCAGCAATCCCCATATGGAAAAAACAAATATGGCAGGATGCAGGCGGACGGCGAAGACACTTCTGCATATGCGCCCCGTTCTGCCATCATAAGAAAGGAGCATGCAATATGCAGAAAAGAAAACTGGAAGAATTAAATTTGCTGGATGATTTTCTGTTTGGGTCTATGGTAACCCATCCGGAAGTGGGCGAGAGGTTTGTAAAGGAGCTGCTGAAGATTATTTTAGGCAGGGAATTCGGGAGACTGAAGGTGATCGCTCAGAAGATGTTTTACGGGAAAGACACGGACAAGCACGGCGCCAGATTGGATGTATATTTGGAAAGTGATTCGGCTGTGCAGGCGGACGGATCATGCGATCAGGAGGGACCGGAGATACGCGCAAAATGTTCAGATATTTATGACATTGAACCGGAAAATAATTCTGGTAAGGCAACTGCGGACATTTTGCCGAGGCGAGTGCGGTTTTATCACGCGATTATTGACGCACAGAGCCTGAGAAGCGGAACGGACTATGACTGTCTTAAAAATGTGACGGTCATTATGATCGTTTCCTTTGATCCATTTGGATATGACAGGATGGTTTATACGATAAATCGGAGCTGCCATGAGGAACCGGATCTTCCATATGATGATGGAAGTGTGACGCTGTACCTGTATACTCGTGGGAAGCGCGGAAATCCGCCGGAGGAACTGAGAAAGCTTCTTCACTATATGGAAGAGACAACCCGTGAAAATGCAGTCAATGAAAACCTTCAGGCAATCCAGCAGATGGTGGAGACAGTGAAAAGGGATAAGGGGGTTTCGATTGAGTTTATGAAGAGCTATGAACGAGACAGGATGATACGCGAAGAGGGTTTGGAAGCGGGGCGTAAGGAAGAAAAAGCCAATACGGATTTTGAAAGAAAGCGCGCGGAGGAAGCGGAAGAAAGAGTGAGGAGGCTGGAGGCGGAGCTGAACGTATTAAGAAGTACGAGGAAGTAATCATATGGATCCCGAAGAGGTCAATGACAATATAAAAACATCCCCGCAGGAATCTCAGTCTGCTCTGTGTCATCTCAGGGCTTGTTGATTCCCGTGGGGGATATTTTATTTTTTTGGAAGTTTCATCTGTCCGACAGTGCGGAAGGATTGTATTTCATTCGCACCGCATTTTATTTGTCAAAGGTTTCGGAGACAGTAGTGAGCAGTTCGCGGATCGGCAGGCTCTGGGGGCAGCTCTTTTCGCACTTGCCGCATTTGATGCAGTCCTTTGCCGGGGAATGGATTCCGGCAGTGGATTTTGCATACCAGTCCTTTGCCCGGTCATCCAGACCGTAAACAGTGGCGCTGTTCATGGCGCGGAAGAGATCAGGAATGAGGATGTGTTCCGGACATCCCTCTACGCAATAGCGGCACTCCGTACAGCCGATGGTGGGCTTGGAGTTAATGATGGAAACAATTTTGCCGAGCACAGCATATTCCTCTTGGTTAAGGGGAACAAAACCGCTCATGGTGCTTACATTGTCCGCGACCTGCCGCTCATTGCTCATGCCGCTTAAGATCATAGCGACGCCGTCCAGCCCGGCCACATAGCGGAGGGCCCAGCTTGCCTGGCTCTTTTCGGGAGAAAGACGGGATAAAAGCTCTGCGCATTCCGGCGGAAGGTTTGCAAGAGTGCCGCCTTTTACGGGCTCCATGACAAACACGGGAATGCCGTGCCTTTTACAGACCTCATAGTTTGCCCGGGACTGCACTACGGGATTTTCCCAGTCCAGATAATTCAGCTGAAGCTGGACAAATTCCACCTCCGGGTGATCGGTGAGAACGCGGTCCAGAACCTCCGGGCAATCATGATAGCTGAATCCGAAATGGCGGATATTTCCTGCCTTTTTCATTTCCATGGCCCATTCCCAGCAGCCAAGATCCGTGTAGGTGGGATAAGTGCTTCCCTTGAGGGCATGGAATAAATAAAAATCAAAATAGCCGGCCCCCGTACGGGAAAGCTGCTCGGAAAACACCCTCGGAACATCATCCCGGGTTTTTAAAGCCCAGGAGGGCAGCTTATCTGCCAGCAGAAAATCCTCCCGGGGATGTCGGTTTACCAGAACCTCTTTCACCGCCCGTTCGGAATAACCATTGTGATAGGGGTAAGCGGTGTCAAAGTAAATAAAACCCTTTTCCAAAGCGGCGTCCACCATCTGACAGACCTGGGCCAGGTCGATCTTTTCCGGCGCGCTGTCAACGATGGGAAGGCGCATTAATCCGAACCCGAAACGGGGCATATCAAAAATATTTTTTATCTGCATTATGTAGTCCTCCTGAATTGGTTTAGCATTTACTATCTATAAAACAGTATAAAAACATAATTGGCGGAAATGCAAGAGCTTTTTATTGTTAATTTAAGAAAGTGATGCTATAATATTGACAAATATGATGATATTGGGGTCAAAACCATAGAAGGTTTTGTTCCTTGTTTCTATAGC
>CAZGTY010000085.1:0-6971 GCA_964528895.1 uncultured Blautia sp. | reverse complement strand
CTTTTGTATATTGCTTTCCCGGTATTAATCATTGTGGGAATTGTATTATTGGTGACAGCATCTTCATAGGTAAAAGGACTGGGGATATTTCATTTCCCAGTCTTTTCGTGTGGCGCACGTTCTTAAAGGGCGAAAGCCCCGAATCCGCCCGGTAGTGGGAAGGATACAGCCGAAGACAAGGGTATCCGCCGTGAGACGGGATATGAAGGAAGCCTGATGTGGGGAGCATACTAACCCAAGGGCAACCTATTGTCTGATGAACAGAAACCATATAAGAGGCTACGCATGAGGGTAAGACTGCTGAGCAAGCCGAAGCCCGATAACTACACGGATCATGCATGGTAGATGTGGCAGATGGACGGAGGGAAAGAAACGTGTGGCGTTAAGGGAGGCCTGTGCGGAATGCTTCTAAGAGAGTAACCATAGCCGTGAAGTTATGCTGAATGAGCAGAAGTCAAAAGAGGTCATAGTAACCGGAAGGTGAAGGATCGAATCAGTAGCAGCGCTATTCTTCTTTTCCCATAGTACCTCCTTCTTTATTGTTTTCTTTTCCGTTACTATTCACAGTCGTTTTTAGTTTAATGCAGACAGCCACTTTCTGCGGCCATCAGGGCCGCATTTCCCGGCCAGTCAGGGCCATATTAAACGGCCAGCTTAGAGAATTAGCAGAGCAGAGGGTGCTCCGCTCTGCTAATCAGTATTGATAGTTCCCCCAGAAGGCTATGCCTTCTCAATTAGCACAGTAAATCCTGTAGTCAGCCTGCGTCTGATTCCGTCAAGCTTGCCGTAGCATTCCTTCTCGTCACTCAGCTGGTTTCCCCACTCATCTGGAGAATACTGACACTATGAATTTTCCAAAAAGGGTAATCACGAGTTTTACGCAGAGTGAAATGAGGGCCATTTTTGCGCCACCAGAAGCGGAGATTCGTGAAATTGCCCAATCGTTGGACTCTACTGGATGGAATAAATGATAATCCGAATCCATAAGCCGATTTTGGCGGATAATGATTTTTCTCTAAAAGTTCGTTAGTCACGGACAAGCGGTAGGGCATACGCTATATCAATAGTGGTATTGAGGTGGCGTATGCCCATTTCATATCAACAAAAAAATGCACACGAAAGGAGATCAACCATGCAGAAGAAGAATATCATGCTGAAACTGGCTGATATCATGGCTATGGAGCATCTGATCACGCCTGATGAGAAAATTATTTTAAAGGAACTCATTGAGAAGGATAAAGGCTTATGATTCCAAGAGCCGTGATTTACTGCAGATGCAGTACAGAAGAAGAAAGTCAGAAGGATGCCCTTGTAAAACAGGTGGCAGAAGCGAAAGAATGTGCAGATAAAATGGGGTGGCTGCTGGTGGACTCCTATGTGGAAAGCAGATCAGGAACAAGCACCAGAGGCAGAACAGAATACAACCGACTTTATGAGGATTTGATCAGGGATAAGTTTGAGATTATCGTTATTAAGTCTCAGGATCGATTGATGCGGAATACGAAAGACTGGTATTTATTCGTAGACCGCCTGACGACTACACAGAAGCAGCTCTATATGTATATAGATCAAAAATTTTACAGTACGGACGATGCTCTGATAACGGGAATCAAGGCAATCCTTGCAGAGGATTACAGCCGGGAGCTGAGCAAAAAGATAAATAATGCTCATCACAACCGGCAAAAAAATAATGGTGCGGCTATTTTGACTTCAAATACATATGGATACAAAAAGCTTCCTAATAAAAGTGTAGTGATCATAGAAGAAGAGGCTGAGGTCAAGCGGAGAATGTATCAGCTTTGCGCTGACGGATATGGAAGCCGCACCATTGCTTCAATCCTAAAAAATGACGGAATTGTCAATCGTAAAGGAAATCCTTTTTCAGATGCGGATATCCGCAGAATGATTCGTAATCCTCTGAATAAGGGTACGGTTGTGATGAACAAAATACATTATGATTTTGATTCCAAACGAACGATGAAAGTACCATGTGAGGAACAGTTTGTCTATGAAAATAAGGTTCCGGCGATTGTGTCGCCGGAACTATGGGAAAAGGCAAATCAGGAGATTGATAGAAGAGCTGAAGCAGAACACAAGAACGGACAATATATGCGTGGGAAAAATCCAGGCAAATTTCAATTAAGCGGAAAGATTTTTTGCGGTCTTTGCGGGAACCCATATTATAGAACTGTGCGCAGACGGTATTCTGACAGAAAGAAAGTTTATGAATGGAAATGTAAGTGTTACATTGAAACAGGAAGAAATTCTGCAAAAAATGCACGGCCTGCGCTGCGTAAAGTGAAATTGGATTTTGTCAAAGGCTGTGACAATATCCATTTAAATGAAGACAAATTATTTGAACTTTTAAAGCATGCCTTTAAAAGTGATGCTATGCTGGACAAAAACAGTATCGTTCAAAAGATGATGGAGATGCTGAAAATTGCACTGAAAGAAAAGGATTATCAGTCAGAAATTGATAGAAAGCAGAATAAATTAAGTGAAATCCGGCAGAAGATGAGCCTGTTAGTTGATAAATTGTTAGGTGGGATTCTTACAGATGAAATTTATCAGATAAAGCAGAAGGAACTGGAAGATCAGATGCAAAAGGTTCAGGAGGCGATTGGCAGGCTGGAAAAGATGAATGCCCAGAATGATTCAATGAAAGTGCGAATTGCAGAGATAGAGAAATATCTGCAGGAAGGAAATGGAGTTCAGAAAGCTGCAACAGCAGAAATGATGGATGAAGTAGAGCGGATTATTATTTATCCACAGTATATGGAAATCTGTTTCAGTGCGTCAAAGCTTTTGGGAATAGAGGACATCCGGCTGCCTTCGGAAACTCTGTCCAACAGTTTGAGGATTGATTATGGAAACACCTTTCTTTATTTGGAGAAAAAGAGAGAAGAAAGGGAAATTATCGTGACGATGATGAAAGAAAATCCAAAGATTACAGCCAGACAGATTGCGGAACAACTGAATATCAGTCTGTCTGGAGCAAATTATAAGATCAAGGCACTAAAAAGAGAAGGCAGAATCCGATTCTGCGGAGCCGGTGGGAAAGGAGAATGGAAGGTCTTTGAGGGTGATTCCTAAGGCAAGACCTAAAAAATACAAAGCATCCAGAGAACGGGCTTACCGTTGGCAGTTATTTGTGGAATATATGACAGAAGATGATTACATTAAGATGATGGATGAAGCGATCGCAGTACAGCCTCTGTCTGAATAAATAATAAAGGAGGAGCACCATGCTGCCTGAAAGTTATTGGGGACGGATCGTCTATCTGCTGGAGCAATACGGACCTTCTTTTTTGAAGGGGGGCCGGCGTCAGTATGTGGTTTGCCGCTATTTTTATTGTTTCTATCAATACGGGGGCTTACATGGCAGAAACTGTCCGTGGAGGTATTCTCTCCATAGATCCGGGACAGACAGAAGGGGCGAAGGCAATCGGCATGACGCATGTGCAGACAATGGTGAATGTAATTCTGCCACAGGCCCTGCGTAATATTATGCCGCAGATCGGCAATAACCTCATCATTAATATTAAAGATACCTGTGTGCTTTCTATTATTGGAACCGTAGAGCTGTTTTACACGACAAAGGGTGTGGCTGGTGCGCTGTATACTTATTTTGAGGCGTTCACCATTGCTATGATCATTTATTTTATCATGACCTTCACCTGTTCCCGTCTGCTTCGGCTGTTAGAACATAAAATGGATGGCCCGGATAATTATGATCTTGCCACGGAGGATATCCTGACACATACAAGCGGCTTATATTCTTATAAGGAAAGGAAGGTGCCAAAACCGTGAGTGAAAATATTGAAGAAAAGCAAAGAAGAGGCTCGGGCAAATGCTATGCTGTACTTAGAAAAAGTAGGAATGGCGCCTTATATCAATGCGAAGCCGAAACAATTAATTTGCCAGAGATGTTTCCAAACATGTGATTTTTATGGGGACGGCGTGATCGTGGAGGAAGGGACTTCCCAGGATATTTTTGAAAACCCCAGGAAAGACCAGACGAAGGAATTTTTAAGCAGATTTCGAAATACATAATTTCAGAATGAGCTGTGCAGAAAGGGCTGTCGCACTAAGTAATACGTGTACAGATCCTTTTCCATACAAAAAATAACTGCCAGACCTCAAAAGATTCCGGCAGTTGCTGCAAATATATTTTTCAGGGAAACGTGAATCCAAGCGTTTCCCTGTTTCGTTATATAGAGTGTAGATGGAGGAAAGAGGATATCGGACGATAGCAGATTGTATCAGAATGCGTGCATACCGGAAGGTCTGGCTGCCATAAATGATCAGGTAGCCCAGGCCTTTTCTTGCGCCGATAAACTCGCCGATAATAACGCCAACCAGACAAAGGCCGATGTTCACCTTCATGACGCTTAAGATGAGCGGAACAGAAGAGGGCAGAACGATCTTCGTCAGCTCATCCCTTCGACTGCCTCCTAAAGTGGCGATCAGCTTCAGCTTCTCCGGATCAACGGACTGAAAACCGGTATACAGATTAATGACAGAACCAAAAACAGCCACAGACATACCGGCCACAATGATCGTTCGTTCATTGGCGCCCAGCCACACGATGAGAAGAGGGGCAAGAGCGGATTTGGGAAGACTGTTCAGCGCCACCAGATAGGGTTCCAGGATCCTGGAAAGACTATTAGAGGCCCACAGAAGCACCGCGCAGAAAATTCCCAGAATAACTACAAAAAAGAAGCTCAGAAGAGTTTCTTTTAAGGTGATGACAATATGTGAAAATAAAAACTGATTCATGCACATTTCCACAAAGGTCTTCCAGATGAGGCCGGGACTGCTGAAAATAAAAGAATCGATCCAGCCGTAACGAGCGGCAGCCTCCCATAAAATCAGAAATCCTGCCATAAGCAGGATCCTTGCCAGCGCGATCAGTATCCGTTCCCGCCGCTTTCTCAGCAGGAACTGTCTTTGAGCAGGTGAGATTTCAGACATATTTGTTCAGCTCCTTCCATATTTGATTAAAGTAAGATTTAAAGTTCGGCGCGTTTCTGGAGGAAAGAGGCGTTCGGTTTTCCACATCCAGAAGGATGGGAATGATCTTCTGAACAGTTGCCGGACGGGCGGAAAGGATCACGACTCTGTCCGCCATGCTGATGGCTTCCGAAATATCGTGTGTCACCAGAATGGCCGGTTTTTTCTCTTTCCGGAGGATAGTTCCGATATCATGGCTTACATTGAGCCGCGTCTGATAATCCAGAGCGGAAAAAGGTTCATCCAATAGCAGAAGCTCCGGCTTCAGGGCCAGCGTCCGGATCAGGGCGGCTCTCTGGCGCATTCCGCCGGAAAGCTGGGACGGATGGGCGTTTCGAAATCTTTCCAGACCATAAGTGTTCAGCATTTCCTCTATGAGGGCCTTCTTTTCAGGGGTGAGCTCCCTTCGGATCTCCAGGCCGAGAACGACATTTTTATAAATACTGCGCCATTCCAGCAGATGATCCTTTTGCAGCATATAGCCCATTCTGGGGTCCCCTTTGACGACAGGCCCGCCACCCATGAGGATTTCTCCCTGCTGGGGCTTCAACAGGCCGCAGATCAGATTCAGAAGAGTGGATTTGCCGCAGCCGGAGGGACCGACGATCGCGAGAAATTCACCCGGCATCAGATCAAAGGATATATGTGAAAGGGCGGCAGTCTCCCCGGAAAGCGTATGGTAGGTGAGAGAAATATCTCTGACTTCCAACAGTGGTTTCATGAATATACCTCCTGACTGGTATATGTTTATCATATGCGGGATTTTTCCGCTGGTTCTTGCCTGAACGTTTCATTTGGTGTAAAATAGCACCGTAAAGAAGGGAGAGCATGTCCGTGAATCATAGAAATTATCAAAAAGAGCTGGACAGGCTGATAGCGCGGGAGTGTGCCGGGGATAAGGCTCCGGGATTATTTCTTCATGCCTGCTGCGCTCCCTGCAGCAGCTATGTGCTGGAATATCTTTCAAAATATTTTTCCATCACGGTATTTTTTTATAATCCCAATATTTTTCCCGGAGAGGAATATGAAAAGCGTGTTTCAGAGCTCCGGCGCATGATTGGCAGGATGAAGTTCCTTCATCCCGTAAAATTTCTGGAGGGGGATTATCAGCCGGAGATCTTTTTTCAGATGGCAAAGGGGCTGGAAAAGGAGCCGGAGGGCGGGGAACGGTGCTTTCGCTGCTATCGGCTGCGCATGGAGGAAGCTGCCAGACTGGCGGCGGAAGGCGGTTACGACTATTTTACAACGACCCTTTCTATCAGTCCACTGAAAAACGCGGCTAAGATCAATGAGATCGGAGAGGAGCTGTCCGGTATTTACCGGGTTTCACATCTTCCCTCGGATTTTAAAAAGAAAAACGGGTATAAACGCAGCGTCGAGCTCTCCGCGGAGTATGGACTGTACAGGCAGAATTACTGCGGCTGCGTTTTTTCCGTAAGGGACTGAGCGGGACTTCCAAAATCCCTGAAAATATGATACACTACACACGGTCATTACATGGACTGCTTTATGGGAAATGCCGCGCTGCGGCATGGAGGATTTTTGCGGGGAAAGCTTTTATTTTACACGGAAAGAGGGTATATTATGGCACAGCTTTGGGGCGGCCGTTTTACAAAGGAAACGGACCGGCTGGTATATAATTTTAACGCGTCGATTTCTTTTGACCGGAAATTTTATGAGCAGGATATCCGCGGCAGCGAGGCTCATGTGACCATGCTGGCGAAGCAGGGAATTTTAAGCGGTGCGGAGCGGGATGAGATCATAGCGGGGCTTGAGAGCATCCTTGAGGATGTGAAAAGCGGAAAGCTGGAGATCACCTCCCGATATGAGGATATCCACAGCTTTGTGGAGGCAAATCTGATAGAGCGGATCGGTGACGCGGGCAAAAAGCTGCACACAGGGCGAAGCCGCAACGATCAGGTGGCTCTGGATATGAAACTGTACGTGCGGGACGAGAT
>CAZGTY010000084.1:0-7166 GCA_964528895.1 uncultured Blautia sp. | reverse complement strand
CTCTTACTAATCCCGAATTTCTTCGCAGTCTGGCGCACTGTCGCTTTCGTTTCAATAATATAATTGGCAATCTCCACTGCCCGCTCTTCGATATAATCTTTCAAGGATAAGCCTCCGAAGACGCTGTTTTTACAGTGTATGCGAAACGCCGTATACGATATGACCAAAAACATCCCCGGAGGTCACCGCTCCTGAACTTCTTTTCCGCTTAAATGCTCGATTTTTATTTCATACATCTGTGCAGCCTTACCGGAGCGGGCGATTTCTTCATCCGCCGTCCCTTCGTCAGGAAAATATTTCATTGCAAACCGTTTCAGCTGAAACATAGCCTCTGCCCGATCATTAATCAAATGGCATCGCCCAAACACCACAACGCTTTGCAAAAATGGCGCCCAGGGTTCTTTTTTGATGGTTTCATTTCCCCAAACAGTGAAGCATACTTTGTCACAAATCTTTAATGCATCTGCTTTATGTCCTGCGCCGGAGCCATGAAAATATATCTTCTGCCTTTCTTCATCATACAAATAGTTCACCGGTATTGCATAAGGATAGTTGTCGTCTCCATTTACAGCCAAAACTCCTCTTCTGGCATCATGAAGAAGTTTCTTTGATTCTTCAACACCGATTTCATTTTTCTTTTTCCGAACTGTCCTGAACATAGTATCCCCCCAAACCCGAAGTTAATTTTTTCATACAATCTTATGATTTACCCGTCAAAAGCTGATTCCCGGATGGTTCCGCCCCCAAGTCCCTGAAAAACAGTACGACGATGGGCAATGTGACGATCGCCGCTCCCAGATATGCACAGGGCTGTGCCATTTGGATTCCGGTAAGGCCCAAAAAATGCGGCAATACCAGAATCAGGGGAATAAAGATCAGACCGCTCTGGATCGTCGCGATCAAAAGAGCCCTGCCCTTTTTTCCAATACTCTGGAACAGCATACTCCCAACTGCCGATACAGGCAGTGTAAACAGAAAGGCGCACATCCACCGGAGCGCTCCCGTTCCCACCTCCAGAATACTTTCCTCATTGCGGAACAGGCGGACAATCCCGGGTGCGTTCACATAGCAGACTGCACATAATACGCCCATCATGCACATTCCCGTCAGCATCGTGAACCATGCCGCCCTTTTTACACGGCCGTACTTCCCGGCGCCGTAATTAAAAGCGCTGACGGGCTGAAATCCCTGAGCGAGCCCCAGAGCAAAGCTGAACAGCAGATTGCTGCATCTTCCCACGATACTCATAGCCGCGATCGCCGCATCGCCGTAAACGGAGGCCTGCACATTAACAATCGTAGTGGAGATGCTGTTCAGGCCCTGCCTCACCAGGCTTGGAAGTCCGGTCAGAACAATATTTTTTACATCCGCAAAATCCTTTGTAATATAGCGGAAATGAATCTTCGTAACCGTTTTCCCCTTCAGGAAGGGATACAAAAGGATCGCCGTACTGATATACTGGGAAACGGCAGTGGCCAGACCGGCTCCGGCAATCCCCATATGGCAGCCAAAAATCAGTACCGGATCCAGAAACATATTCAGAACGCCGCCCGTCGTCAGTCCCACCATGGCAAAAACGGCCCTGCCCTCATAGCGCAGAATATTGTTCAGAACACATCCCACCGTCATGGCAGGACCGGCAATCAAAATAAAACTCCCATAGGTTTTTGCATCTGCCAGGATCGTATCGGTGCTCCCTAAAAGCCTCATCAGCGGCGTGGAAAATAATAACCCGAAAATCCCGATCAAAGCCCCCGCTGCCAATGACAAAAAAACGCTGGTAGACGCAAAGATCTTCGCATGCTCTACCTTTCTCGCTCCCAAAAGACGGCTGATGTTGCTTCCGGCGCCATGTCCGAACATAAAACCAAACGCCTGCAGGATGGCCATCAGCGCAAATACAATTCCCGTGGCGCCGCTGGCCGCAACGCTGATCTTGCTCACAAAAAACGTATCCGCCGTATTATAAATATTGGTGATCAGCATGCTTATCGTTGTAGGCAATCCCAACATCAATACAAGCCTCCCGACCGGAGTGCAGGTCATTTTTCTGTATTGTCTGCTTTCCTCATCCTCCACGCTCATAACCTTCCTTCAAATATTTTATAAGCTTCGGATCCATACGGCCGACCTTCCGCCGTAGGAGCTTCTCCCATATTCTGTCATTCTCTCACTTCCCTTTTCTGATAGCAATACATGACTTTGGCCGGTTTTCACTTGGAAATTTTATAAAATGCGCGCCTCTGCTTTGAGATCGGACTTATATGGTAAGCCGTCCTATGGACTCCTTGTCGCACAGAAGGCGCGGCAGCCCGAAAATATCCCACGGCGGATCGTCCTGATGGATGGCCATCTTAATGCCGGTCTCATGACAGACCGGCGCTTAACAATATTAAAATATTCCCAACTGGCAGCGTAATATTACCAATACAAGGGTTATAAACAAAAAGGCTGCTGTTCCCGGTTCCATATCGGTAAGTACTATTTAAGCCGGTAATTTAAACAATTTACCGGCTTGTCGTTCTATCAGAGTATTATGAAAATCCCCTGAAAGCCCTTATTTCGTGCCGAAGATCCGGTCTCCCGCATCTCCCAGGCCAGGGCAAATATATGCGTCCTTGTTCAATTCACGGTCAATATGTCCCACATAAATCTGCACGTCCGGATGTACTTCATGCAGTCTTTTGATACCCTCCGGAGCGGCGATGATGGATAAGAATTTTATATTCTTTCCGCCGTGCTTTTTGATAAAATCCACGGCTGCCACAGCGGAACCTCCCGTAGCAAGCATGGGATCCGTTACAAGGATCAGCCGCTCGGAGATCGGATTGGGAAGCTTGCAGAAGTATTCGTGCGGTTCATGGGTCTCCTCATCCCGGTAAAGCCCGATATGCCCCACCTTCGCAGCGGGCACCAGAGTCAAAATACCGCCGGACATTCCAAGGCCCGCTCTTAAGATCGGAACCACCGCAAGCTTTCTGCCTGCGATCATCGGGGACATGCATTTCTCTATGGGCGTTTCAATTTCTACCATTTCCGTGGGGAGATCCTTTAATGCCTCATATGCCATCAGCATTCCGATCTCATCTACCAGCTTGCGGAATTCGTTTGTTCCTGTATTTTTGTTTCTCAGAATAGAAATCTTGTGCTGGATCAAAGGATGTGTGGACTCAATAACGTTTTCCATGATATTCCTCCTCATTGGCTATATGATTTTCCGCTCTTTCCTCCAAAAGCCGTTTTTATTTTATCACAAAATCACGTCCGTTACCAGACAACTTTTCACTGCTTTTTAAGCTTCTCCATGGCGGCCTGCTCCTCCATAAGCTCCCGCTGCAGCATGGCCGGTGTCCAGAAAATGTTGTGCATGGTCATCATTGCCTTGAGCTCCACCGCCTCCGCGCCGCTTTCTCGGTACCGGGCGAGAAATTCAAACAGCTCATCCTGTCCAAAGCCGCAAAATACCAGCATGGGCTTTGACATGGCCCCGTCTCCCCGGGGCGGCATATTCTGTGCCGGAGGCTTTGCCGGAAATCCGGTGATCCTGGCCGCAGCGCCCAGCGTCTTGCCGAAATCCTTTGCCCGGATCTCCGCAAGAACCGCATTTTCCTTTTCACAGAGCAGCGACAACACCCTTTTCTGCTCCGGCTTTAACATAAATCCCAAAATCTTCTTCTGCTGACTCATAGACGCTTCTCTTCCCTTTGACAGATATTCCATCCCGCATATTCTGCGAATAACATTTTGAACCTCATGTAAAATAATCGTTGTCATATAATTTCGCCGGGCACAAAGCTCGAAGTCTCCGGCCCGACGCTTATCATTCATATTTTACAGTATACCCGGAAGAAATGCAATCCTGTCAGGTATCACTCCGTATTTTTCAGCGCCTCCACCATATCGATCCTCCGGTTTTTCCCGGCGACCGCCCAGCCCACCAGAAGGGACACCCCGAATGTCAGCAGGATACTGGCGGAATAGGTCAGCACACCCAGCACCAGCTTTAATTCAAATTCGCCGGCCAGTGATATGATCAGAATATAAAGAACACCTACTCCGGCAGGCAGGCCAAGCAGCACGCCGATCACCGTGAGCCATACGTTCTGGCTCACCAGAAGCCTGCCGATATGCCGGTCCCGGAAACCCAGCACCTTCAATGTGGCCAGGTCCCGGCTTCTCTCCACATAGCTCATCACGCCCAGATTATAGAGCACCACCACACCCAGGATCACAGCGGCCAGCACCAGGACCAGCACCATAATGTTCATGATCTCCAAAAAGCTGTCATAGGTCTCCATAAGAGACTTTTTGTCCTGCTTTCCGGTAATCAGGCCGGATTCCGGAATGTCCCCGGCCTCTTTGTCCGTATATATGGAGCTGATACGCCATGGTATGTCGTTTTCATCGGCACAGGCGTCCGTCATCACAATGCTCTCCGTCATGATCGAGCGAAAATAACCCGCCACCCGGACCTGATAGGTTTCCTCACTTCCATAGGGCGAAAATTCGATCATATCCCCGATCTTTGCCGTATCTGCCAGTCTCTGGCAGAGATATGCCCCGTCATCATCGAGTTCCATCAGACGGTTGTCCCGGTCAATAAACCGTATTTTGCCGTTATCCGCATGATAGATCTCCAGATAAACCGTATCGCCCCCGTAGCTGATCCCTGTGGAATATTCCCAGTCTCCCTCCACGCTTTCCGCTAATTCCTCCGCCTCTTCTACGTCCGAGGATTCCGAAAGATTGATCTTCGTAACATAATTGCTCACATCCTCGTCCAGCGCCTTAAGAAAGCCTGCTACGGTATCCTTCATCCCAAAGGCGCCTACCAGAAGTATCATACAGCCGACCACGCCGACCAGCGTCATCGCTGACCGGGATTTATGCCGCATAATATCCCGGATATTCCACTTGGTTCCGAAGGACAGTCTCTCCCAGAAGGGCATTCTTTCTATCAGGCTCTTCTTCATGGCCTTTGGCGTATAGGGGCGAAGGGCATCCGCAGCGTTTCCCTTCAGCATGGCCTTTACGGAAAGGTGACTGATGACCGTCAGCAAAAGGATTATGACCACCAGAAGAGGCCAGCAGAAGCCAGGCATCACCAGAGGCCACTCCGGCAGGTCAAAATATGTGCTCATCATGCCGTTGGGGCTCAGAATAACCGCCGCGATCCCATATCCCAGAAGGATCCCCAGGGCCGTTCCGGCCAGGCCTATCACCAGTCCATAGGAGGTATAGTGGCGCAGAATCCTCCTGTCCCTGAAGCCCAGCGCCTTTAAAGTACCGATCTGGGTCTTTTCATTGGCGGCGATCCGGTGCATGGTGGTAACCATGGTCAGGATCGCAATGGCCAGAAACAGAACCGGAAGGACAGAGCCCATGACCTTGCCTTCATCCATCTCGCTCTGTGCCCCCGCATAGGCAGTGTGCTCATCCTTGGAAATAACAAGGATCGTCTTACCAAGGGCGTCCTTCACCTCTTCCTCCAGCCGGGATTTTTCCATCTGGGAGCGCACATTGATCTGCGGATAAAAGCCCATGCCAAAAGCCCTTTTCAGCTTTTCAGGTGAAATATACGCGAAGCCAAAGGTCTCATAATCCGGCATCAGCTGGTTTTCATCCGCCGTACAGATCATCATCTCCCCGCTCTTCGCAAAACCTGTGATTTCTCCGCTGATCGACAGTCCCTTGTAGGTCAGCGTCAGCTCATCTCCCAGAGAATAGCCGTTTTCCTCCGCAAAACGGTCCGACAGCCAGATTCCGTCCGATTCTTCATCATAATCGGCTCCCTCCACAATATACATGGTGGAAACCGTATAATTTTCGGAAATGTTGAGATTCACCGCCTTTTTCGTACCCTTAATATCCGCGTTCACGGACAGATATCTTGTGGCGGCGTCCACTCCGGGAATATCCTGTATCGCCTGAATATCCTTCTGGGAAAAGCCGGTCTCACAATAAAGTCGGAAATCCCCATACAGGGTCTCCTCAAAAAACTTCGAGGTATCCGCTTCGATGCTTTTCCATTCAATATTAAAGCCCAGAAAAACGCCCACGCCAATAGCGACCATAATGATCATGGAAATAAACTGTGACTTGTATCTCCATGCAGTTCGAAATAATTTCCTCGTCAGCATTTTACCATTCCACCTCATCCGCACTCATTGGATTTTCCTGTTCCTCGCAGGATCTGATCCTTCCGTTTTTTACACGAATGACCACATCCGCCATTTTCGCGATACTCTGATTATGGGTAACGATCACAATAGTCTTTCCGTAATTTCTCGCCATGGAAAGGAGCAGCTTCAAAACAATCACACCCGTCTCGGAATCAAGAGCCCCGGTGGGCTCGTCACAGAGCAGAATCCGGGGATTTTTCGCAAGAGCCCGGGCTATGGACACTCTCTGCTGCTCCCCACCCGAAAGCTCAGACGGGAAATTTTTCAGATGATCGGAAAGCCCCACCTCGGAAAGTATCTGCTTCGGATCAAGGGCCTCCGGCGCAATCTCCTGTACCAGCGCCACATTCTCCTGCACGGTCAGCGTCGGAATCAGATTATAGAACTGGAACACAAACCCCACCGTTGCAGCGCGGTAATCCGCAAGCTCATTGTTGGAGAGAGAAGAAATATCCCTTCCATTCACTGTGATGGTCCCGCCGGTCGGACTGTCCAGTCCCCCCAGAAGATTCAGAAGGGTACTTTTCCCCGCGCCGCTGGGGCCCAGGATCACCACAAATTTTCCTTCCTCCAGAGTAAAACTCACCCCGTCCAGCGCGCGAAGCTCGTGATCTCCGGCTTTATATACACGGGTCACATCCTTAAATTCTACAATTGGCATTCCTTTTCCTCCCTTTGGTTAGAACCATCTAACCCTTTATCGAAAAAACAGCCAGACAATTAGTTCTGGCTAACTTCAGTATCAGAGTACCACCGGAAATATGCCTTTGTCAACAAATTACTGAAATAATTCCCGTATTATCATAAAACCCACAGGATAAAAATACACATCCTGTGGGTTTTATAAGCCTCGTAAAATGTCCAGCGCCATATTTTATGATACCAGGTTCCCATATTCAAAAATACCTTCTGACCCAAACATCATTTTATTTCTTAATGAACCTCTCAAATTCCCCGTCCGTACACTTCACATAGTGCGTTCCC
>CAZGTY010000083.1:0-7201 GCA_964528895.1 uncultured Blautia sp. | reverse complement strand
CGGAACAATCCGGGAATCAGGTTTTGACGGGTAAATCATAATAAGACTTAATAGGAGGAACAGTCATCATGGCAAAAGAAATCAAATTTGGCGCAGAAGCAAGAGCAGCTCTTGAGAGCGGTGTAAATCAGCTTGCAAATACAGTAAGGGTAACCCTTGGACCGAAAGGAAGAAACGTTGTTCTGGATAAATCCTTCGGCGCTCCGCTTATCACCAACGATGGCGTAACCATTGCAAAAGAGATCGAGCTGGAGGATGCATTTGAAAACATGGGCGCACAGCTGATCAAGGAAGTGGCGTCTAAAACAAACGATGTGGCAGGTGACGGAACCACTACCGCGACTGTCCTGGCACAGGCGATGGTAAACGAGGGTATGAAGAACCTGGCGGCTGGCGCGAACCCCATTATCCTGAGAAAGGGTATGAAAAAAGCGACGGAAGCAGCGGTGGAGGCTATCAAAGAGATGAGCCAGAAGATCAGCGGCAAGGCACAGATCGCAAATGTCGCGGCAATTTCCGCAGGTGATGAAGCTGTGGGCGAGTTGGTTGCGGACGCTATGGAAAAGGTTTCCAATGACGGGGTTATCACGGTAGAAGAGTCCAAGACCATGCACACGGAGCTGGATCTTGTAGAAGGTATGCAGTTTGATCGCGGATATATTTCCGCTTATATGTCTACGGATATGGAAAAAATGGAAGCAAGACTGGATGATCCGTATATCCTGATCACAGACAAAAAGATCAGCAACATTCAGGAGATCCTTCCCCTTCTGGAGCAGATCGTTCAGTCCGGCGCAAAGCTTCTCATCATCGCTGAGGATGTAGAGGGCGAGGCGCTCACCACACTTATTGTAAACAAGCTGCGCGGTACATTCCAGGTGGCTGCTGTTAAGGCTCCGGGATACGGCGACAGAAGAAAAGAAATGCTGAAAGATATTGCGATCCTCACCGGCGGCGAGGTGATTTCCGAGGAACTGGGCCTGGAACTGAAGGAGACCACGATGGCACAGCTTGGACGTGCAAAATCCGTAAAGGTTGCAAAAGAAAACACAGTGATCGTAGACGGCTGCGGCGACAAGACTGAGATTGCAAACCGTATTGCTCAGATCCGTGCGCAGATCGAGGAGACCAAGTCTGACTTTGATAAAGAGAAGCTGCAGGAAAGACTTGCGAAGCTGGCGGGCGGCGTAGCCGTTATCCGTGTCGGCGCTGCTACTGAAACAGAGATGAAGGAAGCGAAGCTTCACTTGGAGGATGCGTTGGCTGCTACAAGAGCTGCTGTTGAGGAAGGTATCATTGCAGGCGGCGGTTCCGCATACATTCATGCTTCTAAGAAGGTAGCGAAGATGGCGGCTGAGCTGGAGGGCGATGAAAAAACAGGAGCCAATATCATTCTGAAGGCTCTGGAATCTCCTCTGTATCACATCGCTGCAAACGCAGGCCTGGAAGGCTCCGTCATCATTAACAAGGTAAAAGAATCCGAGGTGGGAATCGGCTTCGACGCTCTGAAAGAGGAGTATGTGGATATGGTCAGCAAGGGTATTCTGGACCCGGCCAAGGTAACCAGAAGCGCTCTGCAGAACGCTACCAGCGTAGCTTCCACTCTGTTGACCACGGAGTCTGTTGTTGGTATCATCAAAGAGGATACACCGGCAATGCCCGCAGGAAATCCGGGAATGGGTATGATGTAATCCGGTTGGCTGCCCAAACTTATGGAAAAATAAAAAATAACGGAATCAGTGTCGTAGACGCTGATTCCGTTTTATGTTACAATAGGTTAATAAGTATTTTGCAAGGAGAGGACGATATGAGCGATTTATATTCTGAATTACTGGTAAAAAAAGAGCCTACGGCAAAGGATGCGGTTTTTAAATTCGGTTCCATTGCCCTGACTGTTCTGCTGGCTCTGGCCGGAATCCTGGTGTTCCCTGTTTTCCTGATTGCGGCGGTTGTAGTGGGCGTGCTTGCGTATATGTTTATCATTCCCTCCACAGATCTGGAATATGAGTATCTGTTTGTAAACGGGGAGATGGATGTGGACAAGGTCATGGCGAAATCGAAAAGAAAAAGGATGAAGACCCTTAACATCACGGAGGCGGATATCGTGGCGCCGCCGGATTCCCACCGTCTCGATTACTACAATAACAACCAGCGTTTAAAGGTGGTGGACTATTCCTCCGGAAATCCCCGGCACAAGCGTCTGGCAGTGATCCTGAGGGATGGGAAGGAGCTTTGCAAATTCATTATCGAGCCGGATGAGAGTATGGCAAAATCGATAAAAAATTCTGCGCCCGGCAAGGTTTTTTTGGATTGACATAAATTCTGATTTTTGTTACACTAGGGAGCAAATTTAAAGAATATAAAACTTAACACAAGGGAGGAAATGCAATGGGTACTATCATTGGTGAGGGAATTACTTTTGATGATGTCCTGTTAGTTCCGGCGTATTCAAAGGTGATTCCGAATCAGGTAGACGTGACGACTTATCTGACAAAAAAGATCAAACTGAACATTCCTATGATGAGTGCGGGGATGGATACGGTTACCGAGCATCGTATGGCGATCGCCCTGGCGAGACAGGGCGGTATCGGAATCATCCACAAGAATATGTCCATCGAGGCACAGGCTGAAGAGGTGGACAAGGTTAAGCGTTCTGAAAACGGCGTTATCACAGATCCTTTCTTTTTATCTCCGGAGCATACACTGAAGGATGCCAATGATTTAATGGCAAAATATCGTATTTCCGGCGTCCCCATCACAGAAGGCCGCAGGCTGGTTGGCATCATTACCAATCGTGACTTAAAGTTTGAGACAGATTTCACAAAAAAGATCAAGGAGAGCATGACCTCCGAAGATCTGATCACTGCCAGAGAAGGTATCACCCTGGAAGAGGCAAAGCAGATCCTGGCGAAATCCCGTAAAGAAAAATTACCCATTGTAGATAATGATTTTAATTTAAAAGGTCTTATTACGATCAAGGATATTGAGAAGCAGATCAAGTATCCCCTGGCTGCAAAGGATGCGCAGGGCCGTCTGCTGTGCGGAGCTGCGGTCGGCATCACCGCAAATCTGCTCACCCGTGTGGACGCGCTGGTGAAGGTAAATGTGGATGTGATCGTCATTGATTCCGCTCATGGACATTCCGAGAATATTCTCAGGGCCGTCCGCGACATTAAGAACGTATATCCGGAGCTGCAGGTTATCGCAGGCAACGTAGCTACCGGAGCCGCCACAAAGGCCCTGATCGACGCGGGGGCAGATGCGGTAAAGGTGGGTATTGGCCCGGGTTCCATCTGTACCACACGTGTGGTCGCAGGTATCGGTGTGCCGCAGATCACTGCAGTTATGGACTGCTATGAGGTTGCCAGCCGTTTTGGAATCCCCATTATTGCTGACGGCGGCATCAAATATTCCGGAGACATCA
The DNA here is from genome assembly GCA_964528895.1 of uncultured Blautia sp. Classification (GTDB taxonomy): domain Bacteria; phylum Bacillota; class Clostridia; order Lachnospirales; family Lachnospiraceae; genus Blautia_A. Next base: position 3,777 of record CAZGTY010000083.1, on the reverse strand, counting down.
CCAAGGCCATTGCGTCCGGCGCAAATGTCTGCATGATGGGAAGCATTTTTGCGGGCTGTGATGAAAGCCCGGGGACTTTCGAACTGTATCAGGGAAGAAAATACAAGGTTTACCGCGGTATGGGATCCATTGCTGCCATGGAAAACGGAAGCAAGGACCGCTATTTCCAGGAAGACGCAAAGAAGCTGGTTCCGGAAGGCGTGGAAGGCCGTGTTGCATATAAAGGTCATGTGGAGGATACGGTGTTCCAGCTCATGGGCGGACTTCGTTCCGGTATGGGCTACTGTGGAGCGGAAAATATCGAGATGCTGAAGACGAACGGAAAGTTCATCAAGATTTCCGCCGCAGCTCTGAGGGAATCCCATCCTCATGACATTCATATTACAAAGGAAGCTCCGAACTACAGTGTAGACGAGTGATTTTCCTGCATCAGGATAATGGTACGGAAGAAAACAAATACGTCAAACCGAATAAAAAAAACAGCGAGACCTGCCAATTACCGCAGGTCTTCTGCCGTTAGAAAGAAAACCCGCAGAAAAGAGACAAAACGGCAGCGTATATACCGGCGGAATATGTGTATTCTGGCCGGATGCCTAGCGCTTGTGTTTGTTCTGGCCTTTCTTGCTATGGCCGCTTATAAGAAGGCCGGAGAGCAGGAGGAGCGGGGCAGGGCAAGTCTTGGAATCTCGGAGAGCGGACCGGAGCAGTGGCAGAAGGAGGGGGCTCCCTACATAGATGTAGAGCTCCTTACACCAAATGAATATTCCCGCCCCCAGATCCATCTGGAAGAGGTGAAGTATATTGCCATTCATTATACGGCGAATCCGGGAGCCGGCGCCAGGGCAAACCGGGACTATTTCGAGAATCTGTCCTATACGCACGAGACAAAGGTCAGCAGTCACTTTGTGGTGGGACTGGAGGGGGAGGTGGTGCAGTGCATCCCAAGCTCAGAGATTTCCTATGCCACCAATGAGCGAAATGTGGATACTCTGTCCATAGAGTGCTGTCATATGGACGAGACAGGCGTTTTCGAGCAGGCCACCTATGACTCCGTGGTGAAGCTTACAGCATGGCTTTGCACCAGATTCGGACTTACCGCGGAGAATGTGATCCGCCATTATGATGTGACCGGGAAAAACTGCCCGAAATACTATGTGGAACATCCTTCTGCATGGGAGCAGATGAAAGCGGACATTGCCGCGCAGATTCAGGAGGATTATGTGCTTCAGGAAAATCTGGAAGCCTGATTTATGTTGTGCCCCGGGGACATCCCCAGTGTTCTTTGAAGAGCTTTCCGGGAATCAGCTTTTGACGGGTAAATTATTATATGGATTATTATAAAAAGGAGGAGAACGGAATATGGAAATGTTATCACTGGAAAATGAGTTAAAGGGAAATTCATATCCCGGAAGAGGAATCGTTATCGGATGTTCTGCAGACGGAACGAAAGCGGTGACTGCGTATTTTATCATGGGGAGAAGTGAAAACAGCAGGAACCGGATTTTTGTGGAGGATGGCGAGGGTATCCGTACACAGGCATTTGATCCTTCCAGACTGACGGATCCGAGCCTGATCATTTATGCGCCCGTTCGTGTGCTGGGAAATAAAACCATTGTTACAAACGGCGATCAGACGGATACTATATATGAAGGGATGGATAAGCAGCTCACATTTGAGCAGTCTCTCCGCTGCCGTGAGTTTGAACCGGACGGGCCCAATTACACACCGCGTATTTCCGGCATTATGCATGTGGAGAACGGCAAATACAATTATGCCATGTCCATTTTAAAAAGCAGAAATGGCGATCCTTCCGCCTGCAGCCGATATACCTTTGCGTATGAGAATGCAAAAGCGGGAGAGGGGCATTTTATTCACACCTATAAATGTGACGGAAATCCGCTGGCAAGCTTTGAGGGTGAGCCGAAGCTTGTGGCCATTCCCGATGATATGGATGAATTTGCGGACCTTCTGTGGAGAAGTCTTAACGAAGATAATAAGGTTTCCCTGTTTGTCCGTTATATTGACATTGCCACCGGAAAATATGAATCTAAGATCATCAATAAAAACAATTAGGAGGATTTTATTGTGAAAGAACTGGAACTGAAATACGGCTGCAATCCCAATCAGAAGCCATCCAGGATTTATCTGGCGAGCGGAGAGGAGCTTCCGATCCAGGTACTCTGCGGGAGACCGGGATATATTAACTTTTTGGATGCCTTTAACGGCTGGCAGCTTGTGCGGGATCTGAAAAAGGCTGCCGGTATGCCTGCGGCGGCCTCCTTTAAGCATGTCTCTCCCGCAGGCGCTTCCGTAGGTCTGCCTCTTACGGAGACTCTGGCCAGGATCTATTGGGTGGACGATATGGACTGGAAAAATTTCTCCCCCATCGCCTGCGCATACGCAAGGGCAAGAGGCGCGGACCGTATGTCTTCCTTCGGCGATTTCATTTCTCTGTCCGATGTTTGCGATAAAGATACGGCGCTGCTGATCAAACGGGAGGTTTCCGATGGAGTTATCGCGCCGGGTTACACGGAGGAAGCGCTGGAAATCCTGAAACAGAAGAAAAAAGGAAATTATAATGTGATCCGGATCGATCCGGATTATGTCCCGGCGCCTCTGGAGCACAAAGAAGTTTTTGGCGTGACCTTTGAGCAGGGGAGGCAGGAGCTGGCTATTGATGATGCCTTGATCGCGAATATTGTCACAGAGAATAAAGAACTCTCTGAGGAGGCAAAGCGTGATCTGAAGATATCACTGATCGTTCTGAAATATACACAGTCCAATTCCGTGTGTTTTGTAAAGGACGGTCAGGCGATCGGCGTGGGCGCCGGGCAGCAGTCCCGTGTGCATTGTACCAGGCTGGCAGGCCAGAAGGCAGATAACTGGTATCTTCGCCAGTGCCCGAAGGTACTGAATCTGCCCTTTAAGGATACCATTTCCCGTGCAGAGCGGGATAATGCCATTGATGTGTATATTGGAGAGGAATATATGGATGTTCTCTCCGATGGCGCATGGGAGAATATCTTTACGGAAAAACCGGAGGTGTTTACCCGGGAGGAAAAGAGAGCATGGCTGGATCAGCTGACAGATGTGACGCTGGGTTCCGATGCATTCTTCCCCTTCAGCGATAATATCGAGCGCGCTCACAAGAGCGGGGTGAAGTATATCGCGGAGCCGGGCGGCTCCGTGAGAGACGATGCGGTAATTAATACCTGCAATAAATACGGAATAGTGATGGCCTTTACAGGTATTCGCCTGTTCCACCACTAACCCCCCCAACGTCCCGCACAAGTGGGCGGGAAATCTGCTCTGCAGGATTCTCCGCCTGCGGCGGGTCGCATCAGCGACATAATTCCTATTCGCTGCAGTGCGATCCTGCGCGGAGCACTTTTTGTGATATAGGGAAGTAAAAACTTTCCTATATCATAAAAAAGTAATCAGAATCGCGATCGCAAGCGAATGTTCTGATTACTTTTTTTAATATCTTTTTATGACTATCATTTAAAGTTCCGTGAAATCAGGACTTTAAGAGCGCGAGACGGGACTCGAACCCGCGGCCTCGACCTTGGCAAGGTCGCGCTCCACCAACTGAGCCACTCGCGCATATGCCTGCCGGTGAGTTTTTCGTGTACCTCAACGGCAATATATATATTACTACAGGTTTCCCGGTTTGTCAAACATTTTTTGAGAATATTTTTAATATTTATTTTTGCGCTTATTATTCATAGAATATATGAAATTAACACAATACTTAAGCACTCTGGGACAGGTCGGGAT
>CAZGTY010000082.1:0-7424 GCA_964528895.1 uncultured Blautia sp. | reverse complement strand
GATGAATTCATATCAAAAAAACCCACGGTATTTTTTTCTGACACCACAGTAACACTGCAGACATCATACAAACGGTGATACACATCAAAATCTCCGTCATGATAACCGGTACATCCAAAAGAGAGCAGATACTCCCCTCCCTGAAGGCTCATGTTCTGCGTGAAGGAAATCTCCTGGATATTGCCATTTTTCTGAGGCAGGACCATAGCTTTTTCAAACATCGTATTCGTTCCCGTGATCTCCGTACCCCGTATGTCCTTGAAAGAAAAAGCATAGATTGGTTCTTTTACATCTTCGTGAAATACTACCCGCATTTTGATTGTAAAATCTGTGAACTTCTCTATCGTATTCGTAGCCGTTCCTTTTTCATCCAAAATAATATAGTCAATAATTTCCGCCGCTTTTGTGCCATATTCAACAACCTCCGGGTTGACTTCAAAGGGAGTTTTCCATCTGACCTCCTCAGCTCCGGCCTCTGATATTTCCGCGCCATCCGGCTTCTGGTCTTCCTGATGGACCAATACTTTCTTATATAAGTCAACCATTTCCTTTGGGTTTCCCTCTGCAAGTTTCACGCCCTGATTTAACAAAATCACTTTATCACAGTAATGCGAAATGCTACTCATGTCATGGCTGACAAATAAGATGGTTTTGCCCTGTTCCTTAAATTCCTCAAACTTTCGGTAACACTTTGCCTGAAAAAACACATCGCCGACCGAAAGCGCCTCATCTACAATCAATATTTCCGGGTCAATATTAATCGCCACGGCAAAAGCCAGCCGAACAAACATACCGCTGGAATAACATTTTACCGGCTGATACACAAAATCCCCGATATCAGCAAAATCCAGGATATCCTGCATCCTGTCATCGACTTCTTCACGGGAAAACCCTATCATAGTCCCGTTCAGATAAATATTCTCAATGCCGGAATATTCCATATTAAACCCTGCGCCCAGCTCCAGCAATGCGGAGATCCGGCCGTCTACGCTTACCCTGCCCTCCGTAGAGCCTACTACGCCGGTTATAATCTTTAAGATTGTAGATTTGCCCGAACCATTCGTTCCGATTACCCCTACAGTTTCGCCCTTATGAATATCAAAACTTACATCCTTCAGCGCATAATGCTCCTTAAAGCTTACCTTCATGCCCAAAGCTTCCCTCAAACGGTCAGACGGCCGTTGATAGAGCTTGTATATTTTACTGAGGTGTTCCACCCCAATCGCTACATCATTCATACATATGCCTTTCTCCATTCAACGTATTTTTTACAAAACGTCAGCAAAATGAACCTGAAGCTTCTTGAACAGATGAGTCCCCCACGCGAACACGGCTACAGTCAAAATCCAGAAATAAACTGTCAGTTCCGGGTGCGTCCAAAAACCGATTTTATCAATCAGAGAATCCCGGTATCCCTGCACAATATAGAAAATCGGATTTAATTTCAGAAGAAACTGGATCCAGCCCGGCATCCCCTGGAAATCGTCCATCGTCCACATAATCGGAGTCACCCAGACGCCCACCTGTAAAACAATGCTGATAATCTGGGTCAGATCCCTAAAAAAAACCACTGCCGAGCTTGTAAGATAAACTGCGCCCAACACGAACGCAATAATGCAAAAACTGTAATACACAAGCTGGAGATCATACCAATCCGGCGGATACCCCATAAGCGCATAAAGCAATATCACAATCACCACAAAGAAAACATGGACAAATATGGACGAAATAATTTTTACCACTGGTAAGACCCGGGTATTAAACACTACTTTTTTCACCAGATAATTGTACTCCAGGAGCGCGTTTGTGCCACTGTTCAGGCAGTCCTGGATGAAAAACCACGGTACAAGGCCGGCCATCAGCCAAAGGACAAACGGCACCCCCCTGCTTGCATTCGCGCCCCGCAGCGCAAGGCCAAATACAAACCAGTAGACACAGATTGTTACGATCGGCTGAACAAAAGCCCATATAATCCCAAAGTAAGAGCCTGCATACTTCTGTTTAAAATCATTCCTTGCCAGAGAAAATATCAACTTACGGTTGTGATAAACCTCCTGGAGCAACCATTCCTGCTTTTTCATGCCATCAGCTCTCCTTTTTCGGCAAATTCTTACGGACCCCGTTTCTGAGTCCTTTTGCCAGTTTCGCAGGCGGCAGGGACATGAGCCTTTGCCATTTCAGGCCCGCAGCCTCCAGATTTTTCATATAAAGTTCCTTATCATACAATTCTTTGTCCCATTGTTTCAGACGTTTCTCCCATTGCTTTAACTGTTCCAGCTCCGAAATAACATTTACATGATTGTCCTGAATATAATTCGGATAATAATTATCCTGGCCAAACACCCAATTTTGAAAATGATGGTCCATGTCCCGATATATTTCAGCCAGCTCCATATCAATCCCGCAATATTCCAACAATTCCTTCTGAGAAATAAAATCTCTTAATTCTTTTTCATATTTAACATAAAAATAGAGAATAGCCCTGTATTTCACAAAATCAACCGGAACATCGAAATCGAATGTCCACTCATAATCCAGGCAGATATACCCGTCTGCTTTTTTTATGAGGTTATCAAATATTAAATCAATGTTTGTTATCGGCGCCGACTGCCCCGAAACCTCGGTATCGCCGAAAACCTCCACAAATTGCTCGCTTTTTTTGAATTCTCTCAGCGGAATATTCATTTCAAAAATCTCACCCAAAAGAATGTTGACACATTGTAGAAAAGCAGCTTTATCGTATTTGTTTACTGCCCTTCCGAGAACATCACTTACAGTCTCTCCAGTGATATAATCATACTCTACCGCATTGTCCACAGTTCTTCCTTTTAACACCCTGACATTTATATACTGTTCATCCAGATTCGCGGAAATAGCCTGCATATTGGCTATATGGGGCTGCGCCTCGGCACAAAGAGGAAATTTCCTGGAAAAACGGATCCCGTCTCTCTCGTATATAATGGTGCCAATTTGAAATTCTTTCCTTCTTTTTCTATTATACTTTGCATAAATCACTTTATCCATAATATCATTTTCCTGCTCCAGCTATGATTAAAAACGAATTGGCAAAATATGGGAACAACCCATCCTCACAAAATTGATCATACACCATCTCTTCATCAAAAAAGGTGTACCGTTCCATATTATACATGATGCTGACGCCCCTCAACGCACCCGCCCGGGGCAGATAATCATCTGAATATATCACGGAAGGTAATTTATAGTCCGGCATGGGGTAATAAAATTCGATATCCGAATAAAGATTGGCCTCAAGCATTTTCTGTAATTCCATTTTCGAAAAAGTCCTGACCTGATCCGCCCCCCTGTATCCTTCTACCCCATAGAAAAACTGTCCTGTATGGTCTTCGGCACACCCCGCGAAATATTTGAGCCCATATTTATTCTCAATCGCAATCACAATCTTCCCTCCAGGCTTCAGAAAAGACCTGATCCTCGACAGCATCGTCCGGAAAGGATCGCCTGTGCTGATATAAGAAGGGGCATACTCCAATACGCCGATCAATGTAACATAATCATATTTCTTTTCAATTTTAATATCTTCAAAATTACCCACATATATCTCCAGATTATCATATGCCTTATTTCTGGCGGCATTAATCATAGAGCGCTTTTTGGACAATTCAATGCAGGTAACATTTTCCGCTTTCCGGCACAGCAGACCTGTAATTGCCCCACATCCCGCCCCTATCTCCAGCACAGAGGCATGCTCCCCAAAATCATACCAGTCCAGCAGATCCCCGCGCGACCCGGATAAATGATAGAGCAGCGGCCAGCGATTATCGCTCTTCAGCGTCTCTTCATAGTCTTCGTTCTCCGAGACAAGCCGCAGCAATTCGTCCTCAATCTCACCATCGCAGTACAGGTCTTCTCCCGCATAGAATTCATAATTAAGAACCTCTTTCTGCATAATCTCCTCCGTCCATTCCCCAAGCATATCTGTACCGCATTATACCATTTTCCTTTCGCCTGTCAAGCACCGGATGCTACATACGGCCTTCCCGCTCAATATCTTCAGCAATCCCCCGCAGCAATACTCCCCTTACCTTTTCGGCTTCTCTGTCCCACGAGGTTGTATTGGCAAAGGCAATGCCTTTTTTCCTTATGACGTCTAATTCGTCCTTATGAGATAAATAGTAATCAAGTTTATCTGCAATATCCATCGCGTGATAATCGACCAGAACCGCATTACTTTCATCAATCAGCCATGAACTGTTCCGCCCCTTTGAGCAGACGGCCACAGATCCCGACGCCATAATTTCCAGAGGCAGCAGGGAAAGATTTGTGTGCGAGAGCACCAGACACATATCACAGCTGGCATAAACTCTGTGCAATTCTTCCGCTGTAAGGATCCCCATGTTTTTGTGTCTGAACGGAATAACGAATTCCTCTACATCCCAGCCTGCAAATACGATTTCAACGTCCTTTCTTCTCCTGCAGAGCTCCTCCAAAGCCAACAATCCCAGCTCAAAATCGCGGCGCGGAGTCACCGGCCGGGCATAAAAGAATACCCGGTCCACATGGTCCTGCTTGCTCTGGCATGTATAGATTTCTTTATTATACGAAAAGCCAAAGCTGTCCACGCGCATGCCGTACGTCTCCGCCATCAGTTCCTTTAACCACTCTCCCGCCGTTATGCCGCGGAAGCCAAACGTGTAAGTTGCCTCGGCCAGCTCATAATCCGATCCCTTTGCGTAAAAATACGGCTCATAATCCTGAATGAAATAGAATTTTGAAATGGTATTATAAAATCTCCTCAGATAATATGCCGTCTGCCAGGATGTCGCCAGGGTCGCGTGGGCAAATCGCATTTTCTGCACATCCTGATATACCTCAACCCTTTTATCAAGTATGGGAAATTTATCCGACAGGAAAGCCCGGATCTCCTCATCGCTGTGATACAGCCGCGACTGGTACAGATACAGGCGGCTATGAAAACCCATACCCTCCAATTTTGAAACAAATCGGAATATCGTAACATGCCCTCCTGAGCCTTCTCCCATATCCGGGATGATCCAGTTCAGCAGCTTTACCGCATCATTTTTATGTGCTGTCAATTCCTCCTGGTTCAGGGGGATGATATCCCTCTCCGTAGAAAAACCGTAGTATTCTGTTAATTTCCACTTTTCCCATTTTTTCCCGTCAAATCCAAGCATTTTCCCGTAACTCCTTTACTCCCTTGCGTTTTAACTAAATCTTCTCTAATTCCCTTCCCCAGTGCATCTCGTACCTTCCGGGCTTCCTTTTCCCAAGAAGTCTGCTGCGCAAAGGCTATGCCTTTCTCCCTTATCTCCATCAGCTCGTCGGGATGCTTCAGATAATACTCCATTTTATCAGCTATATCCAGTGGGTCAAATTTTACCAATATCGAATTATTTTCATTTACAAGCCACTCGCTCTGTGGCCCTCCGGAACAGACAGCCACTGAGCCGGACGCCATGATCTCCAGCGGAAGCAGCGACAGATTGGTGTTAGAAAGCACCAGGCACAGGTCGCATTCCCCATAGATATCGGACAATTCTTTAAAACCAATGATTTTCATGTTTCGGTGCCGGAACGGGATCTCTACATCATTAACATCCCAGCCGGCAAATATGACCTCCACCTCCGGCATACGCTTACAGAGCTCACATAAAGCCATCATCCCGATTTCAAAATCACGCCTCGGCGTCACCGGGCGCACATAAAAAAACACCTTCTTGCTAAGAGCCGTCTTTTCATGCAGGCGATAATACTTTCTATCATAGGAAAAAAGAAAACTGTCACATGGCATGGCATATTTCTCCTCCAGCACCTCTTTCAGCCATTCCCCGGCTGTAATCCTCCTGAAGCCGAACCGGTACGTATCTTCCGCAAACTGGTAATACGCGCCCCTGGGGAAAAAATAAGGCTCATAATCCTGCACAAAATAAAACTTTGAAACCGTATTGTCAAAATTCTTAACAAAATATGCCGTCTCCCAAGACGTCGCTATCGTAGCATGTGCAAAACCCGCCTCTGAGATATCCCAAAAAGCCTCCACTCTCGGATCCAATATTTTAAATTTTTTAGCCAGCACATTGCGCAGCCCTTTGTTATCATTGCGGAACGATGGCGCCAGCACCAGATAAAGCCTGCTGTGAAAGCCCATATCCTCCAATAGCGACGCAAACCTGAAAATCGTCATGTGTCCCCCAGAGCCTTCCCCCATCTCGGGAATGACCCAATTCAGGAGCTTTATCCCGTCATCCTTGTGTTTCTCAAAAGCATCCCTGTCAAGAGGCACTCTTTCTTGCTGCATGAGAAATGCATAGTGCTTTAGAAATTCCGTTTTCTTTTTTGCCAGGTGGAGCTTCTCCAGCACTCCCCGCATCCCCCGCCGCTTTACAAAGCGCAGGCCTCTTGTAACCACATTTGCTATATGAATCAATTTTCTTACCCCTTTCGTTGTTTATACTGCTGCGAAATCCTTTTGTCGAGCCTTTCCTGCTTCTTCTTCGGATAGGTGTCATAGCGGCCGCCTTTATATCCTGCATAATAACGGCAATAATTCCTCCTTGCCGCATACCAGAGCCAATGGCATTTTTCCTTTTTTGCCATCTGAAGCGACCGGATATAGCGCAGATCCATCAGCGTATGCTTCATGACCTGAAACGGCAGTTTGAACCAGGAGGTAGAAATCAGAAAGCCATGTATCCTGTTTAAGCCCTTATATTCATCATAATAACGCTGATAATATGTTTTCAGCGGATAATTGTGCGAATGGTATACCGGCGCAAACGGGCAATACACCTTTTTATAGCCCATTTCTATCATTTTGCACATCCACATCTGATCCTCCGCAAAATCTACATCATCATATGGGTATTTTTCCCATATGTCCCTTCGGATACAGGCGTTATTGTCAGAAAAAAAGGCGAGCTTATGGCGGTATCCCTCATCTTTTTCATAGCGCTTTCTGTCATCCAGCCAATATATAGTATTTTCTTTTCCAAAATTGTCAAAATGAGCCTTTAAATCTCTTTTGTCAAAAATATTGCAGTCCGGATAAGGGTAATGGATGCCAAAGCCTCCGACGATCCCGGCATCCAGATTCATCGCGTCGATAAAATTCTGAAGCCAGGTTGCCGTCGCCGGAAGCGCATCCTGCGTAATAAAAATAATATAATCCCCCGTGCCCTTTGACGCCCCGTAATTCCGTGTTCTCCCATGCCCGAATTCTGACGCGGGTATCTGATAGAGCTCGCATGGGTATCGTTTTATAATTGACAATGTCTGATCCTTTGATCCGGAATCAACACAGATGACTTCATATTGATACTCCGTCTCCTGTCCAAATACTTTAGCCAGCACCCTGTCTAACAGCGGCCCGGCATTTTTAGTTGGAATGACAATTGAAACATCCATATTGGTAAAGCTACTCCCTT
>CAZGTY010000081.1:0-7816 GCA_964528895.1 uncultured Blautia sp. | reverse complement strand
CCTTGTACATTTATTCTTCCAACGCCTTCTTCAGTTCTTCCATGCTGGAGTATCCCCTGATGAAATGAAAGGTTCCCGTAACTCCGCTGGCAAACCGAAGGATCGTGGACACCTCGTTCTCATAATCCGTCTCATTGTTCTGTCTCCTGATTATCCACGCCGGGCACGCCCGCTTCATTGGCGCCCATCATGATCGGGAATTTCTTCTCCAGGAATTCATCGTCATAATATTTGTCAAACAATTGTCCCACAATGGTATAAGCCGGTTTCCCCTCCTTTCGAAGCGCCGCGCGGCCCAGTGAACCATAGGTGACAAACAGATTAAAAATAAAGAATATCAACAGCAGGATATAGATCGGCTGACCGATTTTATAGGGTATTTTCTCCACCCATTTGGACACGAACGGATAAACAACCTTCATCAAAACTGTCCCGAACACGCCCCATGCAAGCATAAACGGCACTGTGGTCCGTCCGTTGATATTCAGGAACATCCCGTGGTAATCCCAGAATTTTACTCCGAATACCTTATCAGCGATCAGACTCATCGTATACTCCGCCCCGCCTCCGATCAGGCAGCCATAGATCCATGTCCTCAACACGCTGCGCTTCGCATTATGGTAGCCAAGGATCGCCACAAAAACCACTACTCCGAAGCCGTAAATAGGGCTGAACGGGCCGTAGATCGTTCCCTGCCTGTCCACCCTTTCCCCAGTCCGGATAAACCATAAGATTTCTTCATAATAGGTCCCGATCAGACAGCCCAGCACAAAGAAAATAAACACCTTTTTGAAGCAAAAGCCTTTTGCAAAAACTTTCTTACTCATACATTTCTCCTCTCTGAAAATGATTAATTCAATATATGCCATACGCAGACCCTGTCCGGCTTAATCGAACAGGATAAATATTCCTCTGTCCCTGTGAAATCCCCTTTTTTACTTGACGTTACCGTCCTTCTGCTGATAGAATATTCATAGGAATCAAGAAGGGAGCGGCAATTATGGAACAATACTCAAGCACAGGCTTTTCACCTGACGATCATGTGATACCGGAAAGCAAGGCGGCGGAAACCGACGTATCCTCTGCACCCGTTAATCTAATTGTATATACAGGGGAACATGATGTCAAAACCGTTCCCCTCGCTGACGAATTAATAATAGGCAGCAGTTCGGATGACGGAATTCTCACCATAGAATCCCGATACCTTTCCCGTATGCACGGTAAGTTTTTCAAAAGCCAGGACAGCTATTATTATCAGGATCTGGAAAACAAAAATGGTACTTATATCAACGGCGTCCGTCTGGGAACCGGGCCTTTGGCCGGCAGGGATAAATACCGGCTGGAGGACGGCGACATCCTGAAAATCCAGGGTGATGCCTTTGACAGCAGCGAAGGGAGTCAGATTGCCGCGATCGTTTTCCGGACCAAATCCCTGGAACAGCTTCAATGGCGCTCCATCAGTCTGGAGGAAACATCGAGTACTTATTACATCAGCCGTCACGAAGAACAGACAAAAGATAACGAGGTCGCCGCTGGCAGCGGCGATATCCCCGACCTTCCCCGTCACCGGGCTTCCCTGTATTATAAGGACGGGCGCTGGTATCTCCATGATGACAATACAAAATACGGCGTTTTTCTGGATAATCAGAAAATTGAGGACGACACTCTGCTTAAAACCAAGGACATCCTCCGGATCGGAAATACCCTCTTTTTCTACAACGGGAACGAACTGATCTACAGCCATAAGGAATCCTCCAATAACAATCTTATGGTACATATTGAGGAACGCAGTGTGTGGAATCTTTTCCGCAAGAAAATCCTCCTTGAAAATATTGACCTGACCATCAGCCCTGGTGAAATGGTGCTGATCCTGGGCGGCTCCGGCGCAGGAAAAACCACCTTTGTCAACGCTGTTATGGGCTATGAAAAAGCCAAGGGCGTAATCAAAGAGGGGGATCGTGATATCTACCGGGATTACAACGGAATGAAATATCAGATCGGCTTCGTACCTCAGCAGGATCTGCTGCGCGGCGAGGACACTGTTTACAATACCCTTGAAAATGCCGCCGAAATGAAGCTTCCCAAAAATATCGAAAAAGAGGAACGTCTCAGCCGTATCGACAAGGTCCTGGAAATGTTCGGGCTTGGCACGGAAAAGCACACTCTGGTGGATAAGCTCTCCGGCGGACAAAGGAAACGTCTCTCCATCGCTGTGGAATTTATCTCCGATCCCAGCCTGTTTTTCCTGGATGAGCCGGATTCCGGGCTGGACGGCGTCATGGCGCGTTCGCTCATGCAGAATCTGCGGAACATCGCTGACCAGCAGAAAATCGTCCTGGTGATCACCCACTCTCCGGACCGTGTTTTCGACCTTTTTGACAAAGTGATCGTGCTGGCAAAAAGCCCCTCCGATAACGCGGGACATCTGGCTTTCTTCGGTCTGATCGACGAGGCCAGGGAATTCTTTGGCGTTGAAACCATGGAAGAAATCGTCAAGCGGATCAACCGGGAGGACGAGGGCGGCGAAAACCGGGCTGATGAATTTATCCGGAAATTTGAAGCGCTGAACTGCTGAACTCATGGCTTCTTCGGCCATCTGACAGCATATCAGAAAATCCCCGGCACGCGGGAAGCATATCGCTTTCCGGCTGCCGGGGCGTCTTTGTCTCCTGCCCGATTTCTCCTGCGCGTTACCTCTTATCGTGATCCACAAATTCCAGAAAAAGAACCCCGATCCCGGCGTAAGCCAGAGCGAAAGCCAGCAGGATCCCCCATTCCTTTAAAATGTTTCCTACCTCATAATTGTAATTGTCCACCGTCATATACTGCGCCGTGTAATATTCCAAATTCATCCGGTTTTCCTCTGACAGGGCATCATAGATCTCTTTTACCGCCGGTATCTCCTCAAATTGCCGGAGGCTTTTTATCAGCACAACAGAAGGAAGGGCATTGTAATTTGCTTCGGTACAGACCAGATAAATACCCCATTTGCTGATCGTTGCACTGGAGATTTTTTCCGGCAGCCCATGAAGCGGGAAAGCCACTCCGGCAAACACAAGCTGAACAATCAGCAGAAACGGCATGATCGTCATGGCCGAGGTAGTCGTACGCACAATGCAGGATACCATCAGCGCCATCATGTCCGACGCATAGGTGATCAGGAACAGGGAAATACCCAGCTCCACCACAAAATACGGGATAAGCAGCCCCTGCTTCGGAAACGTAATGCCTGACAGCGCATATACAACCAGAGAGATCACGACCTGAAGGGCGCACAAAAACGCCTGGTAGATCATGTGAGCCGCAATATAAGAGGAAATATGCAGGCCAGTGCGATGCTCCCTCTTGATGATTCCCCTCTCCCGGCAGACCACCTGGATGGAGTTAAAGAACCCGTTCCAGATACAGCAGCAAACAAACGCAAGGGAGCCGATCTTCGTCCCCTCCATATTTACAAACATGTTGCTTCCAACCACATATGCCACCATATAGGCGATAACCGCCGCCATGATCAGCACCTTCCAGCCCTTTTCGTGAATAAACATCCGGAACTGTTTGCCAAGATAAATCCTTACCTGGCCGATCCGTCCCATATGCCCTTCTCCCTTTGAATGCAGCAATTCCACTGATATTCCTCCCTCAATTTTCTTTTTCTTCGGGATAGCCGAAATTATTCCGGATATATTGTCTGATTTTTACCAGCTCCGGATACTCATAGAAAAAACGGATTTTCTCGGCCGCCACAGAAGCTTCCTCCGGCTCGCTGCCCGTGACAAATACCATAAAGGTTTCCGCGATATCCTCATAAATTCCGGACCCACCGGCATACTCGTCTACATAATCCTCCGGGTAAAATGCATATTCCCGGTATGCTTCTCCGTCATAAAACCGGTCATAATAAGCCTTCATATAGGAATCCTCTTTATAAAGGCTGATATCATTATAGGAAAAACCCTCTTCCAGAGCGGATACCTCTATCTGATCCGCATTCAGGGTCAGGGCATGTCCGTACTCATGCACCATTGTGGCCAGCATTTTATAAACATCCGTACAGTTTCCGTTTTCATCAAAGAAATCATATCTATCGATCCGGATATCAAAGCTGTCCGACGTCATTTCATCCTGTGCGCCGCAGGTTCCCAGAATATAGCTGTAGCCGTCTGTCCAAGAAACCAGGCGGGCAATATATGGATCATCCGACGGTATGATTTTATGAAGCGTCTCGAAAACAGCGGCGTCCGCCGCATCGCCCACTGTCTCATACTCTTCCCGGGGCGAGTCGAAATCCACCGTCTGCAGGTCCTCTCCCAGAGCGCTGTGGAATAAGGGGACCACCTGGAGCGCCGTTTTGCCATCCTGCCTGACAAGCAGAAACTGCCGCAGAACCAGATTCTCAGCCACATTATCAGCGCCCCACAGAAACGTTCCGCCATCGGCGGCATCGTCATCTGCGGCATTCACGCCTGAGCCAAAATATGTATCCATCCGCTGCTTTAATTCGTCCTCGCCCAATCCCGCTTCTTCTGTACGCAGATAAACATTTTCCAGATACAGAGAACCATCGTCCATCCTCCGATAGACAAAATCCGTGGGGATTTCCTCAGCCCACCCGAACCAGCGGGCCGAAACAATATAGTGTTCATAATACCAGTCCAGCTCCCCGTCATATTCTTCCTTTTCAAATACGCCGGAAGCGCCGAACTTTATCTCAACATCATCCTTTTGTGCTCCAAACAGGATGGGCGTGCGGTCCGTCACATTATGGATGCTGTTTCCGGAGTCACTTTCCCGTGAGCTTTCACACAGCCCCGGCGTTTCCTCCGACATGATGTCCCGCAGAACCGAAAGAATTATATTTCCCGTCTCCGCTGCCCTGGAAGCGTCGATGATTTCGGGGCGATCGCTGAATTTATGGTTTTCGCTCCCCAGGCCGTCCTGCATCACCAGAACGGACGGAATTCCCGCGAAAGCAAACGAGGCGTGATCGCTGGATGTTTCCGTCCCGGCTATCCAGGCTGTTCCGGTCGTCTCTTTCTCCGTTCCATCTGCCTCTCTTCCCACAGCCTCACCTGCAGCCTGAAGCAAAAGCTCCTGCAGAAGATTTCCGTCTCCGGATACAGTGCTTACCCTCACCTGGTCAATAAGGTAATGTCCGATCATATCGATCTGAATATCTCCCACAATATGCTCCCGCTCCTCCTCGCTCAGCTGCGAAACATAATACCGGGAGCCCTTCAGTCCTTCTTCCTCTGCAGAAAAGAATATAAAGCGGATTTCAGTATCCGTCGGATCATCCTTCAGCGCCTCTGCCAGCTCCAGCAAAAGAGCCGTTCCGGATCCATTGTCATTCGCCCCCACAGTACACTCCTTACTGTCATGATGGGCAGACACGATCAGAATATCCCCATTGGGGCTTTTATCCGCAGCTTTCACCGCAACCACATTTACAGCCTGATCCGAATCCTGTGCGCCCGAAAGCTCCTCCGTAAACGTAAATGACTGTTCTGTCACTTCATAACCATACCCGCGCAGGGTCTGCGCGATTTCCTTCGCGCTCTCCCGTTCACCGGCCGTACCGGCCTGCCGGCTCCTGGACGTCACCTGCTCCAGCGACGTCTGAAAGCTATCCGGCTCAATCATAGCGCTGTTCGAAACCTGTCCCGAGGCAGCCGCACTTTTCCCCGCGAATACCAGAAGACCAACCAGAAGGATACCTGCAAATCTTTTGTTTTTCCCGCCCATCATCACGCCCTCCTGCATCTTTGTCCGACCAGCCGCATATGAAAGTCAGATTTCTTTTTGTATATCCTTTGTCAGTTCCTTTTGCTCCGCGTTAAACTTATCCGCGATCCGCTTTTCTCTGGCGGTCGCTTCCTTGTATTCCCTGGGCTGGTTGATCACCACCTGCGGGAACGGAATATTAACGTCATACTTATCAAACAGAAGCTTCATCTGACGGTTCAAATCCCGGGCAAGCTGGGCTCTGTCTCCCTCTCTGCACTGTGCGACAATGCGGATATTGACACTGTTGTCCCCAAGTGAAACAACGCCCTTGTAGAACGGGCCGTCCAGGATCGCCGGCAAAACTGTCTTCATCTTCGGAAGTTCCTTCGCAAGAATACTTTCTACACGCTCCAGGGATTCCTCATATTCAATGCCCACATCACAGGAGCACACGGACGTCTGTCTGGTCATATTGATGACGCCGCTCACCGAACTGTTGCTGATAATCTTAACATTCTGTCCGGGATCCACGATCTTTGTGGTGCGTACGCCGATCTCCTGCACAGTTCCGCGCCAGTCTCCGATAGTGACAATATCACCCACCTGGAACTCTCCTTCAAAAATGATAAACAAACCTGCCAGGATATCCGATACAAGTTTCTGGGCGCCAAGGCCAATTACCAGGGACAGAATTCCGGCTGACGCAAGCAGCGTGGCGGTATCCACTCCCACCAGAGCCAGACAGTAATAGAGAATCGCGATCACAGACACATACTTCAAAAAGCTGTGAAGCAGACGGCAGATCGTCGCTCCTCTTGCCCCAAGAGCTTTCCCCATCATGCGGAGCACCTCCTGCACGATCATCACCAGTACGCTTGCAACACATATGATCAAAATACAGCCGGTAATGGAAAATACATTAATCCCCTTTTCCCAGTTCCCATCCAGGATCAGGCGGAAAATAGAATTCTGATCAAACAGGCTGTCCTTAAACAGCACTGCGATACAGATCGCCGCCGCAAATACTGCCATCAGAGCCTTCAGCAGAAGGCCGGTCTTCTGTTCCGGCGTTTTCTGCCCCCAGAAGATACTGTCATTCGACCACCGGCTTGCCGCCGCCCTCGTCTTTTTAGAACTGCCGTCCGGCATTTTCACATCGACCATCGGGCCGCGTCCTGTTTGCGTTTCCGCTTTTTCTTCCGCGCCTTCACGCGAGTCTCCGAATGCCAGAGCTCCGAAAAGAAGGAGCAGACTGATCAGGCTCGCCCCGGCACATGCGACCGATACCGGGATCCTGGTGCTCATAATCCGGTTCTGCGGAGTCGCCACATATATGTAATGTGTATCTGTTTCCCGGCCGGAAGCAAAAAGCTTCTGGCTGTCAATGGTCACATAATCACAGAAATTACCCCGAAGCTGAGTTTCCTTTATTCCATATTCCACAGCGCTCCTGCCTGACAGCTTCTCGTCCGGATAATAGGTAAACGTGCCGGTTTCCTTATCCACGGCAAAGGCAAAGCCGCCGGCGCCTGCCTTGACTGTTTCCAGCACGGAGGGCAGGCTGGTGGCAGCCAGAGACTGTTCCAGCTTTTCCGGAACTACCGCCATCTGCACGAAGCCGTCCGCATCTCCGTTTTCATCGGTCAGCAGAACGCCGATGTACTGGCGGTACTGGCCTGATATTTCATCCGCCATGGCCTCCTGAATATAATACGGCAGACCGTTCAGCAGACTGTTAAATTCATACGACTGATCCTCCGGATCATCGCTGATACGGAAATTAATATACGTGGAATCTGACACCGTTTCCTTTCCATTTTTGTCAAAAATCATCAGGAACTCCGCCCCGAGGATCCGGCTCAGCTCCGACAGCGTTTCTTTTGTGCGGAGTTCAGGATTCCTGCTCAGGATATAAGCAGCGACCTGGCATTTATTCAGATATCTGCGATTATATTGAGCTGTCAGCAGCTCGACCTCCTCCTGTTCGCCGTCCAGCGTTTCCATCACATCTTCCACCTGACTTGTATTGCTCAGGCTGCGCATGGAAAGAGAAAACAGCGTCTGCATGTAGAAGGAAACAATAAAAATCACC
>CAZGTY010000080.1:0-7911 GCA_964528895.1 uncultured Blautia sp. | reverse complement strand
GCCGTTCTTTGCGGTGGTGTCTGCGCACTGATGCAGGCTGGCTTTGAGACCCTCGTTGAAGCGGGCTATGATCCGAGAAACGCATATTTTGAGTGTATCCATGAGATGAAGCTTATTGTTGATCTGATCTATCAGTCCGGCTTTTCAGGCATGAGATATTCCATCTCCAACACGGCTGAGTACGGCGATTATGTCACCGGGCCAAAGATCATCACAGAGGAAACCAAAAAAACTATGAAGAAGATCCTTGCAGATATCCAGGACGGTACCTTTGCGAAGGACTTCCTGCTGGATATGTCTCCCGCTGGCGGTCAGGTTCACTTCAAGGCCATGAGGAAGAAAGCCGCCGAGCATCCGGCTGAGATCATCGGCGAGGAGATCCGTAAGCTGTACAGCTGGAATGGAGAGGACAAGCTGATCAATAATTAATGGACGGCTTTTCAGTGAATTCAGAAGAAATGCGCCAGAAATGGCTGCATTTCTTCTTTTTTTCCGCATACCGGGCCACCTCCCAGGGCCGTCCGATCGATCCAGGGCCATTTTTAATGTTCGTCCGGAAGCTGAAGGGTCCGAAAGGGTGAAACTATAAATTAAAAAAAATATGATTAATATGTATTAGCATTATAGCTAAGGACATGATAAAATAACTGTATAAATGATAAAAACAGGAGGAATCAAAGATGGGAATGACAATGACGCAGAAGATCCTGGCAGCGCATGCGGGCCTGGACTATGTGGAAGCGGGACAGCTGATCGAGGCAG
Organism: uncultured Blautia sp.; assembly: GCA_964528895.1. GTDB lineage: Bacteria > Bacillota > Clostridia > Lachnospirales > Lachnospiraceae > Blautia_A. The sequence continues at coordinate 7,149 of CAZGTY010000080.1, read as the reverse complement.
ATCTTGATCTTGTCCTTGGAAATGATATTACATCCCCGGTGGCTATTCATGAAATGGATAAAATGACAGTCCGCACGGTTTTTGATAAAGATAAGGTGGCTCTGGTTATGGATCACTTTATTCCGAATAAAGATATTAAATCAGCCGAGCATTGTAAATGTGTCCGTGAATTTGCCAGCCGCCACAGCATCACCAATTATTTTGACGTGGGAGAAATGGGTATCGAGCATGCGCTCTTGCCGGAAAAAGGTCTGACAGTTGCGGGCGACGTGATCATCGGAGCGGATTCTCACACCTGTACATACGGCGCTTTGGGGGCTTTTTCCACAGGCGTGGGGAGTACGGATATGGCTGCCGGTATGGCTACGGGCAAGGCATGGTTCAAGGTGCCCTCCGCCATTAAATTCAACATTATCGGGAAACCGAAAAAGTGGGTGAGCGGAAAGGATGTGATCCTTCATATCATCGGTATGATCGGTGTGGACGGCGCACTTTATAAGTCTATGGAATTTGTGGGAGAAGGCATTCAAAGCCTTAGCATGGACGACCGTTTTACCATTGCCAACATGGCGATCGAGGCAGGCGGGAAAAATGGGATTTTTCCTGTAGACGAGCTGGCGGAGGCGTATATGAGGGAGCATTCCCGGCGGCCCTATAAGATATTTGAAGCGGATGAGGATGCGGTATATGAGGAGGAGTACACCATTGATCTGGGCGAGCTGGAACCAACCATCGCATTTCCCCATCTTCCGGATAATACAAGGACGATCAGCGAGATCACGGAGGATGTTGCTGTGGATCAGGCAGTGATCGGTTCCTGTACAAACGGACGGATCGATGACCTGCGCATCGCGGCGCAGATCCTGAAGGGACGTAAGGTAAAAAAAGGACTTCGCTGTATTGTGATTCCGGCTACTCAGGCGATCTACCTTCAGGCTATGGAAGAGGGGCTTTTGAAGATTTTCATCGAGGCAGGAGCGGTCGTAAGCACTCCCACCTGCGGGCCATGTCTGGGCGGCTATATGGGTATCCTGGCGGAGGGTGAACGCTGCATTTCCACTACGAACAGGAACTTTGTGGGACGTATGGGCCATGTGGATTCCGAGGTATATCTGGCAAGTCCGGCTGTGGCTGCGGCAAGTGCGGTTACCGGTAAGATTTCCGCGCCGGAAGAATTGGGATTATAAGGAGGAGAAAATATGCAGGCGAAAGGCAGAGTATTTAAATATGGTGACAATGTAGATACCGATGTGATTATTCCGGCTCGTTATCTGAATTCGTCAGATCCGGCTGAACTGGCAGCCCACTGTATGGAGGATATCGATAAGGACTTTGTAAATAAAGTCAGAAAAGGCGACATTATTGTTGCCGACAAGAATTTTGGCTGCGGCTCATCCAGGGAACACGCGCCTATTGCCATAAAAGCGTCCGGTGTGAGCTGTGTAATCGCGGAAACCTTTGCGCGTATTTTTTACCGCAATGCTATAAACATAGGCCTTCCCATCATCGAGTGCCCGGCTGCAAGCAAGGGCATTGAGGAAGGTGATGATGTGGAGGTTGACTTTGACTCCGGCATGATCTATAACCGCACGAAGGGTACGGAATTTAAAGGCCAGGCGTTCCCGGAATTTATGCAGAGGATCATTCGCGCGGAGGGACTGGTAAACTATATCAATTCCAGCCATTAAAAGCGTCCGGGCGCTGTAGAAACAACGGGCCTCCCGAAGCGGGCATGACAGCTGCAATACGCGGATCATGGCCTGCTTCGGGGTCCTTTGTCAAAGTATGCCTGAAGCTGTTTACGATCTCTTCCTGAGATCAGATTTAATGTTTTTTTTAGAATCAGTTCATTGACAATCCCGTTCGCGGAGTGTATGATGATACCATCTTAGAAGGCATAGCTCTTATGCCGGTCCTTTCATCAGAGAGGATGAAACCCCATTTGATATTTTTACAGAACGGAACCCGTTGACAGGATTTTTGCGCTCTTTTGGCAGAAAGAGAGGGATCGATGGCACGAAAACTGCGGGGCAGGGCCCCGCCGGCAGGCATAGCCCTGATACTGGTATGCCTGGCCTTATTTATACTGAAAGCAGCAGGGATATCGCCGTATATCGTAATGTCCGGCTCCATGGAGCCCGCGCTTCGGACAGGAGGAATCGTATGGGTTATGAAAAACCGTACACGGCCCGAGATCGGAGATATCATAATGTACAAAAGAGGGGACAGTTATATTACTCATCGGGTGGTGGGCCGGGATGGAGAAAACTATATCACCAAAGGCGACGCGAATGAGGAAACAGATCCTGCGCCTGTTCGTATAGAAGAGATCACAGGAATAATATTATTCACCGTACCCTTTGCGGGATATGCGGTGGTATTTCTTCAAAAGAGACTGTTTCTGTGTATATTTGTTGTGATGCTTATTTGTAATGTATGGAAGATCAGAAAGGAGAGCGCAGCGGGACATGCGCAAAATGGCATATGAAAAAAAGAAACATAATTATAGCGGCGGCTGTAACTGCCGGTTTGCTTACCATAGGAGGAGTGTCCGCATATCTGACAGATTTCGACAATACTGTAAATGAGTTTACGGTAGGAAAGGTTGATATCGAGCTTCAGGAACCGGGATGGAACCCGGAGGATCATGGAACAACAGAACCCTCCGAGGAATTAAAGAAGGATCCGCAGATAAAAAATGTGGGGAAAAATGATGCATATGTATATCTTGAGGTTACCGTACCCCAGGCGGAGGTCGTGGCGGCGGACGCTGCGGGAAACCGCCTGCCATCAGGAAAGCAGGAGCTTGTTTCCTATTCTCCGAACGGCAACTGGACACAGCTTAAGGTGCAGGATAAAGAAAGCAGTAAGATCTATACCTATGCCTATAATATGATTCTCAAGCCGGGAGAAACGACAATCCCGCTCTTTCAGAAAATCAGATTTTTAAATATTGTGGAAGGGCAGCTGGACGGGGAGAAGCTGGATATGACAGTACGCGCCTACGGGATCCAGACTGTGAATACCGGAGATAATAAAGGAACAGTACAGGAGCAGGCGAAGGCCGCTTATGAGAAATACGTAAATCAGAACCGGGGTCTGGACGGAAAGGTTGCGGAATAATTTTTCCATAAGGCAGTTGGAGGATCGCCATGAGAAATAGAACGATGATAAGAGGGATGCTTACAGGGGCCCTGCTCCTTTTGTCCGCCATACCGGGTGCTTATGGATTCCTAAGCGGCTATGATTCAAAGAACAATGTGATCTCTGTGGGTAATATCACCACAGAGATCCAGGAGGAGTTTCCGGCGCCGACGCCGATCCCAATAGAAGAGAACCCTGCTTTTAAAAAGAAAGTCTGGGTTTCATGTGCAGACTCCGAGGGCCAGGCCGACTGTTATGTGCGTTTATCGCTGGCCTATTCGGATTATGATATCGGACAGGCGGTGATTCTGAAAAATCTGGATACAGAGAACTGGGCATACGATCCGGAGGACGGCTATTATTACTATAAAAAAATGATGAGTGCGGGAGAAAAATCCACATCCCTTTTTACCGGGGTACAAATCGATTCGGAATGTCTGGGAGCATATGATCCTGATGTACTGAGTATGTTTGAAATATCTGTCTATCAGGAAGCTGTTCAGGCTGAGGGATTTTCTGATTATAAGGCCGCGTGGGAATACTATCTGAACGCATCGGCGCAGGGCTAGAAGGAAGGTGGACATATGAAATGGAAAAGAGCAGCTGTGATATCCGCATTCTTTTTTATAGCGGCCGCGGCAGCAGTGTCCGTGTACGGCGATTTTCAGGACGTATTATCTGTGACCAGCCATATTTCTACAGGGGATGTAAATATCGCGATTCGGGAATACCAGCAGACAGGGAAAAAGGAATCGGCTTACGTGAATCCGAAAACAGTCATGCCGGGAGATGTGATATCTAAGATTCCAAGAATATATAATTACGCACAGCCCTGTTGGGTGCGGGCGAAAATCATCTTTTCTGCAGAGGAGAGCGAAGAGGAAATGACTGCGCCCGTATCTGTGGGAGGAATGCCCTCCGAATGGGTAAAGCGGGGAGATTATTACTATTACACAAAGGTTTTAGGCAAAAAGGAGTCGGTGGAGCTGTTTCGAAGCCTGTATATTCCCGCATCGTGGGATGAAAAGTATCAGGATATGGAATTTGCCGTAACGATTCATGCGGATGCTGTTCAGGCAGCCAATTTCCAGCCGGATTTTCAGGCGGCGTCACCCTGGAGGGATCAGGAAATACAGCAGTGCATACATGAGGAAAATGACAAGGTAAGCTGTGTGAAGGAAAATATTAGCCTGTCGGTCGAATTCAGAGGCGACGTATATAAGCTTATGTCCGTACCGGACGATTTTTTCCGGAATTTTGCGAAGGCCATGCCGGGGGATGTCCTGGAGGATTCTGTCTCCATCGACAATACTACGGACCGCGCGGCTGAGATACTTTTCAGTACCGGACTGGAAGGACAGTCGGAAGAGCAGCTGGATCTGCTGGAACGTATCGGGCTTGAATTGATTTTCAATGGGCGAAGCATTTACAGCGGTGATCTGAAAGCTTCAGGACTGAATGAAAGCATTTCTCTGGGGGAGTTTGCACCGGGGGAGGGCGGCGTGTTGGATTTCCGCTTGTCTGTTCCGGCGGAACTGGATAACGACTATGCTCTTCGGGATGCCGCGGTCAAGTGGATCTTTTCTGTGAGAGAAAACAGCTCCGATGATCCGGAAGCAGAAACATATTCGTGGGACAGCAGTATAAAGGATCCGGTAAAAACGGGGGATACGGCCACACCCCGCGTTTATATGGCGCTGCTTATATTCGCTTTGCTTGTGACCGGCGCTGTTTGCGCGCTGAGGAGGAAAAAGGATGAAAAATAGAAGAGTAAGGATCTGCCTTGCAGTGATCATGGCAGCTTTCTGTATTATGCGTGGAGCTCCGCATTCAGAATATATTGCGGCCCGGTCTTCTGACGAAGAAAATACAATTACTGGCACGGGAATTTCATCTGATACCGTGGATGAGGCCGTACAGGCCGATGGAGAAAGCATTGAAGGTTATGTCAGCGGGGAGCCGTCTCAGGGGGCAGAGACTTCCCAGGATCCGGATGAAGCGGAGACGCCGGGCGATACGGAGATAACGGATCTGATAAATACGGAGACGCCGGATAACAGCGGCGGGGAGGATATCGCAATACCGCAGATTTCCCCGCTGCCGGACGCGGAGGGAGAGGACACATTTTTGACAGAGGATGAAGAGGAAGTACAGGAAAACACCGAGATGACGGTTTTTGACCAGGATAATGCGGAGGATTATTTTGGCGATATGCCGGAAAGCCAGGAATTGGTGGAGGAAATTGAAAGCGGCGAGATGATCGCATTAGTTCCTGTGGCATTGGAAGCCGAATTTACGGAATCGCCCATTATGGCGTATGCGGAGGGAGAGGAGACCTCCCTGACGGCGCTTTCGTCGGAACAGTATGAGGTTATGGTAAGCGGATATTTTCAGCCCCAGGAAATGGTAAAGGTAGAGGTTACCCGGCATGTAAAATATATTGATGAGGAGGGCGTGCAGAGAATTGCGCCTTTGTACTGCCTGAATGCTTCAAAAGCAGGGGTAAGCGACGGAACGCAGTTTACGGATGCCGCAGTGGAGGCTCTGAATAATACAAGGATTCAGAAGTTATTATATTATGGGTACGGAGGACCGGGAGATATCTGCGGGAAGTACGATCCTACCTGTGAGCACATTGACTGGGGTCTGATGCGGCACCGATACCTTTTTACGCACTGTGCGCTCTCCTATGAGTACGCCAGAGATACGGGCCGGGAAACTGTTGCGAGCTTGACCCATTATGGCGTTTTCCGGTTTAATGATTATATTCAGAAGCTGTCCCTCCCTGATCGCAGCGGGGTGGAAATTGGCTATTATGATGAGAACGGCAATCTGCAGTACGGAAAAAATGTCAGTGTCGGACTGGAATATTATAAATCCTCACAAAATGCTTTTCTCTGGCTGGATGGAAGCGGAGTATCTGATTTCATGGTTTCCGGCAAAATGACTGTCCGGGATACCGGGAACTGCGGAAATAGCGTCACCATTAGCCGGTCCGCGCAGGATATCTGGCAGCTGGGGTACTGGAACAGTGAGGAACAATACAGGGCTGATCCGGAGAATCCTTCCGTCATAGGGATCGGAGAGACGGTGAGCTTAAATGAAGGATGTATATTTATCGTGGCATTTCCGGGTGAACTGGAGCAGTCTGCGATTATCACGGGAAAAATGAGTCTTAAGGAAGTTAAATTCCTTTTGGTGGATGGCGATAAGATCAGCGCCGGAGACAATCATCAGGATTTCGGCGCATGTGTTTATCAGGGCGAGACCGGCCGGATATCCATGGAGTTTATACCTGCCTCAAAGCCTCCGAAAACAGAGTACGGTGCAATTATCGTGTCGAAAAAGATAAAAACGGCGGATATCATCTGGGCCCATGGCGATCCGACTTTTATTTTTGTGGCAGAGGGAACGGATTTAAACGGGAATCCGAGGAAATATGAGCAGGCCGCAGCATTCACAAAGGAGAACTGTCCTTCAAACGAAGACGGGTATTCCATGCTGACCGTACTATTTGATCATGTGCCGCTGGGGACATATAAGGTGTATGAAAAAAGAGTTCTCAGGTATTATCTGGCAGATGCCGTAGCTGTTACCTCAAATGTGACCATCACGAAGGGCGCGGCGCCGGCATACGGCCTGAATCCCTGTGATATAGCCTATGGGACGGCAATTTTATCCGATGAAATGCCGGAGGCGGAGCTTATTTTCATAAATGAAAAGAGCCGGTATGACGGTTATTCCCACACCGGCTATCTGAAAAACCAGGTGGAGATCGTGTAAAATATATTTACGATAATTTAAAATATCTCTTTAAGAAGGAATTACCTGTAAAAACCGAACGACAATAACCGGGCAGGCGGAGAAAGGAAGAATTTCTGTGGCGGCCGTTCGAATGGAATCGCGTCAACATCCGAAAATGCCAAAAACCCTTGATTTTAAAGAAAAAAATCGGGGCAACAGGATTTGAACCTGCGACCTCACGGCCCCCAGCCGTGCGCGCTA
>CAZGTY010000079.1:0-7962 GCA_964528895.1 uncultured Blautia sp. | reverse complement strand
TCAATCACTGGCGGTCGGCGTTCAAGAGAAACATCGGTCTGCTGCTGTTCGGTGATGTTGGCACCGGCAAATCCTTCGCAGCCGGGTGCATTTCAGTACCACCAGCAAGGAGACTTTCCAGGATAAGGACAAACGAATGCTCCGCGAGGAAGTCCGCCAAATGATGGCAAACGAGTAACAACACAGGAGGGCCGGGAAATCAGGTTCCCGGCCCTTCTGTGTTCCCTTATTCTTCCAAACCTTCCGCCGCCAAAAATTGAACAACCGTCATAGGCTTTGGATGTTCCATATCCAGACTCAAGAAATCCTTATCTCCCGTAAGAATAACATCAACATCGAATATAATTGCCGCATTTAAGGTTGGTTGGTCTTTCGCATCGCGTATCAGCTTTTCAGCATGATCTACTGCGGGAACAAGTTCATAGGACAACTCGGCAAGCAACACTTCCGCATCAGGAAGATACTTAGGTGCCTTCCTCGTCAGAATGTCGCGCAGTTCAGCAATATTGCGGTCACACAGCACAATCTCATGATTCTTCGCAAGGTGGAGTAATGCCACTGCGGGTTTGGATCGCGGAAAAAGTAATGCGGAAAACAGAATGTTTGTATCGACTAATACCCGCATTTATTTATCCCTTCCATAGCGAACTTCATCTACAAGTGCCTGCACATCGTCCTCGTTGAATACGCCCATATCTTCGGCGGCACCAGTAAATGCAGCCTGTGCTTTCCGAATTGCTTTTGCAGAGGCATTGCTTAGAACAATTTCGCCGTCCTGTTTTTGAAAGAACAAAACTTTATCGCCGGTCTTTAGACCAAGCAGCCGCCGAATTTCAACCGGGAGCGTGATTTGCCCATTGGCGGAGATTTTTGCTAAGTTCATATCGGCCATCCTTTCTATTCTTGAAATCTAAAGAAAACTTGAATAATTATATTATACGCTCACCGGATGCAAAAGTAAACCGACAAATGGACATAAGAATCGAAACTTTGTGAACAATCTATAAACTTGATTAAGAAGTTGTTGACAAGTCGTTTCAGGGATTGCTGGATTAATTTCAAATATTTACTTCAAAACTCGGGAGAGAATAATTGAACCAGGCTGTGAAATGTGGTAAGCTAAAGGATAAATAACACAGCTGTTTGAAAACCGCTGTCCGTGCGGCCGCCAAAAGCTGTGATAAATTATAATATTTTCCATAATGGCAATACTGAGATGGGAAAAATAATAGAAGAAGGATGGGGAAGCTTATGGAAAAAGTGGATGTGAACTCATGGAGAGCAGATTTACCGGAGTTTAAAGAAAAAACGGCCGCATTTTATGCCGGAGAGCTGAGCAAGGGTGATTACAAAGGATTTTCCGGCCTTTACGGAAGCTATGCGCAGAGAGGCGGAAACGCGAGCATGCTTCGTCTTCGGATGCCTGCAGGACGTGTGACGAAGGCCAAGCTTCTGTTTGTCGCTGAAGAAATCAAAAAGTATCAGGTAAAAAAGGTCCATTTTACTACCTGCCAGACGATCCAGCTGCATGACCTTCAGCAGGATGCGCTGTGCAGTATTATGGAGGAAGCGCTGGATGTAGGGATCGTTACCATGGGCGGAGGAGGAGATTTTCCGCGAAATGTTATGTGCTCGCCTCTATCCGGTGTGGAGAAGGAAGAATATTTTGATGTGCGGCCATGGGCGGAGGCAGCGGGAGAGTATCTGATGGGCTTTATCAAGGCGGAAAAGATGCCCCGGAAGCTGAAGGTCGGTTTTTCCAATTCACGGGAGAATGTCACTCACGCCACTTACCGCGATCTGGGATTTGCAGCCACACCGGACGGAAAATTTGATGTTTACTGTGCGGGGGGCCTGGGGAACAATCCCCGTCTTGGCGTGAAGGTAGCGGAGGCTGTTGAGCCTGAGCAGATACTGTATTATATCAAAGCCATGTGGCTGACATTCCGTGCTTACGGCAATTATCAGAACAGAGGGAAGGCCCGCACCCGCTATATGCAGGAGGCTTTGGGCGGTCCGGAGAAGTACAGGGAGGCATATCTGGAAAAGCTCAGTGAAGTATATGATTCCGGAGAGGATCTCCGTATTCAGGTGAAGGAGCGGCCGGCGGCAAAAGCGGGCGACGGCGCCTGTGTATCCGGCAGCCGCGTTCTGGAGCAGAAGCAGGAGGGACTTTATACGGTGGTATGGCATCCGATCGGCGGCCAGCCGGATCCGGAAACCTTTTGTGCTTTAGGGGAGGCCGTGAAGGATATGGAATCCGTGGAGATGCGGCTTTCTCCGGATGAGGCTGCATATATTATTAATCTGACAGGCGCAGAGGCGAAGAGAGTTCTGGACATTACAAAGGAAAGCGCGGAAACGGTCTTTGAGACTTCCGTAAGCTGTATTGGTTCGGAAATCTGTCAGATCGGACTCCGTAATTCTCAGGGGCTTCTCCGCGCCTGTGTAGATGCGGTGAGAAAGGCGGAGATTCCTTCAGGGGCGCTTCCCCAGATTCATATTTCAGGATGCCCCTCCTCCTGCGGAACACATCAGACAGGCAGGATAGGGTTCCGGGGTGCAGTGAAGAAGGTGGATGGAGCGTCATGCTCCGCTTTTGTGCTGTATGTGAACGGTTATGACCGTCAGGGACAGGAGGCCTTCGGAAGAGAGCTGGGCATCGTATTGGAAGACAGGATACCGGAGCTTCTGGTAAAGCTGGGGCAGACGGTTGCGGCAAGCGGTATGGACTATGAGGAATGGCTGAGGGAAAATCCGGAGGGGCTGGATCGCATTGCAGAAGAATATAAGTAAAATACGGTTGTTGATATAAAAAAATTTTAAATGCTATAATTGGTTTTAGTTTAATACGTCAAACCGTAAAGGCGATCATGACTATACAGAGAGTTCGGGATGCTGAGAACCGGAGCAGGATTCTTTTTCATGATGGAGCCGTTGTAAAATAGATGAATAATTATCTATGGAGCAATGGCTCCACCTTTATGTCTGAAAATAGAAAAGCAGGATGCATTTTAACAATAAAAAACAGAACAGAATGTACCTTCCTGCGGGCAGATGCGCCCTGACAATAGATCTATTGGAAATATTATACAGAGAGGATTCCGGATTTGCAAAATATCCCCTTTCCGACGCGGCTCCGCCTTGCGCTGTGCCGCTTATAAATGCGTTGACACGCTGCGCGGATAGGGGGTAAAATAAAGTACCAGCAGAATTACAGGAGGATAAATATGAGAAAATTAATGACCGGTGATGAAGCGATCGCCAGAGGTGCGTACGAAGCAGGTGTCACTTATGCCTCTGCTTATCCGGGTACGCCGAGTACTGAAATTCTGGAAAATCTCTCTGCATATAAGGAAATTTATGCCGAGTGGGCGCCAAATGAGAAGGTGGCTATGGAATGCGCCATCGGCGCATCGGTGGCAGGGCTGCGCACTATGGTATCCATGAAGCACGTAGGTATGAATGTGGCTGCGGATCCGATGTTTACCTGGTCGTATACAGGCGTGAACGGCGGAAGCGTGATCATCACCGCCGATGAGCCGGGGATGTACTCTTCTCAGAATGAACAGGATAACCGCAATTATGCCAGGGCGGCAAAGATCGCCATGCTGGAGCCGTCCGACAGCCAGGAGTGTATTGATATGGTGAAGGCGGCCTATGAACTGAGTGAGAAATTTGACACGCCCTTTATTATACGTATGACCACCCGCGTCTGTCATTCCAAATCCATTGTAGAGCCTGGAGAAAGAGCGGATGTTCCGGCGAAGATATGGGAAAAGAATCCTGCAAAATATGTCTGCCTGCCGGCGATTGCCAGAAAGCTTCGGGTAAACCTGGAGAAACGTTTGGCTGATCTGGAGGCTTACAGTGAGGACTGCCCCTTTAACTGTGTGGAAATGGGAGATACAAGGGTGGGTGTGATCGCATCGGGTATCTGTTATTATTACGCGAAGGAGGTTTTTGGGGATGCGGCGTCTTATCTGAAGCTGGGATTCACCAATCCTCTCCCCGCAAATCTCATAAAAGACTTTTGTTCTAAAGTGGATAGGGTTTACATACTGGAGGAAAATGATCCCTACATAGAAGAATTCGTTAAGCAGCAGGGTTGTGCCTGCATTGGGAAGGAGTTGTTTCCTTCCTACGGCGAGCTGACACCGGAGGTGATCCGGAGCTGCATTGAGGGAAAACCTGCGGACATCATAGAATTTGACAGAAACAAGCTTATTAACCGTGCGCCTGCTTTTTGCGCGGGCTGTCCGCACAGGGGCCTGTTTTACCGGCTGGGAAAAAGAAAGGATATCATGGTGAGCGGCGATATAGGCTGCTATACTCTGGCGGCAGGTAAGCCTTACAGCGCGATGGATTCCACCGTATGTATGGGCGCCAGTATCAGCCTGGGTCACGGTGCGCAGCGGGCATTTAATGCACAGGGAACGGGCCGCAGGGTAGTGACGGTTCTGGGAGACTCCACATTTTTCCATACGGGAATCAATTCCCTCATCAATACGGTTTATAATAAGAGCAATACGGTAAATATCATCCTGGACAACCGCATCACAGGCATGACCGGGCATCAGGATAACCCGGGAACCGGGTATACGGCAAAGGGGGAGGAGACCACTCTGATTAAGATCGAGGATCTGGTTCGTGCAATTGGGGTGAAGCACGTGTATGTCATTGACCCGAACCGTCTGGATCAGGTGGATGAGACTCTGGATAAATGTCTCGCGCTGGATGAGCCGTCGGTGATCATCACCCGCTGGCCCTGCGCATTGAAAAAATTCTCCAAAGAGGATAAAGCGGAGTTTGATCATCTGTTCAACACAAAGAACTGGGTAAATATGGACAAATGCGTGGGCTGCAGGCTCTGTCTGAAGGCAGGCTGCCCGGCGATGTTCTTTGATAAGCATACGAAGAAGGCCGCCATTAATCAAGAGCAGTGCGTAGGCTGCGATGTATGCACGCAGATCTGCCCCAAGGGCGCCATCAGAAAGAAGGAGGACTGATCCCATGACAAAAAGCATTTTATTGGTAGGCGTTGGCGGTCAGGGCACGATCCTCGCCAGCAGGATTCTGACAAACGGTCTGATGGAGGCCGGCTATGATGTAAAGATGAGCGAGATTCACGGCATGTCACAGCGCGGGGGAAGTGTATCCTCCCAGGTGCGTTATGGCGACAGGGTTATGTCTCCTGTTATTGAAAAAGGCCAGGCCGACATTGTGGTTTCCTTTGAAAAGATGGAAGCGCTTCGTGCGTTGGACTATCTGAAAAAGGACGGCACTTTAGTGGTAAACGATCTGGAGATTCCTTCCATGTCCGTAATAACCGGCGAAGAAACCTACGATGATGATATTCTGGATGAAATTGAGAAGCATGTAAAGGCAAAGGTGGTAAATGCTACGCAGCTTGCGAATGATCTGGGAAATGAAAAGGCAGCCAATATCATCCTTCTCGGCACCATCATTAAGGCAATGGGACTGGAAGAAATTAACTGGGATGCCATTTTGGAAGCAAACATCAAGCCGCAATTTGTAGAATTAAACAAAAAGGCTTTAAAAACGGGAATTGAGATAATAGAGAGGAGTTTATTATGATCGCGGAAAAAATGAAACCGTTTGTACAGAATAATTCCGCTATTCGTATGATGTTCGAGGAAGGTAACCGTCTTCGCGCAAAGTATGGTGCGGACAGGGTTTTTGATTTCAGTCTGGGTAATCCTAGCGTCCCGGCGCCGGACTGTGTGCGTCAGGCTATCATTGATCTGGTAAATGAGGAGGAGCCTACGGTAATTCACGGATATATGAATAATGCGGGCTTTGAGGATGTGCGCCAGACAATAGCGGAATCTCTGAACCGCCGCTTTGGGACGGCTTTTTCGGCAAAAAATCTGATTATGACGGTAGGCGCCGCCAGCGGACTGAATGTGGCGTTAAAAACAATTCTGAATCCGGGTGAGGAGGTCATCGTATTTGCGCCCTACTTTCTGGAGTACGGCGCATACGTGAAAAATTATGACGGCGTTCTGGTGGAAATTTCTCCGGATAAGGCCACCTTCCAGCCGAATCTTGAGGAGCTTGAGGAGAAGATCACTGCCAAAACAAGGGCCGTCATTGTAAACACTCCCCACAATCCCACGGGCGTGGTTTACTCTGAGGAGACCATCCGGAGGCTGGCGGCAATTCTGGAGAAAAAGCAGCGGGAGTTCGGCAGCGTGATCTGTCTGATCTCGGACGAGCCGTACAGAGAGCTGGCCTATGACGGCGTGGAGGTACCTTATCTGACCAAATACTATAAGAATACAATCGTGGGCTATTCCTACAGCAAGTCACTCTCTCTTCCCGGTGAGCGGATCGGTTATCTGGTCATTCCGGATGAGCTGGAGGACAGCGGTACGGTAATCACGGCAGCAGCCATTGCAAACCGCATTCTTGGAAGCGTAAATGCTCCTTCCCTCATGCAGAAGGTTATTAAAAAGTGCGTGGATGCGGAAGTAGATGTAGCTGCGTATGACAGAAACCGTACGGCTCTGTATGAGGGGCTGCGTGAATGCGGATTTGAATGCATCAAGCCACAGGGCGCGTTTTACCTGTTTGTAAAATCGCCGGTAGCTGATGAAAAGAAATTCTGTGAGGCCGGAAAAAAATATAATATTCTTATGGTTCCTGGAAGTTCCTTCGCATGCCCGGGTTATGTGCGGCTGGCCTACTGTGTATCCTATGATACGATTATGAATTCTCTGCCGGAGTTTAAAAAGCTGGCAGCAGAGTTTGGATTATAAAAAGTATACCCCTGCCGTTCCCGGACCTTCGGGAATGACAGGGATATGATCTGTGGAAGACAGACGGATTTTTTCGTCGGTCATACAGACGCGAAAAGTGTAAATGAATATAGCTGCTGCTCAGGGAAGACATAGCTCCAGTCCGGGAGCAGCAGTCAGAAGGCTTTCACGGGTAGTCTCCGGCATTCCGGAATCAGAGATGAAGACCTGAAAATCGGAAAGGTCGGCAAATCTGGCAAGGCATGAGGAGTTCAGCTTGGTACTGTCGCAGAGAATGATTCGCTTTTGGGATGAACGAATCAGCTGCCTTTTCACGGCGGCCTGTGTCAAGTCGGGTGTGGTAAAGCCGTTTTCAAAAGAAAAGCTGTTTGTGGCCAGGAATGCTGTATCAATATTAAGGGTGGCCAGAAGCTCTGTGGTGATGGAACCCACTGTGCATCCGTGGCTGGCGCGTAGATTTCCGCCGAGTACGATGACGTTGCAGTCTGTGTTCTGTCCGAGATAGAGCGCGATATTCAGATCATTTAAAAGCACGGTTAGCTTTTTCTTTTTGCCAAGGAGCTTTGCCAGCTCCATGGTGGTAGTGCCTGTGTCCAGGGCGATCGTATCTCCATCTTTTATATATTCCAGTGCAAGGCGCGCAATTTCTGACTTCAGACTTCGATTTTTATTCTCTTTTTCTTTGTAGGTAGGTTCATAGGTGGCCTGACTGGCAGAGATGGCGCCGCCGTGGGTGCGCTTAAGCTTTCCGGCCTGAGCCAGTTCCTTCAGATCATTTCGAATGGTGGAGGGCGATACCTGGAATCGCATGCATAGATCCGGTACAAGGAGCTTCTCCTGCTGTTCCAGCAGCAGCAAAATCTGACGTTTTCTTTCTTCTGCAAAAATAAGATTTTTTTTCATGAATATCCCCTTCTCCTTTTTTATGAACGTCCTTGCTGTTTATTATTATATAGAAATTTCTTTAAAAAAACAACAGGGTAAATAACAATAAATGCGAACAAACGAAATTGACAATTGACAGATATAGCATTAAGTGATAGCATATAACAATAAACAATAAAACAGAAACAACAATAAAAAACAGGACGAGGGGGTTACGGCGGCAGGCAGACGGTAACCTGAATGAAAGAGGTGGCAAAATGGATTATGTAATAGCTGTGGACATCGGAACGCAGGG
>CAZGTY010000078.1:2204-8024 GCA_964528895.1 uncultured Blautia sp. | reverse complement strand
GTTGTCCAAAAGTCTCAGAACGCTGTCGGGAAATAGTTCCGGAACTGAAGCAGGCAGCGGAACGCCATTGGTGTGCCTGTCATCATATTCTTTAAACAGCATTGCCTGCTGTGGCCTATGATGAAAAAGCTTCCTGTTGGTGTTGACAGATTTGAAAAAATCAGGATACAGATCCTGGACGTTCCATAATCTCCATAATCTCCTCCATAATCTCCATGGCTCCCCTATCCGGCGCAGATATAAAACTTGCTAATATCTGGCATTTGGGTTATAATACTGCCCATAGATTATTGTGTTTGATGCAAGGATCCGGTGAAGAAAGAAGGGATAAATATGTGTGGAATTGTGGGTTTTACCGGCGATAAGCAGGCGGCTCCTATCCTGCTGGACGGATTGTCGAAGCTGGAATACAGGGGCTATGACTCCGCAGGAATCGCAGTCAGGGATGGGGACAGGGACGTCCGTATTGTAAAGGCCAAGGGCCGGTTGAAAATATTGGCAGAGAAAACAGATAATGGGAATACGGTGCAGGGCACCTGCGGTATCGGCCACACCCGCTGGGCTACACATGGCGAACCCTCCGAGATCAATGCACATCCTCATTTTTCTGAGACAGTGGATGTAGTTGCCGTTCACAACGGAATCATCGAGAATTATCAGGAACTGAAGGACAAGCTGATCAGGAAGGGCTATACCTTCTATTCTCAGACAGATACGGAGGTAGTGGTCAAGCTCATCGATTATTATTATAAAAAGTACAAGGCAGGTCCCGGCGATGCACTGGCGAAAACCATGGTGCGTGTGCGCGGTTCTTATGCGCTGGCAGTTATGTTTAAGGATTACCCCGGAGAGATCTATGTGGCGAGAAAGGACAGCCCTATGATTATCGGAGTAACAAATGGTGAATCGTATGTGGCATCCGATGTTCCGGCTATCCTGAAATTTACCAGGAGTGTTTATTATATCGGCAATCTGGAGACGGCCCGCCTTCGAAAGGGCGAGGTGGATTTCTTTAATCTGGACGGGGACCTTATTCAGAAGGAACCCACTGAAATCCAGTGGGACGCCGAGGCTGCGGAAAAGGGCGGCTTTGAGCATTTTATGATGAAGGAGATTCACGAGCAGCCCAAAGCCGTGGAGGATACCATTAATTCTTTGGTTAAAGACGATGCTGTTAATCTGGAAGCCCTGAATTTTACGGAGGAGGAGATCCGGGAAATCAGTCAGATCTATATTGTTGCCTGCGGTTCCGCTTATCATGTAGGTGTGGCTGTCCAATATGTGATGGAAGATCTGGCGCGCATTCCTGTGCGTGTGGAGCTGGCCTCCGAGTTTCGTTACCGCAGGCCATTGCTGGATGAGAAGGGACTTGTGATCGCCATCAGTCAAAGCGGCGAGACTGCGGATACTCTGGCGGCGCTCAGGGAGGCGAAGAGCCGGGGTATCCGGACTCTGGCTGTCGTAAATGTAATCGGAAGCTCTATTGCCAGAGAGGCGGACAATGTATTGTATACACTGGCAGGCCCGGAGATTGCGGTTGCCACGACCAAGGCATACAGTACGCAGCTTGTGGCAGGGTATCTTCTGGCGATTCAGTTTGGAAGGATCCGCGGTGAGATCGCGGATGAGAAGTACAGGGAGCTGGTGACGGAGATCCGGACTCTGCCGGCTAAAATATCCAGGATTCTGGATGACAAGGAGCGTATTCAGTGGTTTGCGGCAAAGTTTTCCAACGCCCATGATATTTTCTTTATCGGCAGGGGAGTGGATTATGCCGTTTCTCTGGAGGGAAGCCTGAAAATGAAGGAAATCAGCTACATTCATTCGGAGGCGTATGTAGCCGGGGAACTGAAGCATGGTACGATCTCCCTGATTGAGGATGGCACTCTGGTTATCGGTGTGCTGACTCAGAAGGAGCTGTATGAAAAGACGGTAAGCAATATGGTGGAGGTAAAAAGCAGGGGCGCGTACCTGATGGGGCTTACCAGCTATGGGAATTATGATATTGAGGACAGCGCGGATTTTACCGTTTACATTCCCAAGACAGACAGTCATTTTGCGGCGTCTCTGGCAGTGATTCCGCTGCAGCTTCTGGGATATTATATGTCTGTGGCAAAGGGGCTGGATGTAGATAAGCCCAGAAATCTGGCAAAGAGTGTTACAGTGGAGTAGAGACTCATAAACTTCGCATGAGAGAATGCTTTCCCTCATAAAATAGGTAATAATACCAATCGGAGGGTCGCATGACGGATGCGGAAAAGAAAGTCCCCGGAGGACCGGGGAAGAGAGCCCCCGGAAAAACAGAAAAAAAGGTCGGCGCTGTGGGAAGGTGTTCCCGGGGGACTGTGGATATAACCATGCTGGCGCTGGTATTGGCGTTGGTTGTATTCGGACTTGTTATCCTGTTCAGCGCCAGTGAATATAATGGCAGAGTTCGCTTTCACGACTCTGCCTATTATTTTAAGAAGCAGCTCTTTGCCACGGCGCTGGGGCTGGCGGCTATGTATGGGGCAGCGCAGATTGATTACCGCTTTTTTGTGGCAATGGCGCCTGCCGCGTATTTGCTGTCCATGCTGCTCTCGACTGCTGTCCTTCTTTTTGGACAGGAGATAAATGGATCAAAGAGGTGGCTGAATCTGGGCCCATTGTCTTTTCAGCCGTCCGAGTTCGCGAAGATGGCGGTGATCCTGTTTTTGGCATGGCAGATCGACCGGACAAATAAGAAAACCTCCGGTTTTCTGTTTATGGGCCGCACGATGCTTACCCTGCTTCCGATCGTGGGACTCGTAGGTTCCAACAACCTGAGCACCGCCATCATTATACTGGGAACCGGCGTAATATTGATTTTTGTTTCAAACTCCAAATACATGCAGTTTATCGGTCTGGGAGCCGCAGGGGCGGCTTTTGTTGTCGTTTTTCTGGCTGCGGAAAGCTATCGGCTGGAACGGCTGGCAATCTGGCGGAACCCGGAAAAATACGAAAAGGGTTTTCAGACCATACAGGGGCTCTATGCTATTGGAAGCGGCGGATTATTTGGAAGAGGGCTTGGCAGCAGCCTGCAGAAGCTTGGATTTGTGCCGGAAGCTCAGAATGACATGATCTTTTCTATTATCTGTGAGGAGCTGGGGCTTGCGGGGGCTGTATTTGTGATCCTGATTTTTTTACTTCTTTTGTGGAGGCTCTGTGTGATCTCCATGCACAGCCCGGATCTGAAGGGAACGCTTGTATGCGCTGGCATTATGGGACATTTAGCTATTCAGGTGATCCTGAACATTTCTGTTGTGACGAACACGATTCCAAATACGGGAATCACCCTGCCCTTTGTCAGCTACGGCGGTACATCCGTGGTCTTTCTGCTGTCGGAGATGGGGCTGGCTTTGAGCGTCAGCAGTCACAGAAGGGGCTCTCCCGCATATGATAAATTCAAGAGGCCCTTTAGGAGTGAAAGGCTTGGATGAGATTCGCATAAAAGGGGGAAGGCCCCTGAAAGGGGCCGTATCCATTCAGGGCTCAAAAAATGCGGCGCTGCCTATGATGGCGGCGTCTTTGCTTCACAGGGGAATCAGTGTCCTCAGGGCCTGCCCCCGGATTTCGGATGTATTTTGTATGGAAGAAATTCTTAAGTTTCTGGGCGCCCGGACCTGGTGGGCAGGACGGAATCTATACCTGGATTGTTCTAAGGCTGATGGGAGTGAAATACCCGGCGTTTATACGGAAAGAATGCGTTCCTCGGTGATACTTCTCGGCGTTTTGCTGGGAAGAAACGGAAAGGGATGCCTGGGATATCCGGGCGGCTGCGTGATTGGACAACGCCCGGTGGATTATCATATGGAAGCTTTGAAATGTCTGGGCGCGGAGCTTTCGGAAAAGAATTTTTCAATCTGTGCAGTCTGTGAGCATCTGCGCGGCTGTGAGATCCGGTTTGGTAAAAAAAGTGTGGGAGCTACGGAGCAGGCCATACTTGCTTCTGTTCTGGCTGATGGGGAAACCCATATCAGAAATGCAGCATTGGAGCCGGAAATTATCTGCCTTTGCCGTTATCTTGAAAAAATGGGGGCCAGAATCAGGGGCGCCGGGCAGGAGTGCATAACCGTACATGGGGTAAAATCTTTGGGAGCCGGGGATATGCAGGTTCCGGCGGATCGCATTGTGGCGGGGACCTATCTTTGTGCGTGTGCGTCTACCCGTGGAAATATTGTGATAGAAAATCCGCCCATAGAAGAATTGGATGCTTTCCTGGAAGTATATCGTAAAATAGGTGGACAATACAAACTAAAGAGTGGTAAACTAATAGCGGATGCCGGCAGAGTGGCATACCCGCTGGATTATGTTGAAACGGAAGAGTATCCGGGCTTTCCTACGGATCTGCAGTCGCCGCTTATGGCGGCGCTGGCTACCATACCCGGAGAAAGCCATATTCGGGAGTCCATTTTTGAGGACCGTTTTAAAATTGTGGAGGAACTGCGGCGCATGGGGGCATCCATCCGGACGGAAGGCAGGGATGCCTGGATCAGGGGATCCGTTTTCCTTAAGGGCTGCAGAGTTCATGCCCGGGAGCTGCGGGGAGGCGCGGGGCTGGTTCTGGCGGCGCTGGCAGCGGAGGGTGAAACCGTACTTGAGGGATACTCCTTTATACGCAGGGGCTATGAGCATATTTGTGAAGATTTGGGCGCGCTGGGCGCAAGTATAAAAAGCACGGGAAAGTAGTTTTATGAGAGAATCCAATTACCGGAAGACTCCGGAAATCAGTAAAAACACATGGAAAATGATAATTGGAGGCCTGGCGGCGCTCCTGGCAGCCGGAATTATTTTCTTTTTTACCTATTACAGGGTAAAGCAGGTGGAGGTAATGGGAAGCAGCCATTACACGGAAGCGGAGATTAAAGAAATGATTCTGAGGGGACCGCTGGCTTCAAATTCTGTTCTGGCGCCCATACTGTACAGCACGAATGATGCGGGGGATATTCCCTTTGTGGAGGGCTTCAGCGTGACGCAGTTAAACCGGAATACCATTGTAATCAGCGTAAAGGAAAAACAGCCTGTGGGGTGTATTCCTTATCTGGACAGTTATATTTATTTTGACAGAAATGGTATTTTCATTGAGAGCTCCATGGAGCGGGATGAAAAGGTTCCTTATTTTGATGGAATTCAGGTGGATTACGTTATTAAGGATGAAAAGCTTCCAATGGGGACAACCGTTTTAAATACAGCGGTGGCTTTATCGATGATATTTGAGAAAAATGATATGATTCCGGATCATATTCAGTTTGACCAGAGCTATCAGATCAATCTGGTTTATGGGGACATTACAGTACAGCTTGGCAAGGATGAGTATTTGGAAGACAAAATGGCTCGCGTCATTGCCATTCTCCCGAAAATTTCCGGTCAGAAGGGCATTCTGCATCTGGAAACTGTGACGGACAGTGTGAAAACCGTGACCTTTGAACGGGAAGAGGAGGAGATAACTGCGGAAAACTGGACCGGCGGTTATGATGAATGGGGCGATTATACAGGCTATGATGAGTATGACGCGGACGGAAATTATGTGGGTCCCAAGCCTATGACAGAGTTGGATTATGCTTTGGAAAACTGGGTCGGCGGCTATGATGAGGAGGGCGATTATACGGGCAGCGGCGAATACGACCAGTATCTGAATTACGTGGGACCGGCGCCTACGCAGGAGACGCTGGATGCCAACGGGGACTGGCATGGCGGTTATAATGAGGAGGGCGAATACGACGGAACAGGAGAATATGACCGCGAAGGAAATTATGTAGGGCCGAAGCCAGGAGCATCCGGAGAATCGGGATACAGGGAAAC
>CAZGTY010000078.1:0-2104 GCA_964528895.1 uncultured Blautia sp. | reverse complement strand
GAAATTATGTAGGGCCGAAGCCAGGAGCATCCGGAGAATCGGGATACAGGGAAACGTATTCTGAAAGTGATGACGAGGAATATGGGGATTACGATGAGGATTATGAAGAGGATTATGATGAAGGATACTATGAAGAATACGATGAGGAATATTGACAAAACTATGGCGAAAATGCGTGAAAAAAGTATAAAAAAACAAAAATAGAGGTTGATTAATTCCCGAAAAAAATATATGATATATCTATATGTAGTTTGATATAGAAGAGGTAGGAGTATATCAGGAAAAATAAAGGAGGAAGTACATTGTTAGAGATCATGTCAAATGAGGCTGAATCATCTGCGAAAATAATTGTCATTGGCGTGGGTGGAGCCGGTAATAATGCAGTCAATAGAATGGTGGAAGAAGCCATCGGCGGAGTAGAGTTTGTTGGTATTAATACGGATAAACAGGCGTTGACTCTTTGCAAAGCTCCGACAGTACTTCAGATTGGCGAAAAGATTACGAAGGGTCTTGGCGCCGGAGCTCAGCCGGAGGTTGGACAGAAGGCAGCCGAGGAGAGCATAGAGGAAGTAAAAAAGATTATGGACGGCGCGGATATGGTATTTGTTACCTGCGGTATGGGCGGCGGTACGGGTACGGGCGCTGCTCCGATTATCGCTGCGGCTGCTAAGGAAATGGGAATTCTGACTGTAGGCGTTGTGACCAAGCCGTTCCGTTTTGAGGCTAAGACGCGCATGAATAATGCTCTGGCCGGCATTGAAAATCTGAAGAAAGCAGTAGATACCCTGATCGTCATTCCGAATGACAAGTTGTTGGAAATCGTTGACCGCCGTACGACTATGCCGGAGGCTCTGCGCAAGGCAGATGAGGTTCTTCAGCAGGCTGTACAGGGCATTACGGATCTGATTAATCTGCCCGCATTGATCAATCTTGACTTTGCGGATGTCCAGACGGTTATGACTGATAAAGGCGTTGCGCATATCGGTATCGGTGAAGCAAGAGGAGATGAAAAAGCCCTGGAGGCTGTTCAGCAGGCGGTTGCTTCTCCGCTTCTGGAGACGACCATCAAGGGCGCTACCCATGTTATTATTAACATTTCCGGAGATATCTCCCTTATGGATGCCAATGATGCGGCGAGTTATGTTCAGGAGCTTACCGGTGAGGAGGCAAATATTATTTTTGGCGCGATGTATGATGATACGGTTGCTGATTATGCAAGAATCACCGTCATTGCTACAGGCCTGACGGATTCTGCTCAGAGCAGGAGCACTTTTGGTTCCAGAAGCGGCAGTTCCCCGTTCAGCGGGGTGAGAAGATCGGCAGTGTCTCAGCAGACAGCCACGCCGTCCTTTAATATGCCGAGTTTTAATATGCCGACTATGAATTCCAATCCGTACAGCCCCAAGGTACCGACCAGCACTGTACAGAAGAAGGACATTCAGATTCCGGATTTCCTGAAAAACAGATAAGCTTTGATAGAGTGAAATGAGTAATAAAAAAGCTGCAGAATTACCGTTTTGGTGCTTCCGCAGCTTTTTTGTTGTTGAGGAAATTACGGCTAATAATCCTGTATGGTAAAAAAATGATCCGCGTAGGATGTGCGCATCAATCAGGATAATGCCTGTTTCAGCGCCTGGGAAAGCTGATCCGGGCAGGAGGTGGGACGGAAGCCGCAGCGGATGCCCTCCAGACGCCGGATGGCATCGTGAACGTCCATACCCTCGATCAGGCGGGCAACTCCCTGTGTATTGCCTGAGCAGCCGCCGACAAACTGTACATTATGTACCTTATTGTCCGCCGTGATCTCAAAATGGATTTCCTGAGAACAGACTCCCTTTGTCTTAAATACCATATTTATCTCTCCAATCTGTTAATTTATGTTGGTGTGTTGTTATTTTATCCGGTTATTAGTATACCAGAATACAAAAAAAGTTTCCATATAATTTAAAGATTTGATATAATGAACGCATAAGCAACGAACGCAGGCATGAAGCAAATGCGAGGCAAGCTTGCTTGCAGGAGCATTTGAGAATGCCTATGTGAGTGCAACGAACACTGAAAAACCGAAGGTTTTGAAGTGGTTGCTTATGCGTTGGGGGCGAAG
>CAZGTY010000077.1:0-8144 GCA_964528895.1 uncultured Blautia sp. | reverse complement strand
TTCAGTTATCAAGGTACTTTTTGTTTCGCTCCCTTGCGGCAGCTCAATTAGATTATCACATCTTTCTTGCTCTGTCAACACTTTTTAAAAAGTTTTTTTCAAAACCTTTAACGGAGAAGGAGGGATTTGAACCCTCGCGCCGCGTTAGCGACCTATACCCTTAGCAGGGGCACCTCTTCGGCCTCTTGAGTACTTCTCCGGACTCCGAATTCATAAACTCATATGCAATTTGGAATACGTCTCTGACCGAGACGCATGAATTATTATACTTAAGAAAACCCGTCTTGTCAACGGGTTTTCAATTATTTTCTTTTATTTTTCAGCTATTTTTTCGATCGTTTTTGATTTTCTGTTACAATTCCCAACCGCCGTTTTCCTGTATGGTTCGCTCGATCCTGCTTCTCACCTCCGCAGCGATTTCCACGGACTTCATTCCATGATACTCTTCGTAAGCTATAGGAGGCAGAAAATGCACCTGGACGGTCAGCGGCTTGATCGAACCCGTGTCAAAAGATTTATACGAATCGATCAGCGCCACGGGTACTATGGGACACCTTGCCTTCATGGCCGCCTTAAAGCTGCCGCCCTTAAATTCCTGGGGATGATTTCCCTGCCTGCTTCTGGTGCCCTCGGCAAAGATCAGATAATTCCTTCCGGCCTTTACCTCCTTTACCACGTTCAAAATGACCTCAAGCCCCTGGCGCACATCCTCACGGTCAAGGATTAAGGCTTTCATACAGGCAAAGACCTGCTTCAGGAAGGGGATATTCCCCACTTCCTTTTTCGCTACCACAGAAAAAGGAACCGGGCAGGCATCCAGGATCGCCAGCACATCATACAGCCCCTGATGATTGGGATAAAAAATAAAACCGTTTTTATCCGGAATATTTTCCACGCCATGCGCATCAATAATGATATTTCCCCCTTTATTCGCACGCCTGTCTATATATTTCAAAAGCGCATAACGCTGTTCCTCCGTGTAATTGTCTACATGAGCCGCATACCAGCATAGCTTCACCCATCCGTACGGCACAAAGAAAAGATTTCTGAGAACCATCATGATGATTCGTTTCATTCCGTCACCCTCCATTCATCAGCGGCCGTTTCATAGAGATTATTTCCTTCCGAATCGATCACCACAATCACGGGAAAGTCCTCTACCGTCAGCCTGCGGATAGCCTCTGTCCCAAGATCCTCATATGCAACCACCTCAGAAGAGAGAATTCTCTTTGACAATATCGCACCCGCGCCGCCCACTGCTGCAAAATATACGGCGCCGTTGCGAACAATAGCGTCGATCACCTCCGGGCTTCTCTTTCCCTTTCCGATCATGCCCGTCAGCCCCAGATCCAGAAGTCCTGGAGTATATTTGTCCATACGTGTGGAGGTCGTGGGACCTGCGGACCCGATGGGCCGGCCCTCCCTGGCCGGAGACGGCCCCAGATAATACAGTGTCGTTCCTTCTATATTAACAGGCAGATCCTCCCCGCGGTTCAACGCCTCGATCATCCTCTTATGAGCCGCATCTCTGGCAGAATAGATCGTCCCCGTTATTTTTACGTAGTCTCCTGCGCGCAAAGCTCTGGCGTCCTCTTTGCTGATAGGCGCCCGTATCACTTTATCCATAGCGCTTTCCTCCTATGCAATGATTCTGCTGATATGGCGGTTTACATGACAGCAGATATTTACTGCCACAGGCAGCCCCGCAATATGCGTGGGATATGTATTTATGTTCACCGCAAAAGCCGTGGTTGTTCCTCCCAGCCCTGCCGGCCCGATGCCAAGGCCATTGATCTTCTCCAGAAGCTCCTCCTCCAGCCGTCGGACATAGGCGATATCAGACCGCATATCCGCCGGACGGACAAGCGCCTGCTTTGCCATAAGCGCGCATTTTTCAAAGGTGCCTCCAATACCTACGCCCACCACCATAGGCGGACATGCATTGGGGCCCGCGTCCTCCACGGCAGTGAGCACCGCCCTTTTCACGCCCTCGATCCCGTCTGCCGGTTTCAGCATAAATACACGGCTCATATTCTCACTTCCAAAGCCCTTCGGCGCAACTGTGATCTTCACCTGTCCCCCCGGCACGATGCTGTAATGAATCACCGCCGGAGTATTATCCCCCGTATTCTCGCGGATCAGAGGATCCTTCACCACAGATTTTCGCAGATATCCTTCCTGATATCCCTGGCGGACCCCTTCATGGACAGCTTCTTCCAGACTTCCCCCCTGAAAATGGATCTCCTGACCCACCTCCATAAAAACCACAGCCATACCGGTATCCTGACAAATGGGAATCCCGTCTTTCCCGGCGATATCCAGATTCTCTTTAAGCTGCTCCAGAATCTGTTTCCCCAGAGGGGACTTCTCCCTGTCTGCGGCGTCATAGAGGCAGACCTTCATATCCGGAGACAGCTCATGATTGATCTCTATGCACATTTCCTTAATATTCCTGGTAATGTCCGATACCTGAATCTCCTTCATATCTTTCTCTCCTCTCTTCCGGAATTGTGAACAAAGAAAGGCTGTCCCAAAGGTAAACAGCCTTTCCCCATGTTAAAACACTGTCACAAAATAACCCGCACCGCCTGTCTGTCAGTCGCTTAATTCAATTTCCCGGCAATTTTATCCTCATAACCGGGATTCTTCTTTACAAACGTATCGTAAATGCGGGTATATTCCTTATACGGATCCGTATCCATGAATTCCGCATACGCCAAAGCGGCATTTTCACTCATTTCCGCGGTTACCTGAGAGGGCGGCAGCACATAATATTTATCGTCTCTGTTCTCCGTCATATAGGTTCCTATCCCCGGATAAACCTGCCCGTCCTCCAGCTTCATATGATAAATCACATAAACATATGAATAATTCTTATCTGTGAACAGCACGCCGCAGTCTTCTACTGTGATCTTTTTCGCCTCATGAACGCTGAAATACTTTACCGTGGCGTCAATTTCCTTCTGAAGATCTTCCTCCACGTTTTTTTTACTCATGCCGTAACAATTCAACACCTTGCCAGTATTTCCATCCGCATAGGCGTTAATCAGCTCTCTGACTATTTTTTCCGGGCTTTTGTGATTCACACCGCAGCTTCTGATCCCGCAGACCAGCACAATCACCAGAAGCACAGCTACAACACCTATGATCAGCTTCCGGTAATCTACGGACCGCAAAAATCTTTTTGCCCTTCTTTTAATCGTTTTTTTAGACGTTCGTCCGGACACGGCGTCTCTTCTTTTCGCGCCCGTCCCATTCTGCGATGATCTTTTTGGCGTTTCGCTCATAATTACTCAACCTGTCCCCCCTTATCTTTCGTAAAATCCTCAAAACCATTGTCCTCAACGTTTTCATTAAGCTCTGCGGCGGCGCCCTTCTCATCCTCCTTTTCCCGCACCTTGGCAAAGCTTGCCACAGTTACGCCCGCAGAAAGATTGATCAGCTTCACTCCGGAAGCGATTCTTCCTAAAATGGAAATATCCGAGCATTTCAGACGTATAATGATCCCCTCCGTGGTAATGATCATGATCTCATTTTCGTCATTTACCGCCTTAGCGCCCACTACGCTGCCGGTCTTTTCCGTGATCCTGTAGCATCTGACGCCCTTTCCACCCCGATTCTGGCAGGAAAATTCGCTGATATTCGTCCGTTTGCCCATACCCCTCTCCGATACCACCAGAAGAGAGTCTCCCTGTGAATTTAACTGCATGGCAACCACTTCATCTCCGTCGGAAAGATTAATACCGCGGACACCCATGGAAATCCTTCCCGTACTTCTCACATCCGTCTCACGAAACCGGATACACTGGCCATCTCTGGTTACCAGAAGGATATCCTTTTTATTATCCGTAAATTTGACCTCGATCAGTTCATCGTCGTCCCGAAGAACGATGGCTGCAAGTCCTACCTTCCGCACATGAGCATAATCCTGTATGGGCGTCTTTTTCACAAGACCCTTTCTGGTGGCCATCATCAGATACCGGCCGTCCTTAAACTCATTAATGGGTATCACCGCTGTAATACGTTCTTCCGGCTGAAGCTGCAGAAGATTGACGATCGCCGTCCCTCTGGCCGTTCTCCCGGCCTCCGGTATTTCGTACACCTTCAGACGGTAAACACGACCCGTATTGGTAAAGAACATAATATAATGATGGGTCGTGGTCATCAGCAGCTCTTCGATATAATCATCCTCGATGGTCTGCATTCCCCTGATACCCTTGCCTCCGCGGTTCTGACTGCGGAAATTATCCACGGTCATACGCTTGATGTAGCCAAGCTTCGTCATGGTAATGATCGTATTTTCCCTGGGAATCATGTCCTCCATGGAAATATCAAACTCATCAAAGCCGATCGACGTCCTTCTCTTATCCCCGTATTTTTCGGAGATCAGTAATATTTCCTCACGAATGACCCGCAAAAGCAGATTGCGGTCCGCAAGAATTGCCGTTAATTTACGAATTTTTTCCATAAGCTCAGCGTACTCCGCTTCCAGCTTCTCTCTTTCCAACCCGGTAAGAGCGCGAAGACGCATATCCACAATGGCCTGTGCCTGCACGTCTGTCAGCCGGAACCGGTCCATTAATTCCTGTTTCGCGATCTGTACGGTCTTCGATCCGCGGATAATGCGGATCACCTCATCAATATTATCAAGCGCTTTTAAGAGCCCCTCTAAAATATGCGCCCTCTCCTGCGCCTTGTTCAGATCGTATTTTGTCCTTCTGGTGATCACATCCTCCTGATGCGCCAGATAATACTTCAGCATTTCCGGCAGGCTTAAAACCTTCGGTTCAAGACTTCCGTTCGTGGAAACCAGGCAAAGCATGATCACGCCAAAGGTATCCTGCAGCTGCGTATGCTTATAGAGCTGGTTTAAGATCACATTTGCATTGGCATCCTTGCGAAGATCGATACAGATACGCATGCCCTCCCGGCTGGAGTGATCGTTCAGATCTGTAATTCCGTCGATTTTTTTATCACGGACAAGCTCCGCGATCTTCTCGATCAGACGGGCTTTGTTTACCAGGTACGGCAGCTCCGTGACAACAATTCGTGATTTGCCATTCGGCAGAGTCTCTATATCCGTCACCGCGCGGACACGGATCTTGCCTCTCCCCGTGCGGTAGGCTTCCTCGATCCCGCGTGTGCCGAGAATAGTGGCGCCTGTGGGAAAATCCGGTCCCTTTATGATCTCCAGAAGCTCCTCAATGGTAGTCTCCCGGTCCTCTTCAATGATATTGTCAATGATCTTCACCACTGCATTTATCACCTCTCGGAGATTATGAGGCGGTATATTGGTCGCCATGCCCACGGCGATTCCCGAGGTTCCGTTTACCAGAAGATTGGGATACCTTGAAGGAAGCACCACCGGCTCCTTCTCTGTCTCGTCAAAGTTCGGCTGAAAATCCACCGTATTTTTATTTATATCCGCCACCATTTCCATGGAGATCCTGCTCAGACGGGCCTCCGTATATCGCATGGCGGCGGCGCCGTCCCCGTCCACGGAACCAAAATTTCCATGTCCGTCCACCAGCGGATATCTGGTGGACCATTCCTGCGCCATATTTACCAGAGCGCCATAAATGGAACTGTCTCCGTGAGGATGATATTTACCCATGGTATCGCCGACGATACGGGCGCTTTTACGATGGGGCTTGTCCGGGCCGTTATTCAGTTCGATCATGGAATACAGCACACGGCGCTGTACGGGCTTCAGACCGTCTCTTACATCCGGCAGCGCACGGGAAGCAATAACGCTCATGGCATAATCGATATAAGACTTTTCCATGGTTTTCTGCAAGTCTACTTCATGGATTTTGTCAAAAATATTATCTTCCATTATCAGTTCTCCCAATTAAATATCCAGATTCTCAACGAATCTCGCATTTTCCTCGATAAATTCCCGCCGCGGCTCTACTTTGTCGCCCATCAGCGTAGTAAAGGTCAGATCGATCTCAGATGCAGCGGACTCGTCCATAGTCACGCGGAGCAGGATCCGCTTCTCCGGATCCATGGTAGTCTCCCAGAGCTGATCCGCATCCATCTCACCCAGACCCTTATAGCGCTGTATCTTATTATTGTTATCTCTTCCGATCTCTTCCAGTATCCGGTTCAGCTCCGGATCGTCATAGGCATACCAGACCTTTTGATTTTTCTCGACCTTATAAAGGGGCGGCTGCGCCAGATATACATAGCCCTGCTTGATCAGCTCCGGCATAAAACGGTACAGGAAGGTGAGCAGCAATGTGGCAATATGCGCGCCGTCCACATCCGCATCGGTCATAATGATAATTTTATGATAACGAAGCTTACTGATATCAAAATCCTCGTGAATACCTGTTCCAAAGGCAGTGATCATGGCCTTGATCTCTTTATTTCCGTATATTTTATCCAGGCGGGCCTTTTCCACGTTCAGGATTTTACCGCGAAGAGGCAGGATCGCCTGTGTAGCACGATTGCGGGCTGTCTTTGCGGAACCGCCGGCGGAATCTCCCTCTACGATGTATATCTCACAGTTTGCAGGATCCTTATCCGAGCAGTCGGCCAGCTTGCCCGGCAATGACATGCTGTCAAGAGCGGATTTTCTGCGGGTAAGGTCGCGGGCCTTGCGGGCCGCTTCTCTCGCGCGCTGCGCCAGCACGGATTTCTCCACCGTAGCCTTTGCCACCGTCGGATTCTGCTCCAGAAAGAGCTCCAGCTGGCGGCTGACCACGCTGTCTACCGCGCCTCTGGCTTCGCTGTTTCCCAGCTTCTGCTTCGTCTGCCCCTCAAACTGCGGCTCCTCGATCTTTATGCTGACAATGGCGGTAAGACCTTCACGGATATCCTCGCCGCTTAAATTGGGCTCGCTGTCCTTGAGCAGCTTATTCTTGCGGGCATAATCATTAAAGGTCTTGGTGAGGGCATTTCGAAAGCCCACAATATGGGTCCCGCCCTCCGGCGTATTGATATTATTTACAAAGCCATAGCTGTTTTCTGTGTAGGAATCATTATGCTGCATAGCCACTTCCACAGCCACGCCGTCCTTCTCTCCCTCGCAGTAAATAATATCCGGATAAAGGGGTTCCTTGCTCTTATTCAGATAGGTAACAAATTCGCATATACCGCCTTCGTAATGGAAGGTCTTTTCCTTCTCCATCCCCTCGCGGGTATCTTTCAGAGTGATTTTCAGGCCTTTTGTCAAAAATGCCATCTCCCGCAGGCGCTGCTTCAAAATATCGTAATCATATACGGTTTCTTCAAAGATCTCCTTATCCGGAAGAAACACTACCATAGTGCCCGACCTGTCCGGATCACAGGTACCCACCTCTCTCAGTGAGTATTTGGCGTGTCCTCTCTCATATCTCTGTTTATACTCTTTTCCGTCTTTATATATCGTAACCTCCAGCCACTCGGAAAGGGCGTTTACAACGGAAGCTCCCACACCGTGGAGACCGCCGGAGACCTTATATCCGCCTCCGCCGAATTTTCCTCCGGCGTGGAGGATGGTAAACACTACTTCTACAGCCGGGATGCCTGCCTTGTGGTTGATGCCTACGGGGATACCGCGCCCGTTATCGATAACCGTAATAGAATTATCCGGATTAATAATAACCTGAATCTCTGTACAAAACCCTGCCAGTGCTTCATCCACTGAGTTGTCCACGATCTCATAAACCAGATGATGCAGACCGCGGCCGGATGTACTTCCGATGTACATACCCGGTCTTTTCCGCACTGCTTCCAGTCCTTCCAGAATCTGGATCTGATCGGCTCCATACTCTGTATTTTCTGTGCCCATTTGATTCCTCCTGTTTCTTATATACATAAACAAAGCCGGCAATTCAGAACAAATTGCCCACTTTGTAACTTCCTATTTTTTAAAGACGCACTCATACAAATTAATCTTAGGGTCAAAAGGCATTTTGCCCTCTTTGATACCGGATTGATCCGTACTATGTGCTCCCGCTATCCTCAAAACATTCATAATCCGGTCATTTTTCTGCGAAAAATGGCTTCTTATTCATGTTTTGGCGGGCCGCAGGTTCAAAAATCCTCTCGCAGGCAAGCTTGCATCGGATTTTCGACTTTTTGACCCTAGTACCACGAATTTATTATAGCATAAAATATAGGGGTTTACCAGACTAAATAAAACTAATAAGAAAGAA
>CAZGTY010000076.1:0-8157 GCA_964528895.1 uncultured Blautia sp. | reverse complement strand
ATCAAAGAATTCAAGGCTGCTTTTTCGTTTGCACCACCTTCGATTCTTTCCTTAAGAATTGTGCCATTGTTTTTTCCCTCTTTTCCTGATATTAGCCGTGTGAGAAAGTCTCCTTTACTCCCTTCAGCCTCTTTTGATAAATCTAATCACCAAATTCCGACCTACCCGGAACCCCTACTGCATCTGCCCGGCAGTGCTGGCAATGCCGGAATACGTTGATATCCTCGCCTATAATACCGATAGCGCAGGAGCTGCTGACAAAGATCGCTTCCGGATGATATCTTTCATTCACCTGCAATACGATATTTCTCAGCTTTTCTGTGGAGCCAAATATCGTGTCTCTTTCATTCATATCGGTTCCGATATACACGGAACTTGTCGTGACTCCCCGCTTTGCCGCCAGCTGCTTTGTCAGATATTCCTGCAGGGAAGCTACCACGGAGCACCCGGCCGGTCCATGGTGAATGACCGCCACATTGCGTATCCGGTTCAGTTCACTGAGCGCACACATCGACAGGCAACTGCTGGACTGAGAAAAGCAGCGGGAACATCCCCGCAGTGTACCGCACTCGCTCTGTGACGCAAGATCACTCAGACTTCCGATATACCCTGTAATGGACCCCAGTCTGTTCTCTCTTGTTCCCACATTGGAGCTGTTTAAATTTATCGCCACATTTTTCCCCCCTTCTCATCCTTCAAACAGATTTGTTGACAGATACCGCAGACCCGTATCAGGAAAGATCGTCACAACTGTCTTTCCCTCATTCTCCGGTCTCCGGGCAATATCCCGCGCAACATGCAAAGCCGCACCGGAAGAAATCCCAACCAAAATCCCGTCTGTTTTTGCCACCTCTCTGGCGGCCGCATACGCCTGCGGCGTCTCCACCTCAACCCATTCATCATAGACGGACCGGTCCAGCACCTTCGGTATCTGACAGACCGGTATTCCTTCAAAGGGATGCACCCCCTGTATTTCCTCCGGAGCCGGATTCTCTATCGTTGGTATGGAATTGGGACCCGGCTGAATCGCCACGACCCGCACATCAGACTTCTGCTCCTTCAGATATTTTCCCGTTCCGCTTATCGTTCCGCCGGTTCCTACATTCGCAATAAAAATGTCCACATTGCCGTCCGTATCCTCCCATATTTCCGGTCCGGTGGTGCGATAATGCACTTCCGGATTTGCCGGATTTCCCAACTGATTGATAAAAAACCAGTCCGGATGTCTGGAAAACACATTTTTTTCCAATGCTTTTACCGCTTCCACAAAATCATTGTTTGTGGCTTTCAGCGTATCTGCAATGGCGGGTTCCTCCGTATACCGCTCTGTCTCGCTCCCAAACGCTTTCAGGGCCTTGAAGCGCTCAATACTCACGTTGTCCTGTACATACGCCTTAAAGCGGTAGCCCTTAGCTGCTGCCAGCGCTGCCATACCAATTCCCGTATTTCCGCTGGTCACATCAACGATCGTATCACCGGGATGCAGCAGACCGTCTTTCTCCGCCGCCTCTATCATGGATGCTGCGATTCTGTCTTTAATACTCTGATTCGGATTAAAGAATTCCAGCTTCACCAGAATCCGCGCTTTCAGATCATATGCTTTCTCATACCCCTTCAGTTCCAGCAGCGGGGTATGTCCGATCAATTCTGAAATAGAAGTATAAATCCTGCTCATTTTGCTCCTTTATCTGTTATCCCGCCAAAATATGCCAAAAAGCCGGCGTTATCCAGCCTGCTTTTTGGCACATTTCTTTCTGCCTTTTTATTCAGCGACGGTGTGGATTGCTGAAAAATCTGTTACATAGAGAGGATAATTTACATTTCCCTCAAAGTTCTTATTAAACACAAGGAAACCTGCTACATCCTGAATGTATACACTTGCAGCTTCCTCACTGAGTATTTTCTGCGCTTCCTTGAACAGTTCCACTTTCTCCTCATCCGTAGATGCGGCGATTGCCTGCGCGTACACCTCATCATATGCATCTGATGCGAAATTAACAAAATTGTTGGGCGCATCTGATACGTATCTGGAAAGGAAAGCCGTGGGATATGCGAGAGATCCGTCCAGGGAAATGACCGTTGCCTCATACTCACGCCCTGATACACCTTCTCCAGCCAGGTTGCCCAATCTACCTGTTTAATCTCCGCATTGATGCCGATCTGCGCCAGTTCATTTACAATTACCTCGGCAGTATCAACATGCGCCTGATATACGGAAGGTACTGTAATCGTGAAGGAAAAACCATCGGCGTATCCTGCCTCCTCCAGAAGCTCCTTCGCCTTTTCTATATCCTGATCATAAACATCTGCAAGAGAGTCATCGTAATACTTCTCAAGCGCAGGGATCAGGCCGCTGCCGACTTTCGTTCCATATCCGTAAAATGCAATATCAATGATCTCATCCGCGCTTACCGCATAATTGACCGCTTCGCGGACCTTCTGATTCTGGAAGGGTTCAAAGCTGTTGTTTAATGCGAGAAGCTGAACCGCGTTGGAGTAGGTAATATAAAGATTCACGGTGTCCTCATCCAGCTGGCTCAGAGTAGCTGCACTGGCGCTGAACCCGTCAATACTGCCCGCCTGGAAATCCAGATACAGATCAGCCTGACTTGCCGCAAATTTTACTGTGATCTTATCCAGATAACCGGGAGTTCCCCAGTAATCTGGATTCTTTTCCAGCGTAATATGATCCTGTTCCGCATACTCTGTCAGCTTATACGGGCCGGTGCCCACCGGGCTGATTGACTGTTCTTCATATCCCGCCGGAATGATCGCCTGTGTCAGATAGGGGATCAAATTCTGATCCTCTGTATTCAGGGTAAGCACAAGCTTTCCTTCTTCATTGATCTCAAAGCTCTCGATTTCATCATACCCCGCTGAGGCGCTGTCCGCCGCTAAGCTCCGATGGATAACGGTTTCGATAGCTGCTGTCCAATCCGATCATCTCCAGCATCTCATTTACACGCCGGATCTGCTCCTCCCGATTTCCGATTCCATGAATCTTCAGCGGTTCCTCCATCGTCTGCCCAATGGTTCTTCTGGGATCCAGCGCACTTAAGGGATCCTGAAATACCGCCTGTACCTTCCGGGCAAACGCCTTTTTCTCCTTTTTGCTGTAGGGCTGCCCATCCGCCAAAATGGTTCCCTCGTAGGGGATCAGTCCCAGTATGGAATTTCCGAGCGTAGTCTTACCGCACCCGCTCTCTCCCACCAGTCCGAAAAACTCATTGTGATGGATTGTAAACGATACATTCTTCAGTACCTGTACCTTTTTTCTCCGGCTGAATATCCCCAGATTATTCTCCTGGTAATAATTACTGATATGTTCCACCTGTAATAATTCGCTCATTCTGACACCTGCTTATATTCGATAATATTCCATTTCTTCTTCAAGGTTTGCCACATGGCAGCACACGGCATGACCATTGCTCAGTTCTCTTTCCCCGGGCCATTCCTGATAACAGATCTTTCTTGCCGCATCACATCGCGGCGCAAACGGACAGGGTTCTTTCGGCTCCGTCACGGCCGGCACTCTTCCCCGGATGCTTTTCAGATCATGCCCTTTCTGTTTTCTCGACGGGATTGAGGCCATTAGCCCCTTTGTATACTCATGAACAGGATGGAGCAAGATCGTCTCCGTCCGCCCCCTCTCTACGATCTTCCCCGCATACATCACCAGCACTCTGTCACAAAGCCGGTTGATCACGCCAAGATCATGGGAAATGAACAGGAGCGCCGTCCCGTACGTCCGGTTAATCTTTCTTAAAAGCTCCAGCACCTGGGCCTGCGTTGTAACATCCAGCGCAGTAGTAGGTTCGTCCGCTATCAATAGCTTCGGCCTGCAGATAATTGCCATGGCGATCATAACCCTCTGCCTCATTCCGCCGGACAGCTGATGAGGGTAAGATGCCATGATTTTATCCGGATCCTTTAATCCCACCTCCGTCAATGTATCTCTGACCAGAGAAGCTATTTCCTGGGGTGTACGGCTGTCATGGAGACGCAATGCCTCACCCACCTGCTTTCCAATCCTGATCAGTGGATTAAGAGATGTCATCGGTTCCTGGAATATCATGGATATGTCTTTTCCGTTTATCTCCCTTCTCTTTTTCGCAGATAATTTCAGAAGATCATTTCCCTCAAATATCATCTGACCTCCCGTGACACGGATTCCCTCCGAGAGAAGGCCCTGAACAGACAATGCTGTCAGACTTTTCCCGCATCCGCTCTCTCCGACAATTCCCAGAATCTCTTCCCGGCCAATTTGAAAACTGATGTCATCCACCACAGGATAGATGTTCTTCCCGCCATCGATCCCGATTGATAAATTCTGCACACTCAACAGCGTATCTTTCATGTTCTTCCCCTCTCAGCAATACTTTTTCCGAATCCCTTCGCCAAGGCAGTTAAAACCCACAATGGTGATAACGATCATAATTCCGGGAGCCAATGCATACCATGGCACTTTAAAAATCGTGCTTTGCGCCTCATTCAGCATTCTTCCCCAGCTTGGCGTGGGCGGCTGAATCCCAAGCCCCAGATAGCTCATACTGGCTTCCGCCAAAATCGCATTAGACAGTCCGATTACAATAGAGGAAAGCAGCAGCGGAAAAATATTAGGAAAAATATGCACCAGCAAAAGCCGTATATCTGATGCTCCGAATACCCTCACATTTTTTACAAACTCCGCATTTTTATATTGCAGAGTCCCTGTCCGGACGATTCTGGTGTAGCTGGGAACAAACATGATACACAAAGCCGGTATAATCGTCAGTTTTCCATAATCCAGCACTGCGACAATAATCAGTGCGACCAGAATACCCGGAAAAGAACTTACCGCATCAATGACTCGCATAATAAATTCATCCACAATACCTCCTGTATACCCGCTGATCAGTCCCAGAACGCTTCCCGCAATTGTGCTTCCCGCCACTGTGGCAACCGCCACCAGCAGCGTAAATCTGGTTCCCACCATCAGCCTGCTGAATATATCCCGCCCAAAATTGTCAGTCCCCGCAAGATGCCGGATGCTGGGCGGCATGCTCCGCGCCGCCTTATCCATTTCGTTAATATCATAGGGAGTGTAGAAAAAACTGACTATCGCCAGCAGGATAATAAAAGAAATCAATATCATGCCAATTTTCAACTCTGTATTTTTTTCTCCGCTTCTCTTTTTCATAATGCCTCACTTCTCCAGACGGATTCTGGGATCTATTACCTGTATTATGATATCAACAAGGAAATTCGTTAAAACAATTACCGACGCAATATACAGAAACAGAGTCTGGGTCAGAGGAAAATCCCGGGAGGTCACGGACGATATCAGCAGCTTGCCAACCCCCGGAATGCCATAAACCTGCTCAATGATCAGGCTTCCCCCGAAAATATCGCCGATCATCATGCCGATCAGCGGAACGATGGCAACTATCGCATTCTTCAAAATGTGCCGGTAAAGAATTGCATTTTCTGTATTTCCCTTACTTCTGGCGGTTCTCACATAATCCTCCGTCTGCTCCGTAATGACCGCCGATCTTATATATTTCATCAGGATCGCCGTCTCAGGAAGCGCTATTGATAATGCCGGGAAAATCATAAACCGGAAAAAGCCGCTGACGCTTTCCTGATAGCTTACATACTGGCCGGGAGTAAACCAATTCAAAATAAGACCGAAAATCCAGATCATCAGAATACTCAGGAAAAATCCCGGAATCGAGATACCCAATATAGTTAACAGATTCATAACGGGATTTAACCAGGTATTTTTCTTATACGCGGCAAATACGCCCAAAGGAATACCCACCAGCAGAGTCAGCAGCATAACCATACAGCCCAGGATCACCGTAACCTGCACTCTCCCGATCAAAAGCTTTGTCACCGGTTGTTTGTATATGATGGAATTTCCCATATCCCCGTGAAAAATGCCGCCGATCCAGCTTACATATTGCTCTGTCAGCGGCCTGTTAGTCCCCAGCTCTTCCCGCATTGCCTCCACTCTTTCCCCGGATGCTTCCGTCCCCAGAATCATCATAGCCGGGTCTCCCGGCACAATATGAAAGGCTGCGAATGTAACCACCGATATTAAAAACAGTGTAACCAACAGAATAATCACTTTTTTCACAATATATTTCATTTGCGGTCTCTCCTATAGATGTCTGCCAATCCAGTTAAAAATATCCTTCTCCACCTTATCGCGCCCCGTTTCCTGCAGAATGCTGTGACGGTATCCCGGATATGTCCTCTCAGTAACATCTGAAAATCCGTTTTTCTTCAACTGTTCTGCTATTTTAGCACCGTATGTCCCATGAGCGGAAACCAGGTCCTCTCCTCCGGTCAGGATCAACAATGGCAGCTCCTTCCTTCCGATCTGCAGGATTCCCTGTACCTTCAGCTGTTCCTGATATAGGACCATATCCCGGTAAAACCGGTTGCTGTAGCTTACATTTGTGTATGGAAGCGCTTCATAAAAATCACGCTTCGCCGAATCACTTGTCAGCCAGGCCAGCGTGCTGTTCTCTTCGGCATAATCATCATTCACATGGCCGAAAAGCTCCATTGCTGCCGCTATATTAGGAGCATCCGGTCCGTTCTCTCTGATTTCCCGCTCAATTCCATGAAGCAGCTCCTCCCCGAAGCTTTGATCAGGCATACCGGTTAATATGGCTCCCTCATAAAATTCCGGATATTGATACAAAGCTCCCTGGGCAATCTCCGTTCCCACACTATGGGCCAGCAGAAAGACCGGAATCCCCGGATTCTCCCGCTGAATAACAGTATGAAAGATCAGAGCATCCTTTATATACTGGGAAAAAATATCCGCCTCATTAAAGCCGGCCGCGGTTCGGCCGTGCGCCCGATACTCATGGAGATACACGGAAATACCGTCAAGATTCGCCTTCTGAGCAAATTCTGTATAATAAAACTCCATCTCTCCCAGGCCATGGTAAATCTGGATCACTGCCTTGGGACAATCTACTGTCCAGCTTTGATAATAAATTTTTTCTGAATCATAAGTAGTAAACTCTCCCGCCATCCCTTTTCCTCCCTCTGTCTGATACAGTGATCGCTCCACCTTTTCCTGTACGACAAAAAAGGTTTCAGGCCGGCATATATGCCGCTCCCGAAACCTCTGGTTCTCCAGTCAGCTGCTTTGTTAATGATTTCCTCCGCTTTAGACGGTTATCATTCATTTCTTCTGTTTAATTCATACTTTTCATATAGGTTATAAGTAATTTATAGATATGAATTCTACACCCAAAAAATATATTTGTCAATATAAATTTCTGCTGCCTATAATCCCATATAAATTTCTGCTGCCTATAATCCCATCATGTCCCCCATGATCTCGCTCTGAGCCAGAGCGGCAGATTTTTCCGGGGTTCCTCCGCATACCCTGCAGAAAAACTGCAGAACCGGCAGTCCGTTCACGGTATCGTCCCGCTCCCACGCCAGACACATCCGCTCCGGGTGCCACTGTACACTGTAGACAGCCAGCTTTCCTCCTCTGCGATACAGCGGTGAACCTTGTCCGGTTCATCCAGTTTGCGGGAATGACGGAAGGCTGTGGGAAGATGCTGGATCAGCGTTCCCCCGAAATACGCATTGATTAGCTGATGCCCCCGGCAAATCCCCAAAATCGGCTTGCCGTTTTTCACAAAAGCATCCAGTATATCAAACTGCAGTTCATCCAGCTCATCCATCATCATGACGCTTCCCCGGTTCTCCTGTCCGTAGCGGGATGGATTAATATCCACGCCTCCGGGAATCAGAAGGCCGTCATAGACTTTCGCCCGAAATACGGAATAATCCAAATATTCCTGCTGATTCTTTTGCTGCACCTACTGGGACTGCACGGAAATCACTACCGGCTCCATACCCGCCGCAAACACCGCCCTGGTATAATTCCTGACATCCTGATCAATCTCCGGAATTGCAATTCTGGGTCTTCTCATTACGGTATTCCTGCCTTTGTCTTAATAATCTTCCCAATTGTACCAAACCGCTAGCGCGGTGGCTAGCCCCAGGTACGTGAAACCACCACTTTTTTCATAAATATTTAAAAAAAAGTAGCAGTTTTTGTGTATATGTTTTATTGTTGAATCACTACAAGACAACTTAAAACACAACAAAAACTGCTATGCTTATGTTATCATGGATTTT
>CAZGTY010000075.1:0-8257 GCA_964528895.1 uncultured Blautia sp. | reverse complement strand
GGGAGCGCGAAGCGCGGAACAATTCGGGAATCAGCTTTTGACGAGTAAATCATTATAAAAATACAGAAAGAAACGGAGGTTTATAGATATGACTGATTTCAGAGATGTGTCCGGGAAAGTAGCTGTCATCACAGGAGCAGCCCGGGGTATCGGACAGGGCTGTGCCGCCGCTCTCGCAGCGGAGGGCGTCCATGTAGTCATCACCGATATCCTTCCCGAAATTCATGATACATGGAAAGAGATCAAGGAGAAAAATCCTGAGAATCAGGGATTCGCCATGGAGGTAGATATTTCCAAAGAAGCGCAGGTTAAGAAAATGGTCGACGCCGTCGTGGAAAAATTCGGCCGCATCGATATCATCTACTGCAATGCAGGCATCAACGGAGGAGAATGGGAAATTTCAGAAATCACCGAAAATGTAATCGATAAGGTATTCGGCGTAAACCTGAAGGGAACCATGTTCTGCTGCAAATATGCTTCTATTCAGATGAAAAAGCAGCATTTTGGCACCATTGTTACCACCGGTTCATTCTATGGAAAGGTGGGACATGCAAAATCCGGATTATATGGTTCCTCAAAGGCGGCCGTTCATACCCTGACCCAGGCGCTAGCTCTGGAAATGGCTCCCTACGGCGTCACAGTCAATGCAGTCTGCCCTGCGCTTGCCGCTACAGAAATGCACTGGGCGTATCTGCGCAAGGAAGCGGCTGAGACAGGCGTCTCCTTCGAAGAACTGACGCAGCGCGAGCTTCCCACTATCCCGCTTCACAGACTTGGAACTGGCGCCGATTCCGCAGGAGCCATCATGTGGCTTGCTTCAAAAAGCGGCTCCTATGTAACCGGTCAGCTGATCAATGTAAACGGCGGGCTGGATTTCACCTGAAAACCGCCCTGCCCCAAAAAGAAAAAACAAACCCTCTTTGATACCGGATTGCTCCGCACTATGTGCCCCGCAATCCTGGTATCATATTATTTTCAGTATGTCATTATACATGACCACCACCATCAGCGCCATAAGAAGCATCAGGCCTGCAAAATGAACCATTCCCTCAAGCTCCCGATTAACGGGCTTCCTTCTGATCACCTCAAGGATCAGGAAAACGAGCCTGCCTCCATCCAGCGCGGGAAAGGGAAGCAGATTCATAACGCCGAGATTAGCCGATAGAAGCAGAGCCATATTGATCATGTTCATGACCACCATCAGCGTTCCCTCGCTCTTACTTTGTTCATAGGTTTCACCGATGGCATCCACCACACCCACCGGACCACTTAAGTCTTCCACACCCAGACCGCCGGTCACCAGCTCTTTCAGACTGAGGATCGTGGTGCGTATCATATATTTGATCTCCAGGGCGGCGTATTTAAACACCTGGAAGCCCTTCGCCTCCGTGCAGCCCACATTGTATCCGAAGCCAAGGCGGGGCGTCCGGTACTCTCCCGGCGTAAGCGTGGCGCTGTATTCCAGCCCGTCACGGGTATAGGTGATCTCCACCGGTTCATTTGTCAGGGGATTCTCCGCAATATAGGCATCATAGGCTTCCCCGTCCGGGATTTCCACCCCGTTAATAGAGGTGATCACATCCCCGGCCTTTACGCCCGCTTCCTGTAAGGGCATCCCGGCGATCAGCGAACCCACTTCCATGGTATCCGTGTCCTTCCGGTTAAAGCCCAGAAGATACCGAACATCCACATCCGGCATATAGGTGATGTTAATCTTTTCCCCGTCCCTCTCTACCGTAAGCTCCACCGGCTCTTCCTGAAGCTCATTGAGATAGGTATACACGTACAGGTCCTTTCCAAGATCAATGTGATAGCCCTGATATTCCGTGATCAGATCGCCTTCCTTAAGTCCCGCTTCCGCAGCCGGAGAGCCCTCCTCCACCTCCATGACCAGAGCCGGATCATATCCCACAAATTTCACAATGATCAAAGCCAGCAGAAAAGCCAGAATAAAATTAAATACGGGGCCCGCCGCAACCACGGAGATCCTTCCCCACACAGGAGCGGAATTAAAGGTCCCCGGACTTTCATCCTCCCCGTCCTCTCCCAGCATGGCACAGGAGCCGCCTATGGGAAACAGCTTCAGAGAATATCTGGTGCCGCCTTTTACGGCGCTCAAAAGTCTCGGCCCCATTCCCAGTGAAAACTCTGTCACCACAATGCCGTTTTTCTTTGCCAGAAGGAAATGCCCGAATTCATGTATCAGGATAATCCCGCTGAATATGATAATTGCGATCAGAATACTCAATCTACCACCTGCTTTCA
Organism: uncultured Blautia sp.; assembly: GCA_964528895.1. GTDB lineage: Bacteria > Bacillota > Clostridia > Lachnospirales > Lachnospiraceae > Blautia_A. The sequence goes on along the minus strand of CAZGTY010000075.1, from coordinate 5,992 downwards.
ATCCATCGATAAGTTTCTTTTTCTACTGCCAGGATCTCATCCAGATCCGGATCACTGACCGGTGTATGTCTGCTCATAGACTGCCCGATAATGTCATAAATATCCAGAAATCCGATCTCTCTGTGCAGGAATTTCTTTACTGCCAGTTCGTTGGACGCATTAAACACCGTCGGCATAGTTCCGCCCCTTTTGGAGGCCTCCATGGCCATGGGAAGTCCCAGAAACGTATCCATATCCGGCTCCTCAAAGGTGATCTGCCTCAGTGCGGCAAAATCCAGCCTGTCACCCTCAAGGTATCTCCTGTGTGGATAATAAAGCGCGTACTGGATGGGTAGCCGCATATCCGGAGTCCCCAGCTGCGCCATGATTCCTCCGTCCTTAAATTCCACCATGGAATGAATCACGCTCTGAGGCTGAACCACCACCTGAATATGATCCAGATCCATGTCAAAGAGCCATCCGGCCTCCATTACCTCAAGCCCCTTATTCACCAGCGTCGCGGAATCCACGGTGATCTTCTGTCCCATCACCCAGTTCGGATGCTTTAAGGTATCCTCCAGTGTCACATTCTCCAGTTCCTCACGCTTTCTGCCGCGGAAAGGGCCGCCCGATGCGGTGATAAGAAGCTTATTTACCTCGCCGGAATGCTCCCCGTTCAGCGCCTGGAAAATCGCGCTGTGCTCACTGTCCACCGGAAGGATCCTTACCCCCTGCTTTTTCGCCATAGGCATGATCAGATGACCCGCTGTTACCAACGTCTCCTTATTTGCGAGGGCAATATCCTTTCCCGCGCAGATAGCCTCCATGGTCGGCCGGATTCCCAGCATACCCACAATGGCCGTTACCAGGATCTCCGTTTCCTCCATCCTGGCCAGCTCAAGAAGGCCTTCCATGCCGGAAACCACCCTGGTATCCGTATCCTTTACGCGGACAGCCAGCTCCTTTGCAGCCCTCTCATCCCACACCGCAGCCAGGCGCGGGGAAAACTCCCGCACTTGCTCTTCCAGTTTATGTACATTGCTCCCGGCGCTGATCCCCAACACCTGAATGTCCTTATTTGCTCTCGCCACATCCAGCGTCTGGGTACCTATGGAACCGGTCGAACCTAAAACCGCGATTTTTTTCATAATCTCCTCCCTACATTCCAAGAAGTATTTTTGCCAGATAATATATAACAGGCGCTGTAAAAATCACACTGTCAAACCGGTCCAGGATACCGCCGTGCCCCGGAATCAGCCTGCCGTAATCCTTGATATTATGATTTCTCTTAATTCCGGAGGCCGCCAGATCTCCTACCATGGAGATCAGCGCTCCCACCGCGCAGATAATCGCATATATGAACGCCGGCCCATGAGTGAACGCCCCATATGCAGCGCCCAGAACCGCAGCTCCCAAAACGCCGCCCACCGCGCCCTCCACGGACTTCTTCGGGCTTAACACAGGCGCCATCTTATGCTTGCCTATGAGCATTCCCACACAGTATGCACAGGTATCACAACCCCAGGAGCAAAGGAAGGTCAGTCCTACCAGGGTACCGTTTCCCAGATTTCTGGTAAGCAGGATAAATGACAGCATGACTGCCACATATACCACCCCGAAAAATGCTGCGATCACCTGATCCGCATGATATCTCGGATAAGTAAAAACATATACGCTCATCAAAAGCGCCAGTGTCAACAAAACCGCCGGAAGTCCATACCTCTCAAAATCCAGCAAAACAGCTGCATAATACAGCACAGCGCACAGATATCCCATAATTTCCAACAGGGTGAAGGACTGCTCCCGGACACCAGTGGCTCTGTAAAACTCCTGCATACCGATTACCGATACACATGCCAGAGTAACGAAAAGCACATATCCTCCGCTTATGATCGTCAACAGCGCCGCTGCCACCAACAGAATTCCGCTTAAGAGCCTGGTCTTAAACATTATGATTCCTCCTTGACTCCACCGTATCTTCTATCTCTTTGATTATATGCCTCAATGGCCTTAATCAGCTCTGCCTTGTTAAAATCGGGCCATGCTACATCCGTAAAATAGAATTCCGTATACGCCAGCTGCCAGAGCAGATAATTGGAAAGGCGCTGCTCCCCGCCGGTCCGGATCAGAAAGTCCGGATCCGGAATTCCCGCGGTATCCAGGTAGCTGCTGATGGTATTCTCCTGAATATCCTCAGGCTTCAGCTTCCCATTCGCCGCATCCTGTGCCATCCGGCGCATTCCCCGCACGATCTCATCCCGGCTCCCGTAATTTAAGGCGATCTGAAAATGGAGCTCCGTGTAACCCCTGGAGAACTCCTCCAGCTCGCGAATCTTCTGCCGGATGTCTTCATCAAAGACAGATATATCCCCGATGATTTTCACCCTCATCCTGTTTTTCTCAGAGATTTTAATACATTTCTTCAGATAATTCCGGAACAGCTTCATCAGCCCTTCCACCTCTTCTCTGGAGCGCTTCCAGTTCTCCGTGGAAAAAGCATAGACAGTGAGATATTTTATCCCCAGTTCCTTCATATCATCGCAGACTGTTTCAAGATTTGCACAGCCCTTTACGTGTCCGTAGCTGCGCGGCATTCCTCTCATTCTGGCCCAGCGGCCGTTGCCATCCAGAATAATGGCTATATGATTCGGCACCTTCATGGTTTTTATCCTTCCATTTTCCAATGATACAAGGAAAAAGAGCCCACTACCGGCTCTCTTTTCCCCTCAGTTTTCTATTATACAGTCAGAATCTCTTTTGATTTTTTATCAACTGCCGCATCAATATCCTTGATGTATTTATCTGTCAGCTTCTGCGCCTTATCGCCGAGATCCTTCACTTCATCTTCAGATACGTCCTGCTTCGTCAGCTTCTTAAAGGAATCGTTCGCATCCCGGCGGATATTGCGGACTGCGACCTTGGCAGCCTCGCCTTTTTTCTTAACATCCTTCACCAGTTCCTTACGCCTCTCTTCCGTAAGTTCCGGAAGCACCAGACGAATGATCTTACCGTCATTGCTGGGGTTCAGACCCAGATCGGAGGTGAGAATCGCTCTCTCGATCACCTTGATCAGGCTGGGCTCCCACGGCTGGATCTGAATCATGCGCGCCTCAGGCACTGTGACATTGGCCACCTGCTGAATGGGAGTGGGCGATCCATAATAATCCACCACGATCTTGTCCAAAATGTGCGGATTCGCACGGCCTGCACGGATAGTGGCCAGCTCTGCCTCAAAGCCGCTCAGTGTCTTTTTCATTTTTTCTTCGTACTTCTGAACTCTCTCATCCATAACATAAATCTCCTTCTCCTATCATATTATGTTCCTGGGACATACAGCGGTATTTCCCTCGCCATGCGCGCCCTATACCGTAACCCTGGTACCGGAAAATCTGCCGCTCACCGCATTTACTATGCTGTTCTCCTCATCCAGGCCAAATACCAGCATCGGCATCTTATGCTCCATACACATAATGGATGCAGTCAGATCCATCGCAGCCAGTTTTTTCTCCACCACTTCCCCGATGGAGATTTCATCATATTTTACAGCCTCCGGATTCACCTTCGGGTCGCTATCGTAAATACCATCCACAGCCTTGGCCAGCAGAATCGCATCCGCCCCGATCTCCACTGCCCGCAGTACCGTGGCAGTATCCGTGGAAAAATAGGGGTGGCCCGTACCGCCGGCAAAGAACACCGCTTTCCCCTGGGAAAAGGCAGCCTCTGCATCATCCCTGGAATACAATTTCGTAAAAGCCCCGCAGACAAAGGGCGTAAATATCTCTGTCTTCATTCCCAGATATCTGCAGATATCGGAAACATAAATACAGTTCATAACTGTCGCCAGCATACCGATCTGATCTGCCTTGTTCCGGTCGATCGTCTCGCTGGTACGGCCCCTCCAATAGTTTCCGCCGCCAATCACAATGCCGACCTGAAGTCCATCCTCCGCAATCGTTCGAATCTGCCCTGCTACCTTAATGACTGTTTTCTCGTCAAATCCAAATTTCTTCGGACCGGCAAGCGCCTCGCCGCTTAATTTCAGCAGTACTCTTTTCATTTTCCCTGTCCCCACATTCACCATACTCCGGCCACCACTTCATTACCGTTTTCATCAACGCTCGTGTATACGGTATAGCCGTCATAATAATAGTAACCGGTGGTGCCGGATTCCGGTTCCTCCTGATAATCACTGCCCTCGGGCGGCTCTCCCACTGCTTCGATCAGCTCCCCTATAGACTGACCGATATAGTTCTCCGCATTAGTTACCTCCTCAGGCGGAGTATAATCCTCGTCCTCATCCGGCTCTGTCGTTGCCTGCGGCGCAGAGGTCGGCTGTGTGTCGGTATCCGAACTGTCCTCGTCCTTGTCGTCATCCTCGTCATCGTCACTGAGGCCCAGCCGCTTCTTTACCTCCTCGAGGGTGGATTTTTCACTCTTGCTGGTGCCTACCATATATCTGGCATAAGGAATAGCGTCTTCCCCTGTGCCTTCCATGCACAGACTGATCTGACTCATGGTCGTCATAGGCAGTTTACGGAAGAAGCACTCACTTCTGTCTTCATCCGTATATGTAATCCGGATATCATAAAGGGTCGTAGAGCCTTTTTCATAATAATAAACGGCCTTGTCCCCGTTTTTCAGCTTAAAGGCCCCGTCGATCAGATCGTCGCCCCACTCATCGTCATCATCCGTATTCGGCCGGATATACAGAGCGGAGACCTCCGCTCCCGTCTTATTATATATGATCAGCTGTGAGGCTGTGGAAGTCTTCGTCCCCATTACATTCTCAAACGTTTCCTCGTCCGTAGCCTTCTCCATATTTACCAGTTCCTTTTCTTTCGTCGTGCTGGTATCACTGACCGGAGCCACCGTCACCTGCGCGTCGGCGCCCTCCTCCTCACTTTCCTTTTTCCCGCAGCCCGCCGTTGCAAGAGCAAGCAGCAGAAATCCCGCTATTAACAAATATTTTCTCTTCATATATGATCCCCCTTATATATTAAGGAACAGCGCAAAGTCACCTATAAATTAATTATACAGAGTATCCTGAACTTGTCAACCAAATGGATATTATTTCACACAAATTTAAGACTTTACCACATATTTCTGTTAAAAAAGATTTTTCACTTTAAAGTCTCTCTCCGCCTCTCTTTTCTGGTCCTTTTTTGCAATATCCTGGCGCTTATCATAAAGCTTTTTGCCCCGTGCAAGACCAATTTCCACCTTTACCAGACTGTCCTTAAAATACACCTTCAGAGGAACCAGTGTCAGCCCTTTTTCTTTTAATTTTGCCTCGATTTTATTAATTTCAAAGCTGTGAAGCAAAAGCTTGCGCACCCGAAGGGGATCCTTATTAAAGATATTTCCCTTCTCATATGGGCTGATGTGCATACCATAAATATATACCTCGCCCCGCTCCACACGGACAAAGGACTCCTTTATACTGCACTTTCCCATACGGAGGGACTTTACTTCCGTCCCCGCCAGGGCAATGCCTGCCTCAAAGGTATCTTCGATAAAATAATCATGAAATGCTTTTTTATTATTTGCGATCAGCTTGATGCCTGATTGTTTCGCCATGATATCCTCCTTGCAATTCGCCTGCCAGAACAGACTGTGAGATGAAAAAACACTCTTGCGCCTACAAGAGTGTTTCCATTTTTTCAAAAATATTTTCAGAAATTCATGTTCAGGATCACAGCCAGTAAAAAGAACAGGATTACCATGATCGTAGTCGCCTTAACCAGACCGCCTTCCATGGAACGCCCCTTGTTTTTTCCCCAATAGGTATCTGCTGCTCCGGAGATAGCGCCAAGGCCCTGCTGTTTACCCTCCTGAAGCAATACCACTGTGGTAAGGCCGATGCAATCTATCACAAAAATTACCGTCAAAATAATTTTCAAAATACCCACTGCCATTACACCTCCTAAATCAGCTAGAGGTTATTGTAACATATGCTTCACCGGATTTCAACCATTTTTCTTGATTTTGGCAAAGGGATTTTCATAAGCGGCCA
>CAZGTY010000074.1:0-8332 GCA_964528895.1 uncultured Blautia sp. | reverse complement strand
CCCGAATACTCCGGAATATCCTTTAATAAATCTGCCGCCTTTTCCTGGGCAGCCTCTTCCCGCTCTTTCCCGCCTGCCCTTTCTTCTGCAAGCTTTGCGCTGGCAGAATCATTGTAGCGTAGATTTTCTATCTCCCCGCCGCAGCCGTATACAGAAACCATGATACACAGCGCAGCCAGGAAGCATACCCATCGCTTTATAATTGAATCAATTTTAAAAATTCGCGGCATTATCAAATCCTCCATCTCTGGCAAGCTGTATGATAATATGTACCGTTGACTCAAGAAATTCCTGGAAACAAGAAATATCCTCGTCCGAGAATCCATCAACATTCTTCCATTCGTATTTTGGAAGGTAACATTCGGCGGATTGGGAATCTCCATATATCGGGCGCTCAAAATACACCTTCACAGTTTCCTCTCCTTCACAATCATATGCGTCAGAATGGACAATCAAAAATTTTTCCACTTGGTGTCAAGTATTTAACACCAAATGGCCGATTACCCTTCCTTTCACAGCCTCTAGTGAGTCTCTCCCATCACCTCTTTCAGATCCTCTTTATGCAGCACGGCTGCTTCAACCGCGTATTTCAGGCATTCTGAAATCTGCTCCAGAGACATAAACGGCGTTCCGTTCGGCTTGTCAACAACCTGTTCCGCCGCGTACGGCACATGGATAAAACCCGCCCTGATATCGGGATATTTCGTAGCGGTCATATACAGGACATTGTACATGACGCAGTTACACACATAGGTTCCTGCCGTATATGACACATGGCACGGAAGCTTATGTTCTCGGATATTTTTTAACATTGCAGCCACCGGGATGGTAGGAAAATAAGCCGGTGCCCCGTCTGCCTGCAGCGGTTCGCCCTGCGGCTGTTCCCCGGCGTTGTCCGGGATCCTTGCTTCTGCCAGATTTACCGCAACCTTCTCAATTGCCACACAGGAGCGTCCGCCAGCCTGTCCGACACTGATTACAATATCCGGCTGATATTTCTGGATTCCTGCCTCTACAGCCGGGCCGCTTTTGGAAAACACCGTAGGTATTTCCAGTTTTATAATCTCTGCTCCGGCAATCTCGTCCGGAAGCATTTTCACCGCTTCATAAGCAGGATTTACGGATTCCCCGCCAAACGGGTCAAATCCAGTCACCAATACTTTCATCGTCTCCTCCTTTTCTTCATACTAATAATCTACAGGTTCAGGTATAATGATTTTGCCCCTCTCCATGATCTGTCGGTTGTCTGTAAAGATATCCGGCTCCAGGCAGACCAGGTCAAAGTGCCCGTTCGCATTCTGCTGCCCGCCCAGGGCCAGGTTCCTGCCCAGCCCGATATGGAATGTGCCGTAGGCAGATTCATCTTCAATATAACAATTGCCCAGGCACTGCGAATAGGAGTTCAGCCCGATCCCAAATTCTCCTCCGATGAAAATCCGGGGGTCGTGGTAATCCTCCATATATTTTTTCAGCTTTTTCCCGGTTAAAGTCTCTTCTATTTCTGTGATTTTTCCTCCATGAAACAGAATCTCAGTCAGCTCGCGGGCGCGCCCGATGTAGCCAAGTGAGCCGTCCAGAACCATGACCCCCTCCGTTTTTGTCTCTTCAATCGAGGTGTATACTTCGATGCTTGCCGAAGAATAGCCCCTTCCGTCCCTGACCACGCCATTAAAAAACCCCGGAAGTCTCCCTTCTGTATAGGCAGTCAGCCTCGTTCCCGCCGGCGTTGTCACGTCGATCTTAGATGAATGGCGCAGGTATTTCATGATAACCTTTGCCATCAGACGGCTTTTCTTCGTATCCATCGTCATAAAATCATATTCCAGCATGGATCGCCCGTCATTAGTGGAAAGGGGCAGCGACAGAAACTTTTTGCGCTTCTGTATCGCGCGCTTCGCCGCTCTTGTAGTGACAAGAGAATAATCTGTCGCCGCAATGACCGCAGTATACGGGTCAAATATCTCCTCGTTCCTGTCAAAGAAAACTCCCACATGCTTTCCTGTCTCCTCAACGGTAAGCGCTGAGACAAGCTTCGTCTTTTCCAGCGCGCACTGCCGCAGCATCTTCGCCTCCTCCATATGCTCCTTAGTCGTAACAATCAGGAGCCGGTCCCACGGCTTTACCCGCATCCACTTTTCAATTACGATCCTGGCGCCCCGTTCCATCTTCGGTGTCATTTTTTCCCTTTTAAAATACCTTTACTTCATAGCAATCATATAGCAAATCTGGAACACCAGCATGATCACCGCAACAATCACCTGGTTTTTGATTACGCCCCAGCGATCCTTCATGTTCAGGATGGCAACCGGGACGATGTTAAAGTTTGCCGCCATCGGCGTGCAAAGCGTACCGCAGTAGCCGCAGGTCAGCGCGAGCATACCGATAACGACCGGATCCGCGCCATACGCGAGGACAAACGGCCCGCCGATACCCACGGTCATAACTGTAATCGCCGCGAACGCATTTCCCATAATCATCGTAAAGAGAGCCATGCCGATAGCAAATACGATAATGCCGACATTGACATTTCCCTTTGGGATAATGTTCTCCACAATACCCGCCACGACCTCACCGACACCTGCCGCCGTAAAGACGCCGCCGAGGCATCCAAGCAGCTGTGGAAGCATACACAGAGGCCCCATGATAGATAAGAACCTCTCGGATTCCTGTAAAAATACAATCGGCTTGTTCTCACCCGGATTATATGCCATCAGGATGATTATCGCGACAAAGACGCCCAGCAGCACCGCGAACATAGAACTGATGTTACTGAAAAGCGCCAGCACCAGCGAGAAAATACCTACGCAGACAGCCGGGAAGAAAATTTTCATCCCTACCTTTTTGTACTGCTCAACGGTGTGCTCCTTTGTCGGGGTATCCACATGCCCGACCTTTACCCGTTTCAGGATCGGCGGAATGCACATAATGATTACCAGCGCCCCGGAAAGCTTTGCAGGAAGCCATGTCCCAAACGCGCACACGATGCCGAAAGAGCCCCAGAAAATACCGGTTCCGATCCTGGACGGATTTTCCTTGTCAAGAATATTTTTTACTGCCGCATAGATGGCAATCAGGCCGATAATGACCCAGACTGCATTCAGAAGATTCGCTCCAAGCGTGTCTCCGATTTGAATGAATTTTAAATTGGCCATACCGTCCTCCTCCTATTTCTTTTCCTCTGTGTTTTCTTTTTTCGCCGACCCGTAATACTTCTTTGACAGCCGCTTGTCATTCAAAAGCGTCACCGTGCTGACTACAATTAATGCTACGATAGCGACCGGGATCTCTGCGGCAGCCAGCTGAAGCAGCTCCACATCATAGCCCAGCGGCGCAAGGGCGCCCTGTACAAGGATGCCACCGGCCCCCCCTATGAACAATACCTGGAAGAAGAACCACGTCACATTTTCCATCGCGGACGCCATTCCCTTCACATCTTCCATATGGTCTTCATTCGGTTCATACCCTTTGGCTTCCACTGAGGCTTCCGCCATAGGCAGGACGACCGGGCGGACAAATCCCGCAACGCCTCCGAGCCCTACGTTAAACGCGCCAAGCACAGAACGGAGAAGCCCGTATGCAACGATCACCTTTCCAGCAGTGGCCCCCTTAATCTTCTTGATCAGATCCGTCGCCGCCTCCCTTAAGCCATTCCTCTCCAAAACGCCGGTGATCAAAAGGATCGGAATAAAAATCGCCATGCTTCTGTTCGCCACAAAGTTTGTCCCGATGGACTCCAGAAGGCCGCCAAAACCCAGGCCTCCCACAATTCCCGTCGTAATCAGCGCAAGAAAGATGATCAGGATAGAATCAAGCTTTAATGCGAATCCGATAATTACAATCAGGACGCCGATTAATTTAACATACTCCATATTATATCTCCTCCTTTAAATAATAATTTTATTTCTTTTCCGAAGCTCCGACAATCATCGGCCGTTGTCTGGAGTATTCGGCAAGAATCTTTTCCCCACAGTACTCGTATCTGCATAGATATACCTGCCGCGCCGCAAGCAGCATCTCTATCGTCGCCTCATCGTGGGCGGCGTGCGCCCTTGCACATAAGTTCAGATACTCGCCCTGTGCAGTCTCATCCGCAACCTCGCTCGTGTATGCAACCGTAGTAATCCACGGGAAACGGATGGAAGGATACCGGTGTGCCGGGTCAGACGCAAACGGGATCCAGTAATTAATCATTTCCTTATAATAATCCGCCGGAAAGAGCTTTGGCATCCACTTGTGCGCATATTTTTCAAACTGTGCGCTCCATTCAAGATTCCAGCGTCTCATATCTTCATCCGCAGCTATCCTGTCCGCAATTACGTCCTCCATCCTCTTGTTCACAGGATAGTTTGACTGATACTCCGGATCCGTCACATACCAGAAATATCCGTAAAGCAGGGAACGCGGAAGCCAGAATCCTTTGTAAGACGGTGAGGTATAGCCGGAAAACTGCTGTTCCCACTCGTGGCTTGGCACTCCATGATTATCTACGATCATGTCCGGCGCAAATTTTTCAAAAAGCCTTGTAAGCCCCATAGCCTCGCTGTGAATCGTATCCTGTCTGAAATGGTCGTGATAGAACTCTTTTCCGACCGCGTTAAACCGCGCCACATGAAGCTTCCAGAAAGGATGCTCCTTCTGCAGCTCATAATGGATGGCGGCGCCGTCTACATTCTCCATAGGGACAAGCACCAGATTCAGCTTCTGCGAAAGCTCCCGGTATCGCTCCTCTGTCAAAAGCGTTTTCAGTAAAATAAACGAGGCATTGGTGCTTGACACTTCATTGGCATGATGCCTGGCATTGATGATCTCACTGGGACATCTGCTCAGGCGTTTTGTCATGGAAAGATAGCCTTCATGCTGAGGCTTCAGCCAGACTGCATATAATTCACGCCCGGAATAAGAGTAAGCCGTCCGGAAGACTTCAATCCCGTCCACACACTTCAGTTCTTCTATAATCTCCCGGTATGTCTCATACCCGATCAGTTCTTTCTCGTGCAAATCAATCTCTGTAATCTTCTTTTTTTCAGGACGCTCCGCCTTTGGAACCTCTGCTTCATATGTATGTCCGTTCTCATCTGTGAACTTCAGAAAATAGACGTCCTCCATACTTCGGCTGCTTTCCAGCGCCCCTTTTGCAAAAAGCTCCGTATAGGACTGCAGGACAGACGTCCGCACTCCCTGCGTTCGTATCTCGACCCCAAGCTTTCCGTCGCTAAGATAAAGGCGGTCAATCCAAAGGGAAACATCGTTTCTTTCCCCCTGCCTTGCAACCTCCTCTTGTCCACGCAGGATACAGGTCTTTTCAGCCAACCGGTCATATAAGCTCACCCGAAATACCGGCGCTCCCTCCCGGTTATGGATTTCCGGCAAGATCAGCCCCGGCGCGTCCAAAAGCTCCCCTGTCTTTTGCATCCCGTAATTTTTAAAATAATCACTGCCCACGAAATACATATCTTCATGCAGCGCGTCCAGAGAGGAAATCATATCCTCCCTGCACTCTAACCGGTAATCCGGCTCGCTCACAGACACATCCAGGATCATGCTCTGGAAAAACGGCTGGCTGTCCGCCGCAATTTTCCCCCCTGTTTTTTTCTCCACATAATTTCTGGCCTCCGGAAGAACCTCCTTCTGATAAATCTCCCAGACATTTTCCAGATCCGTTGCAATCCGTATATTTACAGTTTCCACGCCGTTGACAACCACTCTGAGGTACCCTGTGTCCGGATGGACCTTTCCCATCCGCGGATATTCATCCAGATAAGGGCGTTCTGCATACCGCGCCCGATAACGGTACTCTTTGCACAGCTTTCCCGCTCTGGACAGACGGCACAGATACGTCAGCTCCTCATCCCCTTCATAAGCAGTAAAAACTACGTTCTCCCTCAGTATGCCAAGCCTTTCTGCCAGAATGTCCTCCACCGGATATAATTCCTGCAGGAATCGGATTGGGAGGTCGTACCATTTATCCGGGTTGTCTGCCTGCAAGTTGTGGTAAGAGGGCGTCGCTCCATTCTCATCCAGCCACTGTGTCTCTCCTTCCGGTAGAAAAGGCTTGAACAGAATTTCCACCTTGTCCGGCTTTTCCTTCTCCCCCAGCGCAATGACAACCTCATCTATCCAGGAAAATCCCTGCTTATATGCGCAGAGCAGCTGAATATCTGACGCCTCCGCGCCGCGCTCCTCTATCTTTTTTGCAATCTGCCTGGAAAGCCTTTGCCGGATTTCCTTATCTTCACTGATCGCGCCCTCGACAGAGACAGAATCGCCCTTTTTCAGGAACGGGTATACCTTTTTTTCAAGCTCCTGCTCCAGCACGTCCAGCTCCCAGGGCAGCTCGTATGTATGTTCATACACCTTTTTGCCTGCCTTGCAATTATAGAACCTCACATTTGGAAAATATCGTTTTTGCCAGCTCTTAATCTCAGGAGATGCATATACCGTGTAATCCCCTTCTTCCTCCTTTTCGAGCGCATGAAGGGCGGCAAGCTGCCCGTCCGCGCTGCGCAGGATGAAATCATCTGTCATGTCCATAAGCACGTCGCGCCAGTTCCTGAACCCGCCTGTGAGTGGAAATTTCTCACACAAAAGCGCAGAAAAGTCCTCCAATTTTGCCCCCTTGCCTTTGATATGTACACGCACCGCGTCCGTGCATTCTTCCAGAGACATCTCCGCGCATTCGCCATGCTCGAACACGACCGCATTTCCGCCAAAGTCCTCATCGGCGACAATGCTGCCCTGAAATGCCGTCGTCTCCATGCCAAAGCGAAATGCAAGGTTGCACGCCGCGACCAGCATAGAACGGTCCGCATCTTCCGGCAAAACCAGCTTCATATCCAGCTGCTCCGGCAGCAGGTCAAAATCCTCATCCTTCAGGAACATTCCTCTGGAGAAAAGATTTTCCAATCCCTTTTTCTCCCTGAAATCCAGATCAAATATCGGCCCTTGCTTTTTCGCCGGAACAAAATCCGGAGGCGCCTCCGTGCCCTCAAGCGTCCATAATGCTTTCAAATCTTCTTTCGATTCCGGCGCCGGGATTTCCCCATCCTCTGCAATCACTGGAAAAACCGCCGTCTCTGACTGAAATCCAAGCAGAAAAGCCGCCTCTATATCGGTTTTCATCTCTTCACGGCTTAAGGGCCAGGTTAATTTCAATCTCTTCATTCCATTTTTCCCCCAAATCAATATTCGATTCCGTACTCCGTTCTTTATTTGTATTTTAACAAATATCCACCACCTAGTCAAGGTATGCCGGTTAGTTTCTCAAAATCGCTGCCTGTGCGGTTGGAAAGCCTGGCCTGCCGCCGCACAGGCGGCAATTCTGCTGACATTTATATTCAGCCTGAAAAAGTAATATATTGATTCAAAAAGCGATTTCTGTGCAGCCAGGTTGAATTGCCCAATTCTTTATGTTATGATAGAATACAATTGAGACAGAGGTGGATTTATGCGCGGATCACACAAGAAAAAAACAAAAGACAATATTATGGCGGCAGCATGGGAGCTCTTTCGCAAACAGGGCTATGACGACACGACGATCTCACAGATCATTGAAAAATCGAACACGTCCCGAAGCGCTTTCTACCATCATTTTCATGGAAAGGAGGAGCTTCTTTTTTCCATCGCCTACACTTATGATGAGAATTATGATACCTGGTTTCGCGATTCATATGACAAAAATGCACATACAGTTGATAACCTCAAATCCTTCAACCGATTTGTGCTATGCGCGGTGGAATCTTCCATTTACCGCTCTTTGTACCCAACCATCTACGGACTGCAGGTCATGACGGATGGGGTGCGCCATATTTTAAATCCAAACAGGCAGTATTACAAAATTATCAGGGCATTGTTAAAAAACGGGATGGATTCCGGGGAAATCGCTTCCCCGCACTCCTTTGCGACTCTGGCTGACATGATTACCAGCTTCCAGGTCGGGATTACCTATAGCTACTGCCTCCAGCAGGAACATTATTCTTTACAGGAATACGGCCAGAATCTGCTGAATCCATTTTTAGAATCCCTGAGAGCTTAGGGGTTGCCCGCCCATACAAATTATCCCACCTGTGTGGTTGGAAACGCCTGCGTCTGCAACCGCACAGGTGGAAATATCCAACAAAAAGCAGGGCGTTATTTGCCCTGCTTTTTGTCTGTGTTCCCAGATATTCTGTTTTTTTATTCCTTACTCTTCCCCGTCTGTTTGCGTTTTGTCGGAATCTTTTGTATCACAGCCGTCCGAGACGCCGTCCTCTGTCAGATCTCCGGCCATCTCGTCTTTTGCATCGCCCTCTTCCGAAAGATCCCCGGCCATTCTGTCTTCTTCCTCAAAATCCTC
>CAZGTY010000073.1:0-8750 GCA_964528895.1 uncultured Blautia sp. | reverse complement strand
CATCTCGGAGCGGGAACTTGCGCACAGCCGCCTGGCAAGGTAGTTGGCAGCGGAGAGCCGCAGGATTGCGGACAGGGATGTGGAAGGCGCGGAAGCGGTTATTTATGTGCTCAGCAGGATTTCCGGCGAGGGCAGGGATCGTCGCAGAGAAGAGGGGGACTATTATTTGAAGGAGAGGGAACGGGAGGATATCCTGTTCCTGAACAAAAAGAATATTCCGATTATCCTGGTTTTAAACGTCGGAGGCCCGCTGGAACTAACGGATATTTTAGAAGACTTCACTATCATAAAATATTGCTGCCAATTCCTTGACAAAGGGGTTGGCAGCTGCGTATAATGAACTACAGAGTTCCGGAAGAATTCTCACCAGTGCGCAGATACCTTTGCCGGACTGGCCGATGGGGGCTTGTACTGGTTTCGACGGGGGCTTTGAAGTTGAGGCAGCCATCCGCAGACTCCTGGACTGCGTAATAACCGGGAAACTAAATATAAACGCTAACGAAAATTACGCGTTAGCAGCCTAAGCGCTGCTCGTCAGCCCTGACGCACTCACACATCAGGAATCTGGCGTCGACTATGTGAGAAACCTTGTCGGGTAAGCTTTGCCCCGGCAGATGTATCATGAAGCTACTGAAGCAGTAAGCCTGTCGGTGGGCGTATTGCCGAGGGAAAGTTAAATCATCGACTGTGATGGGAGATACCGCAGGGGAAAGGCTTTCGGACGCGGGTTCGATTCCCGCCAGGTCCATACTTGAAAATCGCTGAAAATCCAGTAAAATCAATGGGTTCAGCGATTTTTTTATTTTTGAGAATTTGATTACCTTACTAAAATACTCGGGATTAATAAAATACTCAAGAAAGGAGAAATCTTGCACGTATGATTTAAACGTTGTATTTGCCTTAAATTTGAGGTTTTCTGTTTCAGACGGTAATAATCGGGAAAAAATAGAAAAGTTGAAATTTGAGCCAAATACGGCCTCTGAGGGGCATTTCAGAATGGGAGCAAAGTATGCATGACGAAATTCACACAGCATATGATGTGATGAAGGAGTTCCTGGTATCAGGCGCAGAACTTGGACCGATCTGGGGAATCCCGATCTTGCCATCCGTCAACCTGCAGCCATCGGATACAGTTCTTTTTTAGAAATCAACCATATGTTTTCAATGTGCTTTTGTTTTCCTTTTATGATATAAGTATAGCATATTTATAACTAGGCGTCAAACATTATTTCAACATAATTTAAACTTTTTTATAAATAGGTATAAAGCAAGAGAGGACAAAAACAGTAAAAACTGCAAATAAATAATGGAAAAAATGGATTTGCAAATTATTTGAAACTAGGTTATAATGATAACTAATTTAAAACTAATTTCAAAAGGTGGTGTTTAAATGGCTTTTGACATGTCAACGGACGAAAAGAGAAAAGCGGCCTATAGTTATGTGAACGAGTACCAGAAAAACAAATATGATAGAATTACCATTTTGCGGAGCGCCGGAGAAAAAGCCAAAATTGACGCAATCGCAAAAGAAAGAGGAATGTCAACAACACAATTTATCAATGCTTGCATAGATGAAAAATTGAAGCGGATGAAAATTGATTTGTGATTGAATTATATCAAACAGACCACAACGGAGAAAATAAAAAGGGAGGGAAAATAAAATGCCTATAATATCAATGTTTTATGGAATCATTATTAGGATGCAAAGCGAAAAAGGCGGCAAACATAACAAGCCGCACATTCACGCATTATATGGGGATTATGAAATTGTTGTTTCTTTGGACGGGGAAACGATAGAAGGCAATTTTCCAATTAAGCAATTAAAGCTGTTGTTGGCTTGGGTGGCATTACATGAAGACGAATTAAAAGCGAACTGGAAGCTGTTAAGCGAGGGAGAAGGCTTTTTTAAAATTTCCCCATTAAAGTAGAAGGAGGCATTATCTTATGTTAAGACCAACAGCAGAAGAAGTTACACCGATAGATAACTATAAATTGCGCATAAAGTTTGATAATGGAGAAAGAAAGATATTTGATGTGAAACCATATATCCGTGGTTCTTGGTTCGAAGAATTGCAAAATATTAGTTATTTTAAATCTGTTAATGTTGACGGTTTCACGGTTGCTTGGCCAAACGGTCAAGACATTTGCCCGGATGAGCTATATTATTCTAGTATTTCGGAAGAACTACCGCCGCTAGAACATTTGTAAACGGTTATATCAAAGAAGCGATTGCGGGAAAATTGAGCGTGAAAACGCCTGGAACAGGCAGAAGGGAGATTGTGCAGAGCATGAGTAACAAAGAAAAAAATGTTGAATTACTGGACAGCATACCAGATTATAAAATGGGTTATGTTTTGGCATATGTCCAAGGCATAACAGCTTTGAAAAAACAGAAAATCATATATTTCTGAATAAAAAATGACGTTATGCAGGTGAGGGAAATGGAT
The DNA here is from genome assembly GCA_964528895.1 of uncultured Blautia sp. Classification (GTDB taxonomy): domain Bacteria; phylum Bacillota; class Clostridia; order Lachnospirales; family Lachnospiraceae; genus Blautia_A. The sequence continues at coordinate 6,303 of CAZGTY010000073.1, read as the reverse complement.
ATCAGAAAATCTACGGAACAGGATTTTGATCGGATGATGGAGATCTATGCTTATGCGAGGAATTTTATGGCGAAGCATGGCAATCCGAATCAGTGGGGGCCAACGAACTGGCCCCCCGAAGAATTGATTCATAGCGATATCAAAGAAGGAAACAGCTATGTCTGCGTCAATGATGCAGGAGCAGTAATCGGTACATTTTTCTATACCTATGGAGAAGATATTGAGCCGACCTACAGGGAAATAAAAGAAGGCTCGTGGCTGGATGACAGCCCCTATGGAGTTGTGCACAGGATTGCTTCGGATGGTTCTGAAAAAGGAATCGGAAAGTTCTGTCTGAACTGGGCTTACCTGCAGTGCGGTCATCTTCGCATTGATACGCACGGCGATAATACAGTTATGCAAAGTACACTGAAAAAGCTGAACTTTGTCCATTGCGGAACCATCTATGTGGAAAAGGATGATTTCCCAAGGCTGGCTTATGAAAAATCCCGGACAATAGGCTAATGAAATATAAATTGTGCTGGAATAATGCTGAAAAGCCTTTGCTTCTACTGGAAATGAATGGTTTTATGGTACATTGCATTTGCATCCAGAAGAGCGCTCCATTTTTCCTCCTCGGGTTTATCCTCATTGTTATTGTAGCGTTCCGGGCCTTTGAGTTCATCCATGTATTGAGTATAGTCCAGAATGTAGATGTCCACTGTGGAGATATCCCTGTCCTGGATCGCAAAATTATTGTAGCTGTTATTGGAATCGTTGTAGGGAAGCTTATTTCCATTTGCATCCAGAGCGACCATGAAGGTATCGCTGTCGGCGCCGTCCTCATATAATTCATAGACTGTCAGCTCGTAGGGCGTTTTTACGACAGATTTCAGTCCGATACCTGCGTCGTTGGTGTCGTTCAGCTCCAGCGTCACCGTCCGGGCGGTATCGACGGTAACAGGGATATCGAAGGCCCAGGGACCGTCATACCAGAAATTCTCATGCTCATTGGGATACTCACTGTATTCCTCCGGCATCTGAGCCATGGCCGCCTGCCATTCTTCGTCGGACATAGCCTCCAGCTCTTCCTCGGAATAGCCGGGATCCCAATACTCTGGATCCGCCTTGCTGCCGATGAATTTCGTAATGTTCAGATGCAGGTCAAAGGTATCCGGAAGAGGTATTTCTTTGATATAGGATCTGAGCGCGCCGCCGCGTTCTGAAACTGTATCGTTATATTCCTCAAGCAGAGCATAGCCTTCTTCTGTGTTGTCATTCAGGTCATCCACGGTAATGCCCATTTCATCCAGGACCTCCTGTGTCATGGCGTCATACTGAGCGGTATATTCTGTGGTATCCTGTGTGGCTTCTGCCAGATCCAGGCGGAGAATACAGGAGAAGGTATTTTCGTCGATAAACATGCCCTCGGGGTAAGCCATCATGTTTTCTCCCGTATAGGAGGAATCCTTCGGGAGAAAGCTGTAGCCTTCGTCGAAAAGCATCCCGAAGATGGGCCGCTCGTCGCCGTTTTCCGTCGATGTCATCATCGTATCCGGAAAAGGCTCTTCACTTTTGGCGGTCATGGTCAGATAAATGGCCTGGTCATTGGCGTAAACCTCGGAGAATGTAATGGTCAGTCCGTCGCTGGTTTTGGTGTAGACGCCGTCAGCGGAGGCAGCGTCTGCCCTGGAAAGAGTATCGTCTTCCGTTTCCTTTGCGGAAGCATCCTCCGCAGAAGCCTCTGAACCTGTGCCGGATTCTTCAAGCGTTGTCGCTCTGTCCGAGAAATTGCCGAAGAAGCTTACATGATTCTGGAGCTGTTCAAACAATCCGCCTACCAGAGGAAGCTCCGTGGCCATGACCGGATTTGCCATGCAGAGGATGAATGCCAGTACAAATACGGCTGCAAGGCTTCCCGCGATTTCTGCGGCGGTCTTCATCCGCCTCAGGGAAACTCCGGTCGGCGCCGCCTGTTTCACTTGATGGTTTTCGATCTTATGATACGCTGCGTTTACCCTGTGGTGGACCACAAAGGGGATATCCGCATCTTTTTTTAATTGTTCCTGTAATATTTTTTCGTTTTCATTTAGTGTCAGCATTCTGCATGTCCCTCCTTTACTTTGTACTGATACTCCCGGGCGATTTTTTCCCGGCCCCGGCGAAGCCTGGTCTTCACCGTGCTTTCTTTCATATTCAGAATCTCACTGATCTCTCTGGTATTAAAATCCTCCAGATAATATAAAAGAAGGATGATCCGGTATTTTTCGTCCAGTGGAGCCAGGAGCTGGCTCCATTCCGCAGCTTCAAAATCCTCCTGATATATGGGAGTATCCGGCAGAGAATCCGTATAGGTCAAAAGCCTTTTTTTCTGAAGGATATCCTTACATTTGTTGATCAGGATACGTATGAGCCAGGTTTTAAAATAACGGTTATGTTCCAGAGTGAGAAGCTTTTCATAGCAGCTTAAAATGGTATCCTGGATGGCGTCGGCCACATCCTCATCCGAGCTTAAATATGAGCGGGCGATTTTATACATGCTCTGCAGATGCATATCCATCAGCCGGCAGAAGGCGTCGTTATCTCCTTTTTTTGCCCGCCGCAATAATGGTTCGATCATATCAGCCTCCAATCTGTCAGTCCTGACCGGTCATGAAATTTCAGGGGCACGTTTTTGTGCTTCTGTTTGAAGCGCTTCTGACTATTAGACAGAAAAAAATGCAAAAAAGATTCAAAATATTTAATTTATTTTTCGTTCACAAAAGAAACATAAATCTTTGCTATAGTAGGATCAGGAAAATTATATTATAATAGAAAACAGGAACTGTAATTACGGAGGTGTGAGAATGGATGCACTGAAAATTCTTGTTGTTGATGATGAAAGCCGTATGCGGAAGCTGGTGAAGGATTTCCTGACAAAGAAAAATTTTCAGGTGCTTGAGGCAGCCGATGGCGAGGAAGCTATGGATATTTTTTATCAGGAAAAAGATATTGCGCTTATTATTCTGGACGTGATGATGCCCCGGATGGATGGGTGGGAGGTATGCAGGGAGATCCGCAAAAATTCCAGGGTGCCCATTATTATGCTCACCGCCAGAGGGGATGAGAGGGACGAGCTGCTGGGCTTTGAGCTTGGAGTGGACGAGTATATTTCCAAGCCCTTCAGTCCGAAAATCCTTGTTGCCAGGGTAGAAGCTATTCTGCGGCGTACAGGGCAGGATACGGACTCCACCACCCTGAGCGCCGGCGGCATCTTAATCGATAAGGCGGCACATCAGGCATTTGTGGACGGAAGTCCCATGGACTTAAGCTTTAAGGAGTTTGAGCTGCTTACCTTTTTCCTGGAGAATGAAGGCATTGCTCTGTCAAGAGAAAAAATACTGAATTCTGTCTGGAATTATGACTATTTTGGCGACGCCAGAACGATCGACACACATGTGAAAAAGCTCCGCAGTAAGATGAAGGACAGAGGGGGATACATTAAAACAGTCTGGGGCATGGGATATAAATTTGAGGTAGAAGAATGAAAAAGATCGGGCGGCGGAAGCCGCCGAAGCTTCATTCCCTACGAAATCAGATCGCTTTTCTTTTTGTAGGACTTATGCTGCTGTCCATGTTGCTGATCACCATTATTAACATGACGTTTCTGGAGAGGTATTTTATTTCCAAGAAAACGGATGTCCTTATTGAGGCGGTCGCGGATCTGGAACAGCTTGAAACGGACAGCGCGTCAGAGGAGAGCGTGCGCCAGGGCGCGCTTCAGGAAATCGTGAATATTCCGGATGATATCAGAAGAAAGAGCTCAAGAAATAATCTGTCCTGGATCATCATATCCAGGGATAATCAGGTGATCGCCCATATAGGGGATGATGTGGATACGATGCGGAGCCGGTTATTTGGCTATGCTTATGATCTGGAAGAGAAAAAGGGTAAAAAGCATATACTGGAGGAACGGGAACATTATGTGGTGCAGCAGGTGAAGGACAGCTTTGTGCGTATGGATTATGTGGAGTGCTGGGGAACTTTTTCCGACGGGAATTATTTTCTGATCCGTTCGCCGCTTGAATCTATCCGGAAGAATGTGCAGATCTCCAATAATTTTTATTTTTATGTGGGCCTGAGCATGATCGTGATCAGCGGCGTGGCTATCTGGATCCTTACAAAGCGTATTACACGGCCGATCAGCGAGCTTACCCGGCTATCCCAGAAGATGAGCAACCTGGAATTTGAGGCGCGCTATGAGAGCCATGCGGGCAACGAGATCGACACCCTGGGAGAAAATTTTAACCGCATGTCCCATCAGCTGGAACGGACGATCTCAGAGCTGAAGTCTGCGAATAATAAGCTGGAAAAGGATATTGCCGACAAGATCAAGATCGATCAGATGCGGAAGGAATTTCTGGATAACGTTTCTCATGAGCTGAAAACTCCCATTGCGCTCATTCAGGGTTATGCGGAGGGGCTGAAGGAGAATATTAACGAGGATCCGGAAAGCAGAGATTTTTACTGCGATGTGATCATGGATGAAGCGTCGAAAATGAATAAGCTGGTAAAGAATCTTCTGACATTGAATCAGCTGGAATCCGGAAAGGATGAGATGGTGGTGGAGCGATTTGATATCGTTTCGCTGATCAGGGGAGTTCTTCAGTCTATGGATATTATGATCCGGCAAAAGGATGCAAAAGTGATTTTCGACTGCAGCGAACCAGTATATGTATGGGCGGATGAATTTAAAATCGAAGAGGTAGTTACAAATTACGTTAATAATGCGCTGAATCATCTTGAGGGAGAACGATTGATCGAGATCTGCCTGCATCGGGAGAAGGATTGTGTGCGTATGAGCGTATTTAATACGGGTAAATCCATTCCGGAGGAAGATATTCCGAATCTCTGGAATAAATTTTATAAGGTTGACAAAGCGCGGACCAGAGAGTATGGTGGAAGCGGGATCGGTCTTTCCATTGTCAGGGCTATCGCGGAAGGACTGCACCAGCAGTATGGTGTGAAAAATTACGACAATGGCGTGGAGTTCTGGTTTACGCTTGATAAAAATAATACGGTGAATAGTAAAGAGGAGAGTTAATATGAGCGCAAAGGTTTATTTTTCAGGAGAAATTACGCCGGAAAAGGTAGTGGAGCTTTATGGGAAGCTTGGAAAGGAGCTCCCGGGAAATGTAGCTGTAAAGATTCATTCCGGCGAGGAGGGCAATCAGAATTTTTTAAAGCCGCAGTTCTGGAAACCCATGATCGAACAGGTAAATGGCACGGTGGTAGAGTGCAATACTGCATATGACGGCTCCAGAAATACTACGGAGCGCCATGTAAAGCTTATGAAAAAACATGGATGGAGCAGGTATTTTCATGTGAATCTTCTGGATGCCCAGGGACCGGATCTGGAGCTGGATATTCCAAAGGGCAGGAGGATTAAAAAGAATTTTGTGGGAAAGGATATTGTGAAATACGATTCTATGCTGGTCCTTTCGCATTTTAAGGGACATCCCATGGGAGGGTACGGCGGGGCGCTGAAGCAGCTTTCCATCGGCGTGGCCTCATCCAAAGGGAAACAGTATATTCACGGCGCGGGAGATATGGAGGCGTTCTGGTCGGCGGATCATGATTCCTTCCTGGAGGCAATGGCGGATGCGGCGTCCTCCGTGACAGAGTATTTTAAAGGGAATATTGCCTATATCAATGTCATGAAGAATATGTCCGTAGACTGTGACTGCTGCGCGGTGGCGGAGGATCCCTGCCTGGCGGATATGGGTATCCTGGCGTCCACAGATCCCGTCGCCGTAGATCAGGCGTGCATCGACCTGGTATATGGCTGTGAGGATCCGGGCAAGGCACATTTTCTGGAACGAGTGGAATCCAGAAACGGTGTGCATACCATTGAAGCCGCGGCAGAGCTGGGAATCGGGAGCCGGGAGTATGAGCTGATTAAAATCGAATAAAAGCGGCGGGATGAAGGGACATGATTATGATAGCCATCATGAATGTGGGCTGGTACGGAAAACTCCGTATCAGCCCTTTTCAGGTAATGGAATCGGAATCGGACGCAGCGTAAAGGATTTGCATTTGATGCATAAAGATAAAGCCCAAACTGCAGGAGGAAAATATAATGATTGAACATAACGGCATCGGTGGTATTTTTAGCCGGGAACGGATAAAAGAGAAAACATGAAATTATAAAGGATCCGCTTTTCTTCCATGCTTGACAGACAGATATCCAAATTATATCATGTCAATATCAAATCAGGGAAGCTTTTCCTGAAAAAACAACAGAAACGGTTTGTATCGGATTTGGAAAAGAAGCTGCGCATATCG
>CAZGTY010000072.1:0-8972 GCA_964528895.1 uncultured Blautia sp. | reverse complement strand
ACACCTGTTTTTTCTTTTTACATTATGTTTCAATTTCGATACGCTTTTTGTCCCTGCTGTATTACTGCTATCGCTCAAACGCTATCAGGGTATCTTCTTCCTGCGTCCGGATTATTTATGTACTCGTGATACTGCCCGCAGGAACAAGCCCATGTCATAGCGCTCACGAACCGACCGGTCAGTCATCCTCACTCAGGGTGGCTTCCTGTTCCTTCTGTATTTCAGGGAACATGGAAAGTATCGGCTCTACCTTCCTTCCACGCAGACGGCGGTCCACATAGTTCTTTGTACATCTCATTACCTGCGGGGAAAGAACCAGTACGCCGATCAGGTTCGGAATCATCATCAGCCCGTTAAAGGTATCGGAAATATCCCATGCGAGCTGAGCCTCCATCACGGAACCTGCCAGAACGATCACCACAAATACCACACGATAAATATTTACGGATTTCTCTCCAAAAAGATATGCGCAGGCAGTAGAACCGTAATGGCTCCATCCAAGCACTGTGGAATAAGCGAACAGAAGGATCGCCAGTGCAATAAATGCAGAGCCAATTACCCCGAAGGTCTGCGAGAACGCATAGCTCATAAGTGAGTTTGAACCAACCTCCTCGCCTACAGCGGTCAATGTACCTGTTGTCAGGTCAATGGCATCCGAGCTTAAAATGGTCAACGCTGTCAGCGTACATACGATGATCGTATCTGCAAACACTTCAAAGATACCCCACATGCCCTGACGGACAGGCTCATGCACATTGGAGCTGGAATGTACCATTACAGAAGAACCAAGACCTGCTTCATTAGAAAATACGCCCCGCTTAAAGCCCATCTTCATGGCAAGCGCGATACCTGCGCCAAATCCGCCGCCCGCAACTGCTTTAACAGAGAATGCTCCCCGGAAGATGGCAGCAAAAATTGCCGGAATTTCCGTAATATTCATAAAAATAATGATAATTGTTCCCAGGAAATAAAGGATCACCATAAAAGGAACCAGCTTTTCCGTAATGCTGGCAACCCGTTTCAAACCTCCTAAAATAACCGCTCCCACTGCAATAACAAGCGCGATACCCGTAACGATGGTGGGAATGCCGAAAGCAGTCTTTACGTTGGAAACCATGGAGTTTACCTGACTCATATTGCCGATACCAAAGGAGGCCAGCAGACAGAATAAAGAAAAGAGCGTCGCAAGAACCGCACCGATGGTTTTGCAGCCCGGTTTTGCCCCAAGACCATCCCGCAGATAATACATGGCTCCTCCATGCCATTCACCTTTTTTATCTTTACGGCGGTAAAGAATACCCAGCACATTCTCAGAAAAGTTTGTCATCATTCCGAAAAATGCGATCAGCCACATCCAGAATACGGCTCCCGGACCGCCTGTAGCAATGGCGCCCGCCACACCTACGATATTACCGGTACCCACTGTGGCGGCAAGCGCGGTACACAGGGACTGGAACTGTGATATGGACTTATCTCCCGTATGCTTTGTAACATGCTTATCTCCGAAAATCGCACCGATGGTATTCTTTATCCAGTGCTTAAAATGTGATAACTGGAAGAATTTGGTCATGCAGGTCATAAGAATACCCACAAATCCCAGAAGAATCAATGCCGGCCATCCCCATACCAGGCCGTTGATCACACCGTTGACATTTGTAATTGTTTCAATCATTTGTTTCTCTCCTTTTCCCTTTTTTCATAACCCTCGCCGGAAAATTCCCTCACTATGGCAGAATTTTGCTTCCCGCCAAATAAAAAGAGGGAGGAAAATGCATCCCTCCCATTCTGAAACATCTGAAACAACACCGGATCAACGGCTGTCCTCTCTGTCCTTTTGCCTGAGAGATTCGCGCACTGCGCTTTGCACCTTCGGCACCCACTCCTACGTGAGATTCTCCAGAGTGCAGTCCATAACCGGTCCCGTCCTAACGACCCCTGTAAGTTTTACTTCTTCGGGAAGGCAGCGCCTTTCTCCCGGATATTTCAACCTGCACAATATAAAATTGTTGGGAAAAGAATAGCACAACTGTCGGGCTTTGTCAACCGCAAATTAATGCGTCATATTATTAACAAATTAAAGCAAAAGTCTGCTAAAACCTCCAAAAGCCAAAATTATCCGGCCATCCACAACTTCAGCTCCTTCAGGCGGTTCAAAGCATCCTTCCTCCCGATTTCGTACGTCTCGCGGATCTTTACCGGATCCTTTTCCATGCGGTGGATCGTCAGCTCCACACTCGGCCGTATCACAAACACCTCGCCGCGTCTTTCCAGAACACGTATTTCCTCAAGCGTCCTGTTATAAACCTTATGGCGATTCTTTAAGGCTTTGACAAATTCAGGATATCTGCGATAAAAGACCTCTGCCGTTCCCCGCTTCTCCGGCTTTTTAACGTAACCGTCATGGCGGGTAAGAACCACCACGTTTTTCCGGTATCCCATCCGGCGAAAAGCCCGAACCGGAATACTGTCGCAAACGCCGCCGTCCAAAAGCTTTTTCCCATTATAATGCACCATTCTGGAAACATAGGGCATGGAAGCCGAGGCCATCATAATATCCACCTGACCCCTCATATCCGTGATCTTTAAATATTCTGCCCTGCCTGTTTCCACATTGCTGCACACCGCATAAAAATCCACGCCGGATTTTACAAACGCTTCATAGTCATAGGGATCCAGCCGCTCCGGTATATCGTGATAGCAGAATTTTTCTCCTACCACGCTTCCGGTTTTTAAAAGACTCCAAAAGCTCATAAAACGCTTATCTGCCCGGTATTTCATATAATAGCGCAGGCTCCTGCCTCTCTGTCCGGATACAAAGGAGCATCCGTGAAGCGCTCCCGCCGATACGCCGATCACCCCGTCAAACCGGATATTATTTTCCATGAATACATCCAGCACTCCCGCGGTATAAATTCCCCGCATGGCGCCGCCTTCCAGCACAAGACCGGTCTTAACTTTTTCCTTCATCTTATGTCTCCTCCCCGCAGTCTCTCAAATAACCATAAACCTCGCGCAAGGGCCGTCCGCTGCTTTTTGCAAGCCTGGCTGCGCTCTCATATTCCGGATAGCAGCGCTGCGACCCATCCGGAAGGAAACAGCATTTCACCTCGGCCTCCCCCAGCAGCGTGCGGATCCTTCGAATTTCTCTCGGAAGCAAGGTGCGTTCCATTTCCATGCGCCGGATCCCGATGGTCGTGGTCTCCCGGAAAATAATTTCTTCCATAACCGGAACTGCCTCCTTGCTGCAGATCACATTTAACTGATAAGCCGGACGGTTCTTTTTCATGAATACCGGCGTATAGCTTACATCCCGGGCGCCGGCCTCCAGAAGCTGTTCCATGACAAATCCAAGCTCCTCGCCGGTACAGTCGTCCACATTGGTTTCCAGACGCCAGATGAGGTCCCTGTCCTTTTCCGTCTCCTCCCCCCGGATCAGCATCGCGCGAAGAATGCCGGGACATTCATAGGAACGTTTCCCTGCGCCCAGCCCCACCGCCTTTACGGAGAATTTCTCCGGCAGCGTCTCTCCCGTGCGCACAGCCGCTATAATGGCCGCTCCTGTGGGCGTTACCAGTTCCCCGCGCACAGGTGTGATCTCTATCTTTATATCATGATTTTTTACAATATTCGTCACTGCCGGAACCGGAACCGGCAGTATCCCATGCTGGCACCGGACAGTTCCCGTTCCCTCGCAGATATGCGGGACCAGCACCTCCGTAATATTCAGATTGTCCAGACAAACCGCTGCCGCCACAATATCTACAATGGAGTCCACAGCTCCCACCTCATGAAAATGGACCTCCTCAACGGGGACGCCGTGAGCCTGGGCCTCCGCCTCTGCCAGTATCCGAAAGATCCGTTTTGCAGTCTCCCTTGCCCGATGAGTCAGCTGCGCCTGATCGATAATTTCCAGGATCTCCGGCATTCCCCTGTGATGATAACCGTGATCGTGGCCATGGCAATGGCTGTGTCCTTCGTCATGCTCATGATGTCCATAAGCGCATCCCAGCTTATCTCCATGCTCATGTCCATGAAGATACTCCATATCATGATCATGGTTTTCATTTTCTTCATTCAGAATCACTGCAAAATCGCAGGCATCCAGTCCGGATTTATTCACCCTGGATATCTCCGTGCGAAATCCCGTCACAGGAAGGCTTTTCAACGCCCGGTCAAGCTCCTCTCTGTCCGCTCCCAGATCTATAAGCGCAGCAACGGTCATATCCCCGCTGATGCCGCTGTAACACTCCATATATAAAGTCTGCCCCATTAGTCTCCTGTCCTTTCAGGTCCTTGAAAAAATTTTGATAAAATCATAACCCTGAAACAGAGAAAAGTCAAGCTGGCGCCGCAGGGCGAAAAATATTTCATTTCTTATGGATGACCACCATATAAGAATCATAGTTGCACTGCGGTTTCGGAAGGACAGTGCCGCATTTCATCAGGACAGATCCCGCATACGTTTTTCCGTCCATCTCGTAGAAAGCGTCTCCATCCAGCCCCCTCCATTTCACGCGGAGCGGTCTGGCATTGGCATGGAGGTCTGTGTAGACCACTCCCAGAAAAGCCTTCCCTTTATCTTCCGATACAAAGCTCCATGCGGTAAAATCCCGGTTTGCAAAAGGCGAGCTCAGCCGATAGTAATCGCCGAACTGAAACAGTTCATAATTTTCATTGTAGATCTCTATCTGGCGCCTCGCCTCAGCCTTCTCCTCCTCCGACAGCTTGCTCAGGTTCAGCTCATATCCAAAGGAGCCCTGCATGGAACAGATTCCCCTTGTCTTAAAGGGCGTTACCCTGCCGTTCTGATGATTGGGGCAGGCTGAAACATGGGCGGAAACCGCCGACATGGGATAGCCGAAGGATGTTCCGTAATGTATGCGGAGACGCTCAATGGCATCCGTATTATCACTGCACCAGATCTGAGGAGCATAATACAGCATACCCGCGTCAAATCTTCCGCCTCCGCCATTGCAGCCCTCCAGTAAAATATGGGGATGGCGGCTGAGCAGATGTTCATGCAGCTCATAAACACCCAATACGCACTGATGCCGCACTGCTCCCTGGCTGCTGCCGGGAGCTGCCGCGCTGTATACATTATCAATACAGCGGTTAATGTCCCATTTTACATATTCCACGTTGCAGCTCCCTATAATATCATCCAGACATTTTTTAAGATACCGGATCACATCCGGGTTCGACATGTCAAGAGCAAGCTGATTTCTCCCTCTGTTGGGAATTCTCCCCGGAATCTGAAGCGCCCAGTCAGGACGCTTCCGGTAGAGCTCACTGTCCTCGGAAACCATCTCCGGCTCAATCCAGATACCGAATTTCAGGCCCATTTCATTGATCCTGTCCACAAACTCCTTTAGAGTACATCCCAGTTTTTCTTCATTTACAAACCAGTCTCCCAGGCCGGAAGTATCATCGTTTCGCTTTCCGAACCATCCGTCGTCCAGGACCAGCATGTCCAATCCCAGCTCAGACGCCTGCGACGCGATATCCAGAAGCTTTTCCGCATTGAAATCAAAGTACGTTGCCTCCCAGTTATTTACCAGGGTCGGACGCTTTTTATTCTTCCATGAACTGCGGATCAGATGCTGCTGATATGCTTTTTTCAGGCTGTTGGAGAGATCCGCCATTCCACTTTCTGTGTAGATGAAGGCCGTCTCCGGTGTAAAAAAGCTCTCGCCGGGATCCAGCGGCCACAAAAATTCCTCATCGGATAATCCGCAGAGAATACGCGCGCTGTCAAGCTGATCCCGCTCGATCTGTATCTGGAATCCGCCGCTGTAGAGAAGGGAAAACCCGTAGCAGCCGCCATAATCCTCCGTGGCGTCCGGCTCACAGAGCATAACAAAAGGATTATGTTGATGTCCGGAGGTCCCTCTGGTACTTCTGATCTCCGTAATGCCATGGCAGAGATTTGCCCGTTCAAACTGCCGCTCGCCTGCGTGCTTGCCGTGGAAATGTACCAGTTCCAGATTTCCCTCCAGAAAATCCAGATTCATGCTCATAGCCCGCCTGATCTCCCATTTATCCTCAGTGCGGTTTTCCACGACTGCGGCCCGGGTAAGCACTCCCTTTTCGGCAAAAACGCCATAAAGCAGCTTTACATATATATCCTCATACAAGTCCTTCAGAGTAATCTCAAGGGTTTCCGCTTTCTCCGGCTCATCCGCAAACATGGCCGGAAGCCCCGGCAATGAATATTTCCCCGAACGGATCTTATGAGAATGATAACGCAGATCAAGAGCGGGGACACTGCCCTTTTTTCCTGCGCGCAATGCCTTCATACGATAATCTCCGTTACCATAAACAGAATACTCCTGGGGATAATAATCCAAAGAATACGTGCGGTCATCGGCCACATCCCCGGGCTGTCCGGAAAAGCTGTGCTCATCCGCAGCTATCAGGTAAAAGAGATCCTGTCCCTCCACAGGCGCGCCAAAATAAGTATGCAAAAGAGCGCCATGCTCGTCCACCTTCATCTGATAAGTGCTTTTTACTGTCTGAATCGTAAGGGTTTTTGCCGCTGAGTCGTATCTGATCGCCATCCATTCATTCCCTTTCATTTTATATTTTTATATTTTTTACCGCATCATTTTATACGATTTATAACGATCTTTTATACCAACCACACATATTCATAAGGCCCAAGAAGGATCTGATTATGATATGAACGTACAGGACGCCCCGTCAAAAGATCCTCCATCTCTCCCGGGAGGCCGAACCAGTCAAAGCGGTCTGTGCTCACCCACTGTTCTTTCTCAGAAAAATTAGCCAGTACCATCATTTTATCTTCTTTATGGAAACCAAAGACACAGGGATTGCCCAGATCTACAGGGAAGGATCTTAAATCCGACCGGAAATATGGGCTGCTCTTTCTGATCTGAATCATCTTTTTGATACTCATAAAAATCTGTCCCTGAACAGTGGAGGGATCATAACGCTTCGAAGCCGCATCCCAGTCCATTCTCCCTCTGTGCAGCCAACGGGAATCACCGGCAAGGCTCTCATCATTTTTGTAGCTCCAGTCGTTTAGCTGTCCGATTTCATCTCCGCTGTAAAACAGCGGAATCCCCGTATAGGATATGATGATCGAATTCAGCAGAAGGATCCTCTTTACCGCCTGCTCGATCTTGTAGCTGTGCTTTTCCCAAAGCGCCTGCTCCAGGCCGCACATAGACGCAAAAGTTCCGCTGTTTCTCGCATCCAGAGTTACGGGATTAAACTCATAGAGCTCGCCCTTTGCAAAACTTCCCGGAAAATCCCCCTCCATAAACCGGATCATAAACTGCTTATGTGCCTCCGGATCAAGGCCCAGACTTTTCAGGATATCATTCTCAAACCCCCAGCCAATGTCATCATGGCATCTCACATAATTGATCCAGACTCCATCCGAAGGAACACCGTAATCTCTGGAAAGAGACTGTACCATAAGGCGGACGTCCCTGGTCGCCAGAGAATTCCAGAGCAGGACCATCAGAGACGCATTATACATAACATTGCACTCTTTCGCTTCCTGTGTCCCGAAATACTTTACGATTTCATGGGGCTCCACGATGGCCTCTCCCAGAAATATGACAGAAGGAGCCACCTCCTGTACGATCTCATACATCATCTGTAAAAGTGTATGCACTCTCGGATGATTCATGCAGCTTGTACCAAGCTCCTTCCACATATAGGGAACGGCGTCCAGACGGAAAATATCAATGCCCTTATTTGCCAGCGTCAGCAGAACTTCCACGATTTTATTAAAAACCTGCGGATTGGCGTAATTCAGATCCCACTGGAATTCATAAAATCTTGTCATAACATATTTCCCCAGATCCGGGTAATATGTAAAATTTTTCGGCGCCACTTCCGGAAAGATCTCTGTCATGGTCTTTTCATATTCACCGGGAATCCTGTAATCCTCAAACATGTGATACATGTTGTCATAATCATGATTCCCCTTTTTCATCTCTTCTACCCATACATGCTCCTTGGCCGTATGGTTCAGGACAAAATCAATACAGGTTCGGATACCCCGTTCTTTCAAAAGGCGAACCACCCTCTCCAGTTGTTTCATGCTGCCCAGCCTGCTTTCCACCTCCAGGTAATCCGACACCGCATACCCGCCGTCATTGTTTCCTTCCCTGGATTTCAAAAGAGGCATAAAATGTACATAAGTAATTCCCAGCTCCGCCAGATAATCAATCTTATCCTCAAAGCCGTACAGATCCGTGCTGAAGCGGTCCACATAAAGCATCATGCCAACCACTTTTTCTGACAGATACCAGTCGTTCCCGGCGCGATCCTGTTCTTTCATCGCAGCCGGCCGCTCTTTTTTCGCTTTCTCAATAATCTGTTCAAGCTGACCAAACCGGAGTCCGGTCAGCTCATTTGTCCCATATATTTCATAGTAGTGTTGTTTTAAGTCCATGTAAATATCTCCTTCATATAGGGCCAAACATATTCTACTATTTTACGGCGCCGTTTACAACACCATTTATGATCTGCTTCTGGCAAATGATATAGAACAGAAGGATCGGAACCAGCGCAAGCAGATAAGATGCAAATGCCAGGTTGTAGTTCGTTCCGAACTGCGTCTGGAAATTCAGCTGCGCCAGAGGCAGTGTGTTCTGCCCCGTACCGGACATGATGACCAGCGGCGTCATTACATCGTTCCATGTACTCATGGCAGTCAGTACCGCAACGGTTGCGTGCATGGGCTTCATGATGGGAAAAACGATGGACCAGTAGGTCCTCCAGGTAGAAGCTCCGTCCACGCGCGCCGCCTCCTCAAGCGCAATGGGGATATTCGTCAGATAGCCTCTGTAGAGCATCAGATTCAGCGGCATGTAAAATACGGTATACAGAATGATAACCCCCACACGGTTTGCAATTCCCATCTGCGCAGTCTGTTTTACCAGCGGCATCATCAGGATGGCGAAGGGTACGAACATACCGCTTACAATGTAAAGATA
>CAZGTY010000071.1:0-8979 GCA_964528895.1 uncultured Blautia sp. | reverse complement strand
ACAATAAAGCGGGTATACTAAAAAATAAAAAAATGCCGCGCAGCCCGCCCGGGCGGGCTGCGCGGTGCAGTCGAAGGGAGCAGTCATGGAAATTGAACGGAAATTTCTGGTGCGGCCGGAGGATATTCCGGGAAGGCTTGAGGATTATCCCTGTCATCAGATCGAGCAGGGTTATCTCTGTACGGAGCCCGTGGTCCGGATCCGGCGTCAGGACGACCAGTACTATCTCACTTATAAAGCAAAAGGCCTCCTGGCTAGGGAAGAATACAATCTCCCCCTCACGGCGGAAGCCTATGCGCATCTCCGCCCCAAAGCGGACGGCATACTGATCTTAAAAACCCGGTACCTCATTCCGGAAAAGGAGGGCCTCACCATCGAGCTGGACGTATTTCAAAAGCCATACGAGGGCCTGTTTCTCGCCGAGGTGGAGTTTTCCTCCGAGGCTGCTGCCATAGCCTATGTACCCCCGGCCTGGTTCGGGGAGGACGTAACTATGGATCCCGCATATCACAACAGCAGTATGAGCAGGGGAGTGCCGCTCCTTTAACGGCGGCGCTTCTTTTTTTGATATTTTTTCATCGGATCCCACTTCCCCTGAAACAGCCGCTTTTCCATGTGCTGTGCATACCGCAGGGGCAGGATACCCACAAGCTTCCCCATAAGCCGTACGCCGGGGCGCCGGCTTTTTTCCCACTTCATGGATAGCAGCAGCAGCTTTTCCGTAAAATACATATGTGCCAGACCTCCTTCCCAAGGAGAGTTTAGCACATAATGCCATTAAGTACAAATTGTTCTTTTTGCCACTTACTGTAATTTCCTGCCTGACCGCCCGAATTACAGCTTCTTTCCTTTTTCCGCGCAGGCCTGCAAAGCCTCATACACCGCGCTTCGCATCCCTGCCTTTTCCAGTACGCGCACCCCCTCGATGGTGGTTCCGCCCGGGGAGCATACCATATCCTTTAATTCTCCCGGATGCATACCGGTCTCCAGCACCAGCTTCGCGCTTCCCAGCACTGCCTGGGCCGCAAAGGAATAAGCCTGCTTTCTCGGCATCCCCTGGGCTACCGCCGCGTCCGCCATAGCCTCGATGAACATAAATACATAGGCAGGGGAGCTGCCGCTCACAGCCCCCACGGCATCCATCAGACGCTCCGGCACGATTTCCGTGCGTCCAAAGCTGTCCGTGATCCGGCAGATCATCTCCACATCTTCCTCCGTGACCAGCTCATTGACGCAAACTCCGGTCATCCCTTCTCCCACCTTAGCGGGAGTATTTGGCATCATACGCACTATCCGGAGGTCCCGCCCGCATTTTTCCCGCAGCCATGCCAGCGTTTTCCCCGGAGCAATGCCGATCACCATATGCTTATCCGTGAGCTCTTCTTTTATCTCCGTAAGTACTTCCTCATAAAACTGCGGCTTCACAGCCAGCACAATGACCTGGGCGCTCCGGACTACCTCTTTGTTATTCAAAGCCGTCCTCACTCCCAGTTTTTCTTCACTGCGTTTTCTGCCCGCCTCCGTAAGGGTCGAGACAATGATCTCATCCTTTTCAAAAATTCCTTTTTTCAAAATTCCGTCGATCATAGCGGAACCCATATTTCCGCATCCAATAAAACCAATCTTCATTTATGTTACCCTCTTTCATCAGAAAATCCCGCCTTCAGTATAGTACAGAAGACGGGAAATTTCAATTTATTTCCGTGTTTTCCCCTACAATCCCTCCGGCATGAAAGAACCCGCCGGCTTAAACCAGTTGGCCACTCCCTCAGCCTGCTCATTCACCTCCGGCAGCGCATAAACGGAGGGCTCCTTATCCACCCTTTCCAGGGTAACGCTGTCCCTTACCTCCCCTGCCTCAGCTGTAACCTGATTAAAGCCCGCCTTCAGCGCCACTTCAAATACAAACACCTTATGCCCGGCCTTTTCTTCCGTCTTCTCGCCGTTCACATACAACGCCACAGACGAAAGATTGGAATACACCCGGATCCTGGTGGTCTCCCCGGCTCTCTGCGCGTAATGCCTGCCGCAGATATGAACCATGGGTTCCTCATTCCAATATGCCTTATAAATAAAATAACTGTCCTTTTTTATCTTCCGGTCCATAGTCACCAGCCCCTTATTGTTTCTTCCCGCCACACCGCCCTCATTGCGGGCCGCGCAGCCAAAATCAAACATATTCCACACATAGCCTGACCATATCCAGGGCCGCTCCTCAAGGACCTTCGCCATGTGCTCATGATACAGAGCCTGATACTCCTCGCTGTAATCCTTACACGCAGGCTCCTCACTGTGATAGGTAAGAATTCCTTCGCAGCCATACTCCGACAGCCCCAGACAAATATCCGGGTGAAGCCTGTGAAAATTATCCAGCCATGGACCATTGTCCTCCATTTTTCCGCCGTACCAACCAAAATAATGATTATAGCCCTCAATATCCGTGATATGATGCACCGGGCTCTCCGCAGGCGTCATGGTCACATGGGCGATAACCGTCAGCCGCGTGGGATCCAGCTCCTTGCAGATGGCGTTCAGCTCCTTATGATTTTCGATCAGGCGCTCTGAAATACCGCCGATAAGGATCTCATTGGATATCCCCCAGAACATAATGGACGGATGATTATAATTCTGGACAATCAACTCCTTCATCTGGCTGATACAGTTTTCATGGGCGGCGGGATCCGCGCTCATCACAGTGATAAAGGGAATCTCCGCCCATACGGCAAAGCCCATCTCATCACAGGCATCATAAAAATCCTGAGAGTGCTGATAATGAGCCAGCCGAATGGTATTTGCCCCCAGCTCCCTGATCATGGCCGCATCCCTGTAGTGGTCCTCTCTGGTCAGCGCGTTCCCTTTGTACAAAAAATCCTGATGGCGGCTCACGCCACGCAGGGGAGTCGCCGCCCCATTGATGATGAAGCCCTTTTCCGGATCGCAGGCAAAGCTTCGCACCCCAGCCTGCACGCTCACCTCATCATAAACCTCGTTCCTGCGAAGCAGCCGGGCCGTAACTCTGTAGAGATACGGCGCATCCAGCTCCCATAGCTTCACCTCCGGCACATAGACCACAGTATTCGGATCCTCCGCAGGACGTACCGTGCCAGCGACCTCATTCCCTTCTTTATCCAGTATTGAATAAAGGACCGTATAATTCTCATCCGCATTATTCACCCACGTCTCCAGGTTAAATTCCGCGCCCCGGCGTCCACACGGCACGGGCGTCACCATAAGCCCGGGACCTCCGTAATACTCCAGATCAAAATGCGCCTTTGGAACACTGATCAGGTTTACCCCTCTGTAAAGACCGCCATAAAACGTAAAATCCGCCGTCTGAGGATAAACGTTGCTTTTTTCCTCATTACTGCAGGAGATCACCAGAAGGTTTTCCCCCTCTTGCCTGCAATATTCCGTAATATCACCGCGGAAAATGGAATAACCTCCCTCATGGCAAAGTACCTTTTCTCCATTCACATAAACCGCCGCCTGCTGTCCCGCCGCCAAAACCTCCAGGAACACTCTGCCTTCTCCCAATGGCTGCTCCGGCGTAAAAAAGCTTTTCGCATACCAGTAATTGCCGCGGTCATATCCGCCTCGGCCGTCATGTCCGTCCACACTGTTCCAGGTATGGGGCAGGTTGACCTTACTCCAGTCCACCGGAAATACCTCCGGCACCCCCACGTCCTTTTGTATGAATCGCCAGTTCTTATTTAAGCTGATAACTTCCCTCATATTTTCCCTCCGTTCCCATCCTTCTTCTCCTTTTTCCTTTATTATCTGCCGGTTTCTTCTATTTCATTCAAAAAGGAGCTTTGAAAGGGCTGCCATATCATGTGAACAGCATCCAGGCATTATTTCCGGAAAGATTAAACGCTTTCCTTTAAAAAAGATCAAATGCTTTTTTTAAAATGATAAAGGGCCGCCTTAAAATAGCAGCCCCTTTTACCTTTTCATCTAAAATCTGTCTTAATCCCGCGCTTCGCGGCCGTATCTTACCGCCAGCTCCGCCATCTCACTCTGAAGAGCCTGACTGAACTGCCCCTCCTTTAGCCGCCACTTCCAGTTTTTTCCAAGAGTGGACGGCTGATTAATGCGGGCGCTGTTGTCCAGTCCCAGATAATCCTGCAGAGGAATGATACAGATATTCGCCACACTTCGCATGGCCAGACAGATGATGTCCTTATAGATCTCATCGTCTCTGTCGTAAAAATTATTCAGATATTTCCGGACCATCTTCCGCTCTGAAGGAGTAATCTCCTGAAACCACCCGGAAAGGGTGGCATTATCATGCGTACCTGTATACGCCACGCAGTTATGCGTATAATTATGCGGAAGATAATCGCTTGCGTTTCCCGTATCACGCTTATCAAAGGCGAATTCTATCACCTTCATGTTCGGATATCCGCTCTCCGCTACCAGTCTTTTCACAGAATCCGTCATATAGCCCAGATCCTCCGCAATGATATCCTTTTCACCCAGATGCCACGCAATAGTACGGAACAGATCCATACCCGGCCCCTTTTCCCAATGGCCATTTTCCGCCGTTTTATCACCAAAGGGAATCGCATAGTACTCGTCAAAGCCCCGGAAATGGTCGATCCGCAAAATATCATACATGGTAAAGCAATGCGCGATCCGCTGCAGCCACCATCTGAATCCGGAATTTTTATGCACCTCCCAGTTATACAGAGGATTCCCCCAAAGCTGGCCTTCAGCGGAAAAACCGTCCGGCGGACATCCGGCTACCTCTGTGGGCCGGTTGTTGTCATCCAGCTTAAACAGCCATGGGCTGGCCCAGACATCCGCGCTGTCCATCGCCACATAAATGGGAATATCTCCGATGATCCGGATACCCTTTTCATTGGCGTACGCCTTCAGCCTCCGCCACTGCCGACTGAATATAAACTGCAGATACTGATAAAACTCGATCTCAAAGTACAGCTCCCTGTTATAATAATCCAGGGCATTCTGCCAGCGCAGGCGGATATCCTCCGCCCATTCGCTCCAGGGCGCGCCTCCGAACCGATCCTTTACCGCCATAAACAGAGAATAATCCCGAAGCCACCAGCTCTGCTCCTCCTGAAATCTATGAAATTCCCAGTTTTCCGCAACATTGCTCCTCTCGTATGCCTTTCTGAGCAGGGCAAAACGGCCTTCGTAAATTTTCGCGTAATCCACGCCGGAAACATCCTCGCCAAAATCCACGGCATCGCATTCTTTTTTCGTCAGGACCCCTTCCTCGATCAGGTCCTCCAGGCTGATGAAATAGGGATTTCCCGCAAAGGTGGAAAAAGACTGGTAGGGTGAATCCCCGTAGCCGGTAGGCCCCAGCGGAAGAATCTGCCACAGGCTCTGCCCCGCTGCCTTCAAAGCATCCACAAAATCATAGGCGCTTTTGGAAAAGCATCCGATTCCGTATTTTGACGGAAGACTGCTGATGGGAAGCAGCACACCGCACTGTCTCTTATTTGTCATAATATCCTCCTTTTCCTATTCTGCGCTGGTTTTATACTGTGTCGGATACAGGGTTAAAATACTGATATGCCACCGAGGAAATCGTAGTAATATTTGTCCGGGCGGCCGCCGTATCCGTCAGGCCCGTGGCGATCACACAGAGAATGTAATCTCCTCCCGGTGAATATACAATAGCCGCATCGCTCTCTGTATCCGCCAGCTCTCCCGTCTTGTTTGCCACCAGACTTCCCGCAGGAACACCTGCGGGAATTTTGGAGGTCCTGGTCTGAAGCTTTAAAAGATTCAGCATCTGCTCCGATGCCTGTGCAGACACACATTTACCGTAATAAACCCTATTTAAAAACAGGCCGCAGTCCTTCACAGAAGTATAATTCTCCGCTGCGGGCTGCTCCTGGGAGGTATCCGCCAGCTCCCGTCCCTGAAAGGTATCCGTATATCCCTCCTGCGCGGCAAAGGCATTCACCACAAGCATGCCCTGTGCCGGATCCCCGTTCTCTCCGTCCAGGCGTTTCACCAGCTCATTGGCGGAATAATTATCACTCACCGTGATCATAGAATTTAAAAATTGATTCACCGTCTGATCCAGCTCCAGCTGATCTGTCTCCACCTGCTGGAGGACTGCCCCCATAATAAAAAGCTTGATCAGACTGGCAGCCTTCACCTGATGGCTGTTCAGGACCATATATTCACCCGCTGTGAGATCCTCCGCATACACGGACCAGTCGCCCTCATAAACGGCAGTCATGGCCTCAAGCTGCTGCCGCAGATTCGTAAGACCTTCTATCGGTGTTTCTGCCTCCTGCGGCTTCTGAATGGCAGCATTGTCCTCCAACTTCTCCGGCTCCGGTGTGGGTGAAACCCCGACAACCGTTTCCGAAGAAGGAGCCTCCGTAAGCCCCTCCGCTTCTCTCTCCTGTTTTCTTTTCTCCGCTTCCCGGTCAATGGAGGTGGTATTCATAGCCTTTTCCACATCCTCCAACGTGTGGATCTTTCCCCCGGCGATCCTGACCGCCAAAAAGCCCTGCAGGGCCAGAATCAAAGCCAGAATTACCAGAAACAGCTTTCTCTTCTTGTTGTTCATGCTTCCTGCTCCTTACTGCCGTCACTCTTCCAGGGACAAAACAGTGCATACCGGATCGCCCTCCACGTAGGTGAGGGTAAGCTCATCTCCTTCCGCATATCGGACGATCTCCATAAATTCCACAATAGGTACGTCGAAAATCAGATTGCTGTCCTCGAGGGTTACATAAAAATGCGTATTTCCTTCCACCACGCCCTGAGCCAGGCGCCGGATGACGCCTGTGATCTTTTTCGTCTCCGCACCGGAATCGACAGCGCCGCCTCCCGAATTAAGCATTTTGATATAGGTACTTTCACAGTCAGCCACCGTATCTCCGATAGCTACGCTCTGGTATTGCTGGACATTTACCATAGCATATTTCTTTACCAGACCCGCGTTATCCTTCAGTGCAATAAAATACGTGGGCTCTCCGGAAATATTTAAAAGCAGCGGGAATGTGGCGTTATATCCCAGGTTCTGCACCTGCCCCTCGGCGGAATCCATTGCAGAGAATTCCTCCGCGCCCGCCACTTCGTAATAGCGAGTTTCCTTTGTCCGCTGATTCATCAGCACAAAGCCCACATTGGAGCGGTCGCCGCTCACGGACGTAACGCCCGTGTAAACCCATACATCGTCATCCTGCGCCAGATAATTGTATCCCGATGTGGTCTGAAGGCATCCCTTCTGCCCAAAAACGCTGTTTATAAAACCGTTTTTCAGAGTTCCATGATAATCATAAAGCTGGATCAGAAGGTCGGCCGGATAAACGCGGTCCACCCACTCCGGGCAATCTTCCACATTCATGGACTGACATTCGCCTGTGATGGCGTTGCATAAAACTACTTTTCCTATAGTCTGTCCGCCAAATAGTCCAATGTTAAATTTCTTCACCGGGCAGATCCAGTATGGTACGCCGTCCTCATCCAGCTCAAAGCTCAGCTGGTCAAACATGTAGGTGGGATAATGAAATCTCAGATGACGGTATATGTTCCGGTTCAGTCGCTCGGACTCTGAATATTTTATTCCCTGCTCCAGCTTTACCAGCTCGGTGTTCTGGGTTGCCATATCAATGACGATATAGGCGGGTATCCCCTCTTTTTGATTGGTAAACCATTTGATGGTGCTGGCGTATACCAGTGGAGTCACCCGAACCGGGCGGCCCTTGTAATTGATCTGGGAATACAGGTCGCTCACCTCAAACTGGGATACCATATCCACCATGGAACCCATTTTCCGGTTGCCAAGCAGCTCTGCGGAATCCTTGTCCAAAATCGGTATATTGTTATAGTTTACTTTTTCTACATCCTGAGAGAAGTCGCCGGTTTCCGGAACCAGAAGCGCCTGATATTTTCTGGCGTTGATGATCGGCGAGGACAGGACCGAGCCGCCCAGATACACCAGCGCTGCCGCGATCAGCAGGAAAAAGAATATCTTCGGCACACGCCTCGCCCGAAGATTCCTTCCTGCGCTTCGCAGGTCTTTAAAGGAACGAACCCGCAACAGCTCTTCTATTACAGCCTTCCCGCCGGATATGATCATCAGAGCCAGCAGTACTATCAGCAGAAACATCCAGAAACCGCCGGAATGGATATTGATAGCCGGCAAGGCTACATAGTAGTATACGCCGGCAAGGATCAGCGCCAGTAAGATCAGGCCGATCACGGCCTTTTTCTCCTTTTTCATAAGAACCTCCTTTGTCTACTGTTATTTTCATGAATATCACCTATTTTAGCAGTCTTTCTTCCACAATACAAGGTACGCCGGGGAAAGATTTTATCTCCCGGCCGGAAGGCTCGCGCCCCCAGCCGGAAAGGTCACTGCACTGCCTTCTGTGCGTATTCCGTATTTACAAGGCTCTCATAATCCATGCGCTCCTTCAGTTCTCCCGCTCCTTCCAAGATATCCTGCAAAAGCTCGAAGCTCTCTTTTTCAAAGATCAGATCTCCCTTCCAGGTATCCTGCTCATAATAACGCTTTACGATGGTGGTAATGGTATCCGGATCCGTCTCCGGAAACTGCGGCTCGATCACAGCCGCTATTTCCTCCGGCGCATGAGTCTGTACAAACTCCATTCCCCTTTGCAGGGCGTTGGTAAAGCTCTGGATGATCTCAGGATGCTCCTCCATGTAGCTGGTCTTTGCACTGTAGGAGGTATACGGCACATAGCCTGAATCCACGCCCAGAGAAGCCACAACATAACCGGCGCCCTCCTTTTCCAGAGCTGTTGCCGCAGGCTCAAACTCGACGCTGAATTCCGACCGTCCGCCTGAAAAAGCCGCTGCCGTAGAACCAAAATCAATGCTCTGGTCGATCTCAAGATCATTCTCAGGATCAATGCCGTTCTGCTTTAAAATATACTCAAATACCATCTCCGGCATGCCGCCTGTCGCGCTCAAAACAATGTAAATAATCGTCCGATAACTGTTTTGCAGTGAGTTCTTCTG